>CBDIDK010000001.1:0-391928 GCA_965277575.1 Edaphobacter sp.
AAAAGCGAAATCCGCCTCCAAAGTATACGAAGCCAGCTCCAGCTATCATCAGCGCGCTGAATTGCTGACGTGCAGGCTCCTTGAACAGCGAAGTCAGGGTGATAAAGATTCCCGAAACTATGACTGGAGCGATTATATTCGCCATACCGATTTGCGGCGTCAAGATATGCATGGTTGTCCCTTTCCGGAACTGGTGGGCAAATATTGTCGTAGGGCTGCTGGCCTAGCAACCGAGTTTTACGATTGCAAATCCTCTCTCATAACCGTTCATCGTTGAGGAACTCAACACGATTTCGGCCTTGCTGTCAGCGTGACAAAGCTGACGATCATGACGATGGCGTGCATTAGGACTAGTACCATCTGAGCGGACGGCGTGACGCCCGCAAAACGAGACGAATGAGTGAAGGACAGGCGCAAGGGTAGACCAAGCGATAGAGCGAAAACAGCTAACGATACAAAGAAAAAGATTTGATCGGGGTTACGTGAGGTGATGCGAATAATCGAGTATGCAATCGAGGCGAGAACTGCACCGCCGACCGTGCCTGAAAGAATCGGGAGGAAGGTAAACGGCGGAAATCCTCGGGGCACATGAGTGAATCTCGGTGCTGCCGTCCCAATCGCAAGGTCGATGGCAAGGGCGATCCCCCCGGCTGCAACGGTAAGAAGAAGCGTTCGAATCATCGGGGTGCCTTTGTTTTACATGGGCGAGCAATGCGTTTCGGCTTACGCGCCGCAGAGTTCTTACTCGCATCGAGCTCCGGACCGGTCTGCGCCGACCGGCGGAGTAACCCCTCGAACGCTATATGGGCACGCTTGGTTGCGATCGGATCGTTGATAAAGCGTTGGGATACATGATGCGTAAGATAGATCCCGCACAGTTCCCAAACGAACTGTTCGATATCGAGATCGGCCCGAAGTTCACCATTATGTATGGCTTCACCTGTGATTGCAGCTAGGCTGTTCCTCCACTGTTGTTCGATGGCCAAGAGCCGTTGCCGCACGGGATGGCTCTGGGGTGCGTCGTCGAATTCAAACAGACCGGCCGCAATAGGGCATCCACCATGCAACCCGGCCTTTTGTGTCCATCCGAACCAGGCGTGAACGACGGCGCGTAACCGTGTAAGGCCCGGTGGATTGCGCATTGCCGGTTCGATGAATGCGGCCGCGCCGACACGCAACGTTTCCTCTAACAAGTTGAGTTGAACTTCTTCTTTCGAGCCAAAATGGGCGAAGAGGCCGCTCTTCGACATGCCCGCTCGCTGGGCGAGCACGCCGACAGTGACATCGGCAAACCCTCTCTGAGTCAGCAGATCGAGCCCCTGGGTAAGGATGCGCTCTTTAGTATCCTTCATATTTTAATTATAACACGAACGGTCGTGCTATTATTTAGTCATTCGAGGGTTTTGTCAGCTTTGGCTGCTTTTTCCGTCTGTTCCTGTAGCCGAGCCTACAGATCAAACACAAACGTCTTGACTAACCTAAATGAGGATCGAATGAATCGACGCGAGTTCAACAATGCATCGGCAAGCGCTGCGCCAGTCTCTTTATCTCTTGCTTCTCAAGATGCGATCGGGCAGGAGAACGAAGATGATAACGGTCCCACGCAGAGTCAGCCAGCGCCCGAACCCCTTAAAGTGGGGATGTTGCTTTATCCAGGTGTAACGCTTCTCGATCTCATTGCTCCACAAACCGTCTTGTCTGGTTTTTCAGATATCCATCTCGTTTGGAAATCGACTGATCCAATAACTTCCGACACTGGCATCGAGATACGACCAACCACAACATTGGAAGATTGCCCAAAAGACCTTGACGTACTTTTTGTTCCCGGAGGACCGGGCATGATCTCGGTCATGAGGGACGCAGATGTGCTCACCTTTCTTTCCGAACAGGGCGCTGACTCCAAATATGTAACCTCCGTGTGCTCCGGCTCCATCATTCTCGGCGCCGCTGGACTTTTGCGAGGCTACAAAGCGACCTCGCATTGGGCAGCAAAGGCTTTCTTGCCCATGTTCGGTGCAGAGCCCGCGGACGGACGAGTCGTCATCGATCGAAACCGCATCACTGGCGGAGGAGTCACCTCCGGAATTGACTTTGGGTTGATCCTGCTGGCACGCCTGCGTGGAGACGCAGTAGCTCAGAGTACCCAACTTGCCATTGAATACGATCCACAGCCGCCTTTCCATACTGGCTCTCCAGGGTACGCGCCCACAGAAATGACCCAATCACTCTTGAAGGCTTTTGAACCTTTGGACCTACAGATCCGGCAGATCATTGCGGAACTACATGCCGCGTGTTGAATTTCTTCTAATTGTCGTCATCAGAAGACATGCCCCTGAGAGCGGATTCATTCAAGAACTCCGTTCTTTCGGATCGATCTAACAAAGGCAATCGCAACAATATCAACAAAGGAGTAGACACATGAAAGTTTTCCTTACAGGCGCAACGGGATTCATCGGCTCTGCAATCGTTCTGGAACTCATTGAAGCAGGCCATCAGGTGCTTGGACTTGCGCGTTCAGAGGCGACCGCAGAGTCTCTTATTGCCGCCGGTGCTGAAGTTCATCGAGGAAGTCTCGAAGACCTGGACAGCCTTCGCAGCGGTGCCGGCAAGACCGATGGTGTGATCCACTGTGCTTTCGGCAACGACTTTTCAAAAATTGCGGCGAGCAGCGAACAGGAGAGCCGGGTGATCGCCGCTCTGGGCGACGAGCTAATGGGTTCGGATCGCCCCCTACTGATCAGCTCGGTGGCCGCGATGGGTATCGCTACGCCGGGTCATCTGGCAACGGAGGACCACTTCGATCCCAGTGAACCGTTCCATAGTGTGAGAGTCACAGAAAAGGCAGGAGCTGCTGTTGCGGATCGCGGGGTCAATGTCTCAGTGGTTCGCCTTCCTCAGGTTCACAACGCGACCAAGTATGGTCTGGCGACTTTCCTGATTCAGGTGGCTCGACAAAAGAAGATTTCAGCATACATCGGTGATGGTCTAAATCGGTGGGCGGCGGCGCATGTCCTTGATGTAGCGCATCTTTACCGGCTTGTATTGGAAAAGCATGAGGCGGGGAGCAGGTATCACGCCGTCGCAGAAGAAGGCATACCGCTGCGTCAAATCGCGGAAGTGATTGGCAAAGGTCTGCAGGTTCCTGTGATCAGCCTCTCTCGAGAAGAAGCCCAGTCCCATTTTGGCCCGACAGCAATGCTCGTTTACGCAGATATGGCGGCTTCAAGCCGACAGACCCAACATCGGCTGGGGTGGCACCCGACTGGTCCGGGACTCATTCATGACTTGGAGCAGACGCATTATTCGTAAGTGGCACTGTGTTCCTGCTGTACCGAGGAGAACCCGGAAACACCACACTATTGTTGAAGGTGCGTAAGCATGAGGACGACGATCTATCTCCCTACTGCTCGCGGTCTGTCCGTGATTGCGGGTTCCGATGGAAGCTGGCACGGCACAGTTCGCTTGGAGGGCAAACAGATTCGGTGTGTTGCCGCCACCTCCAATCGAAACAAAGTCGTTTACTGCGGAACATTCGGCGATGGGATGTTCAGAAGCGACGACGGGGGTGTGATTTGGAGTGCGATCAGCGGTTTCACACACTCTAACGTGACGGCGCTTGCAGCATGTAACTCCGGTTCAGTCTATGCGGGGACCGAGCCGAGCGCCATTTTTCGATCTGACGATAGTGGCGAAACATGGCAGGAACTCTCCACGCTGCTGACATTGCCTTCAGCGAAGGAATGGAGCTTCCCACCACGTCCAGAAACACATCACGTCCAATCAATTCTTCCGGATTTGACAAAGCCGCGTCGTTTGCATGTCGCTATTGAGGCCGGAGCGCTGTTGCGCAGCGATGATGCGGGAGGGACATGGCGCGACCGCATTCCGAGCGGTCCAAAAGACACCCACTCTCTTGCGGTTCATCCGCAGAAGCCTACCTTCCTACACTCGGCTGCCGGCGATGGCTATTTCGAGAGCGTCGACGACGGCGATAGCTGGCGACGTATAGTTGACGGCTTGGAGCACCGGTACTGTTGGAGTATTGCCGTCAGCATAACGGATCCGATGACCCTCTTGCTCTCAGCTTCCAATAGCGCATATGCAGCGCACTTCAAAGAGTCAGCCCTTTCCTATATCTATCGCCGTACTGCAAATGAAGAGTGGCGGCAAGTACGGCATGGTTTGCCCAAGCCTCAGGGATCGCGCATCCCGGTTCTGGCCGCGAGTATTGTCGAACCTGGAGTTTTCTACTTCTCCGCTGACGGAATGATTTTTCGATCGGCGGACGACGGCTTGCGATGGCGGCAGCTAGCCATCCGGTGGAGCGGCAAAGCGGCGGCTGAGCACTCGGTAGATATGGCGATCGTCGAGGAGGACTAACTGAATGAACCACAAACATGCTTTCGGCTCCGGATTTACGTGGTGCAGGCATCGGGAAGCCGGAGAGAGCGCCGGCTTGTCGCGAGCCGACTGTCGTGCTTTCTGGCTTGCGATAACTCGATCATGAAGATCTTGGTAATCATCCTTCAAGCCCCAACGGTCAAACACCTTCTGCGGAGAACGGGAAACGTCTGGGATGGTGGAGGAGGCGAGCCTTTATGGAACACAACAGCAACGCACCACATTCTCCGCTGCTCCATGTTCATGTTTGTCTATATTGCGCGATTGCATTCCGCAGAGAAGAAGTTGAAGGTCGCGTCCATACGAATGGGCTCTTTGTCTGTCCCAAATGCGGGACAGAAGGACCTTTGAATATCGAAATTCGTGAAGTAGGAATTGGCGAGACGCCCGTGCGTTACACCCGATAAATTACATGGCGAGCGGAAGCTTCCTCTGAGAAACTTGACCGACGACGCCGAACTTCCTTCCGGCACCCTTAACAAATTCATTCACCAGTCGAGATCTGCTGTCTGCGCGCATCGCCAGACTGGTGACGAGACGGAGACGATGCTCAGCCAAGGGTCGCATCGTAATGCCATCACGAGCAATTTTCCATGCTGCCCAGCGAGGCAGGAACGCAAGTCCCTGATGTTCGCGGATCAATTCTGAGGCTTCTTCGGGGCTGGTGAAGTCAAAAATGTCTGATTGGATAAGCACCTATGTCCGCGCCAACGGATTGAATCGCATCGTGCAAATACGCATTCGCATGCTTGCCCAACATTATCCAGTTCCGCATGGTGCATCTGCTCCAGGCGAACCTCTCGGTGCGCCGACAAGTCGTCCTCCATGGACATCACGACGTAAATGGGATTGTCTGCGATATTCAGAAGGCTGAGCTGTGGTCTGTGGGGTACGCCGGTTATCACGGCTAGCTCCAGCGTTCCCGCGCCGACCTGGCGGGCTAGCTCATTGGAGTAGTTGCTCCAGAGCTTGATCTTCATCTCGGGAAACAGGGAGAGATGAATGGAAAGCAGCGTTGAAATGAGAATCGGGTCAGTATAAGAAGACTTGCCGATGTTGAGGATTTCGCTCGGCCCATTGAGGACCGCCCGGGCAGACGAAACCGCCCTTTCAGCGGAGGAAACGACTTCTTGAGCCTCGGCAATGAGGACTCGGCCCGCATCAGTGAGTTCAGCGACCTGATGATTGTGTTTGAACACTTGGAAGCCGAGCTGACGCTCTAGTTTCAATATCTGCTTACTGAGCGTGGATTGGCTCATGTTCAGCCTCTCGGCTGCTCTTGAGAAGTGAAGTACCTCAGCAAGCACAATTGCCGATTGCAGCAAACGGATATCTGGTAAGACCATGACTATCCTCCAAGGCGCGAATCTGGGAAGGACAGCAAGCACTTCAAAAAACGGCGGAATCGACCACCGAATGCGGTAATTGTAATCCCTAATTGCGTTCAGTGACCCACCTCATCACGCCAATACTGCGGCATCATTCCAAAAAGGAATGACGCTCGCTCGAATTTTCATTGGACGCGAGGCGTAAAGCCAAACATCATGACTCTGAGTTGCAACGCTAAACAAGCGACCGGGATGGAAGCTGTGATTCAACCCCAAACCGGCGTGAGGGAAGCAAAGTTGCGACTTCGGAGTCGAACCTATGGAACATCATCTTCTGGATGCTCAAGAGGCCGCTCAGATTCTTCGGATGGACAAGCGGACGCTGGTTCGTTGGGCGCGTATCGGTTACGTCCCCGCGCATCCGCTAGGCGAGGGAAAACGGAAGCTGTGGCGGTTTCGTGAGCACGAACTATTGGCGTGGGTCGAGGCAAGAGAAACAGAGAAAAAACGGCCACCGGCGAGTACCATGAATGTAGCCATCAGCGCTCATGCAAGGAGAACAGCATGAGCCGTTTCCAACAAGGAAGTCTTTTGAAACAGAAGCGCAAAAGCGGGCCGGACGTATGGGTGTTTCGCTGGTATGACGACACCAACGGTACACGCAAGTACAAAAAGCGCGTTCTCGGCAAAGTGACAGATATGCCACTACGCCGGGATGCGGAAAAGGCCGTGGCCGACTTTCGCGCCAACATCAACGTCGAGGTAAGAGTCCCACAAACGGTCTCCGAACTCGCAGCCCACTATCGAAAACACGAACTGACAGCCGACAAAAAAGCCTTCGCAACGATTGAGTCAACGTCGATCTATCTATCCAATCACGTTGTTCCCAAATGGGGTAATGCTTCGTTATCGGATGTTCGTACCGTGGAAGTCGAGCAGTGGTTGCACTCTCTGCCTTACGCTCCAGCAACACGGAGCAAGATCCGCAATATTATGTCGGCGTTGTTCAACCATGGCATCCGGCATGAATGGATACATCGGAATCCCATCACCAAAGTCCGCGCCTCTGCTAAACGGCTACGGGAACCGGACGTGCTCTCGCCCGCAGAGTTGTCGGCGTTGATTGCGGAGCTGCCGCTCCGTGAAAAGGCGATGGTGATGGTGGCGGGCAGCACAGGACTACGGCGCTCCGAACTCATCGCGCTCACATGGAGAGATATCGACCCGCTGTTGATTCAGGTCAATGTCCTTCGCTCCTGTGTTCGGAATCACTTCGGAGACACGAAAACCGAAGCTAGCCGCAGGCCCGTCCCGTTGCATTCATCCGTGGTCGAATGCCTGAATGAGTGGCGTAAGGAATCCAAGCATAACGGTGATGACGACTTTCTCTTTCCATCGAATCGGAAAGAGGGGAAGCAGCCGATTACGCCCGACATGGTGCTCAAGAAGGTCATCCGCCCGGCTTTGGTGCGGGCGAAGATCACCGGCAAGGTGATCGGATGGCATAGCTTCCGGCACTCTCTGGCTACCAACCTGAGAGCGTCCGGTGCGGACCTGAAGACAGCCCAGGAACTCCTGCGTCACGCAAATTCGCGGATCACGCTCGACATCTATACCCGAGCGATCTCCGAAACGAAGCGGGATGCCAACAACAAAGTAATGGAGTTGGTTTTGGAAGCCGGAAGGACAAGACTTTCAGCACCCTCGCCAGCACCCTCGCATCGGGAGCCATTGCTGCTTGAGGGCAGCAAGAAAGGCGCTGAGAACGTTCAGCACCCTTCAGCACCCTCGCGGGCTGAAACCTTGATTGTCAGTGCCATAAACCCTGTATTTTCTTTGGTTTATGGCGGGGACGACGGGGCTCGAACCCGCGACCTCTGCCGTGACAGGGCAGCGCTCTAACCAACTGAGCTACGTCCCCAAACCGATCTGGTTGCGAGAAAAACAATCCTCTAGAACTTACCGGTTCGGCGTTTGTTGCTGGCTTCCGCTCGTCTGCGTTATTCCGATAACAACGCTGAACGCCGATTCAAACAACAAATCTAGTCTATCAGAAGAAGGATTTTTTTGGACTGTTCTTCTGAGGTCTTCGCTCACGTTCCCTTCGCTCACGTTCCCATTGTTGTACCCTCTATCCGTGCAGCCACTCGCCGTCGATTTTCAGGAGCAGGTCTCCCTCGCCTCTTACACCACCTTACGCATTGGTGGGCGCGCGCGCGCGTTCTGCGAAGTTGCCTCAGAGGCCGAACTCCTCGAGGCTGTCCGAATTGCCCGGCAGCGCAGTCTCCCCATCTTCGTCCTGGGCGGTGGCAGCAACCTGCTCGTCAGCGATAGCGGCTTCGATGGGTTGGCCATCCGAATAGCTATTCGCACCCCGATACAAGTACGAGCCGAACGCGGCACCGTCGAATACATCGTGCCCGCGGGCGCAGATTGGGACAGCTTCGTCCTCCAGGTCTGCGAGCAGGGAATCAGCGGCATCGAATGTCTCGCCGGCATTCCCGGCCAGGTCGGCGGAACTCCCGTGCAGAACGTGGGCGCTTATGGCCTGGAGGTCGCCGACACCATCGTGACGGTTCGAGCTTTCGATCTGAACACCAACTGCTTCATCGCTCTCAGCCACGACCAATGCGCCTTCGCGTATCGCCGAAGCATCTTCAATACAATCGATCGTGGCCGTTACATCGTTACCCAGGTCACCTTTCGCTTCGACCGCGCCGCAACCCCGAAGCTTATCTACGCCGACCTCGAACGCTACTTCGCCGGTCGAACCCAGGCACCCGCTCCAACCCCCATCGAGGTCTACCACGCCGTCCGCGAGATCCGTTACCGCAAAGGTATGCTGATCGTCGAAGGCGAACCCGACTCGCGCAGCGCCGGTTCCTTCTTCAAGAACCCCAGCGTACCGACATCTATCCTTACCCAGATTGCCGTCTCCCTTAACATCCCCGTTAGCGAAATCCCCCACTGGTCGGCGGGCGCCGAGGCGATCAAACTTCCCGCCGCGTGGTTACTTGAACGCGCCGGATTTACCAAAGGCTTTCAACTGGGCCGCGCTGGAATCTCCTCGCGCCACACCTTAGCGCTTATTAATCGAGGCGGCGCGACCGCTGCGGACATCGTAGCTCTACGCACGCTGATCCAGGATGAAGTCCACCGCCGGTTCCATATCCGGCTGGAGCAGGAGCCCGTTCAACTGGGGTTTTAGTATTCGTTCTTTCGCCACCATGTACGCCTGTGCATTCGGCCCTGCGTCAATCAAAAAACTTCGCCGCTTTTTCCGCCCCGCCCCGAGAGTTGATTGACCAGACGCTTCCGCTCTTCCGCGAGCACCTCACTCGCCGGCCCCTGTCCCTCCACCTTCCCATCGCGTATACGAATCACCTCAGCCCCCAGCAGAAACGCCTCGCCAATGTCGTGCGTCACGGAAAGCACCGGCGTCCCGCTCGATCTGCGCCACTCCAGCAAATCGGCCAGCAATTCGTCTCTGAGCTTAAGGTCGAGTCCGACGAACGGCTCGTCAAGCAGCAGAAGGCACGCCTCCGTCATGGTCGCTGCAATCGCCCTGGCCAGCGTCACCCTCTGCCGCTCGCCGCCCGAAAGCTCCCCCGCCCTCTTATTTGAGAGCCCGTCCAGTTGAAGCCGAGCCATGGCTTCATCGACTACGCCCTGCTTTCCCGGAACACCGTAGCCAACATTCTCCCGCACCGTCAAGTGCGGAAACAAAGCTGAACCTTGCGCCGACCACCGGACCGGTCGCAGGTGCGGCGCAACGAATACTCCTCGCCGCGTATCCGTCAGCACCTCTTCACTTTGTCCTGCGAGTCCCTGCAGGCGAACGGTCACGCGCCCCTCATTGGGCTTCATCAGTCCTGCGATCGCGCGCAGCACAGTGCTTTTGCCGCTTCCCGAGGGTCCGAACAGCACCGTCCACGGCTGTGTCACCTCGAACGCAACCGCGAGCCGCAGTGCCCCCTGAAGATGCGTCATCTGAACGCTCAGAATCCCGGCGCTCGAATCCCCCTCAGCCTTATCAAACAAGCTGACTCCGCTCCGCGCCCTGCCGCGAGTAGATCAGCATCAGAGCGGTCAACGAGACTACCAGTAGTGCCAGAGCTGTTCTGTTCGCCGCTGCGTAATTAAACTCCTGCACCTGGTCGTACAACGAGATGGACAGGGTCCGGGTCGCCCCGGGAATGTTCCCCCCCAGCATCAGCACAACTCCAAATTCACCGACCGTGTGGGTAAACGTCAGCACCGCGCCGGTCAGCAGCGAGCCGCGCGCCAGCGGCATCACCACGCTCCAGAACGTCCGCCATGGCGAAGCGCCGAGACCAGCGGATGCTTCGATGTGGGCGCGATCGACAGAGGTGAATCCGGCTACCAGGGGCTGAACGGCGAATGGCAGACTGTACAGCACCGAGCCAACGAGCAGGCCGGCGAAGCTGAACGCCAGCGGATGTCCCAGCGCATGCATCAGAAGTCGTCCCGGTGCAGTCATCGGGCCGAGCGCCACGAGCAGGTAAAACCCCAATACAGTTGGGGGCAGCACCAGCGGCAGTGCGACGACAGCCTGCACGAACGCCTTGCTTATCCCGCTCCGGGACGCAATCCACCAGGCCAGCGGCAGCGCCGCGGCTATGAGGATTGCGGTCGTTTCACCGGCCAGTTGCAACGTCAACCAAAGCGCCTCGAAATCCATACTGCGCCAGTCTATGACAACTTCGGGACAAACTGGTTGCTTGTTCTCCTGCAACCAGCCGGGCGTAGAGGAAAGCTATCGCCCACCGGGTGGTTTTTGGGTTGTGGTGAGGTGGGCGTCTTTACAGGGGATCGGTGGGAAAACGGCTGGTTCTGTGTGGCCTTTTTGTGGTGAATTGTGGTGCTTTGCGTGGCAAACGTGGACAAGTTGTTGTCTTACCTGGCAAATCGAAAAGTACGCCACGTTTTTAAACCTTATTTCCGGATGACGGAGAACATGTAACAGCAAAGGCGAAATGGCCTCATCGCGCGGGAGCCAGTCCGAGCTTGCTCAAATTTCCCTGCACTGGCTGAGACAGCAGCCAATCCAGAAAAGCATGAGCCTCAGCCCTCCGATCGGACTTCATCATCACCACCGCACATTGACGTATCTCCGGATAGGCGGTCGTGGGAACCAGCACATACGTCCCAATCTCCTTGAAGTGTTCCGTACTGGCCGCGGTCAGCGAGATCAGACCCAACTGCGCGTTTCCAGACTCCACGAACTGCGCCGTCTGTGCGATGTTTTCCGCGATCACGAAGTGCGGAGAGGTTGCGTCATACAACTTCAACCGCCGCAGCGCGCTCACCGCCGCCCGTCCGTACGGCGCATGCAACTCATTCGCGATCGCGATCGCTTTCACTCGCGGGTCGGTCAGCTTCTCCATGCTCAGCGGCTGCAAGGGTGAATCCTTTCGGGCCCACAGAACCAGCGTCCCCTTCGCATACGGCGTCGGTGCGTTCCCATCAGCCAGTCCTGCCGCGACGATCTTCTCCGGATACACGAAGTCCGCAGCCAGAAAGATATCCATCGGCGCGCCGTTCAGAATCTGGGTGGTCAGCGTAGAGGACGATCCGAAGCTGACTACCAGCTTCACCCCGGTCGCATGTTCATACGCCTGCGCCAGAACGGGCATCACCGGCTGAAGATCTGCCGCGGCCGCCACCCGCAGCTCCTTCTGATTCACCCGCAACTCCTTCTGATTCTGACTCTGGGCATTGGCAGTCGGAACACCAACGCACCCGAGCAGCCCGGAACAGGTCATCAGGCACACTGCCGCTGCTCCCGGCGAGGGCAGCAGTTTACGATAGGCTAGAGGAAACCATGAAAGTAGAGACACACTACCTAAGATGCACGGAGTGTGCTGCCGCCATCAACAAAGATGAGGTCAGCAGCAACTTCCGCTGCCCGATCTGCAATGGCCTCTATGAAGTTCTTTACCCCTGGTCTGCCGCCGCGTTGGCCGGGGCCACGCCCAACCTCCCTAACCCGAGCGCCCTCCGCTGGCTGTGGCAGGAGCGCCGCTCCTCCAGCATGGCGGTGGACCAGTCCGGCGTCTGGCGGTTTCGCGATCTGCTTCCCATTGTGGACGACCTCGAAAAAGTTGTTACCCTCCGCGAAGGCAACACTCCGCTCTACGACCTTCCCCGCTGCGCCAAGGCCGCCGGTATCGATTGGCTGCTCGCCAAGCACCAGGGCATGAACCCTACCGGCTCCTTCAAAGATACCGGCATGACCGCAGCGCTCTCCGTCGCCGCCCAGCGCGGATTCGAGTGGGTCGCCTGCGCCTCGACCGGCAATACCTCCGCCGCCATGGCTGCCTACGCCGCGCGCGCCGGCCTGCGCAGCATTGTCTTTATCCCCGAAGGCAAGATCGCCTGGGGCAAGCTCTCGCAGGCGATGGACTACGGCGCCCTCACCATCCAGTTGAAGACCGACTTCGACGGCTGCGTGAACGTTCTGGGCGAGCTCCTCCGGAGATTCCCCATCTACCTCCTCAACTCCGTCAACCCTTACCGTCTGGAAGGCCAGAAGACCCCCGCCTTCGAAATGGTGGAGCAGCTCGACTGGCAGGTCCCGGAGCACATTATCGTACCCGGCGGCAACCTCGCCAACTCCGCCGCGTTAGGCAAGGGCTTCTTCGAGATGCACCAACTCAGCCTCATCCCCCGCGTCCCTAGAATCAGCATTATCCAGGCCGAGGGCGCCAACCCACTCTATCGCTGGTTCATCGACTCCAACCGCATCATGAAGCCGGTCACAGCCGACACCCGCGCCACCGCGATCCGCATCGGCAATCCTGCCTCGTGGCGCAAGGCAGCTTCCATTATCGATACGCTCGGCGGCTGGTGCGAACAGGTCTCCGAACAGGAGATCGCTCTTGCCAAGGCCGAAATCGGGGCAGAAGGGATAGGCTGCGAACCCGCCTCCGCCGTTACCCTCGCCGGCCTCAAAAAGCTTGTAGCCCTTGGCAAGATTACCCCCGAGGAGCGGGTCGTCCTGATCCTCACCGGCCACACGCTCAAAGACTCCGCCTACACCATCGACTACCACCGCAACGAGCTCTTCACCGATGCAGAAAAAACGCAACTCAGCCCATCCGATCAAGCCGTTCACGCGGCCCTGCGCAGGCCTCCCATCGTACTCGATGCCAATCCCGACATCGTCCTGCGCACCCTCGAATCCCACATGAAACAACCCCAGCCGGTATGAGCGCCGCCAGCCAGAGCCCCGGCCCAGGGCCGCTTCATCTCCGCCTCCCCGCCACCTCCGCCAATCTGGGTCCCGGCTTCGACGCCCTCGGGCTCGCCATGGCCCTCTATCTCACAATCGACGCAACCGTCGCGGGCTCTTTCCACATCGACGCCGCCGGACGCAATCCCGACCTCTGCGGAGCTCTCGAAGACAACCTCATCCTCACGACTTACATCGACGTCCTCTCTGCCGCAGCTCGACCTGCCCCTCCGCTCCACCTCAGGCTGCACAACGAAATTCCCCTCGGCATGGGCTGCGGTTCGAGCGCAGCCGCCCTGCTCGCAGGTGTTCTGCTCGCCAATCACTTCGGGAACCTCAACTGGTCCAGTCAGAGGATCGTCGAAGAGGCCTGCCGCCGCGAAGGCCACCCGGATAACGTCGCAGCCTGTTTCCATGGCGGCATGACGGTTTCGGCGATCTCGAATGGCACCCTCTATACGGCGACCTGCGGCCAAAGTCTTCCGTGGGACTTGTTCCTGGCGCTGCCGCGCGCCAGCCTCGCCACGGAAAAGGCCCGCGCGCTCCTCCCAGCTACGTACTCCCGCGAGGATGCCGTCGCCAATATCCAGGCCACGGCCCTTCTGGTAGCCGCCTTCGCCCAGGGCCGCGGCGAACTCCTCCGTGCCGCCATGCAGGACCGCATCCACCAGCCATATCGCCTCGAAGCCTGTCCGCTATTGCGTCTACTCCTCCCCGTCGGCGATGCGCCGGGCATTCTGGGCGTGGCTCTCAGCGGAGCGGGCCCTTCCGTCCTGCTCATCGCCGAAGCCGCTATGGCCGCCCAGGTCCCCGAGCTGGTCAGGCAAGCCGCGGGAAGCCACCCGATTGAGGTCGTGCAGACTTCAATTGCCGATGGCACGTTCGTGGCTCCAGGGTAGCGGCAACGCCCGAAGCGACTTAGATTGAGAGCGCTGCAAGGCGGGTAATGGCAGCGGGAGTTACCTAAGATTTTTTTGCGGAACCTCTATCCTTCCATTACCTTAGCCGAGTGAGCAGTTCTGGGGAGGGCTGCCTCGCCGCCCGGAGACCTTTCCAAGAGGTCCGGGCGTTTGCCATTTAACCCATCAGCGGGCGGTTGAAACTACTAGCTCGCTGAAGCATCTATTATTGGAGAGACTGCGCTGCACAGATGGGTGCCAAGGGGCAGAGCAGTCCGGAGGAAGCTAAATGGCAGGACAGTATGTAACCGAAGTGAATGATGCGAATTTCGAAAAAGATGTTCTGCAATCCGAGGAGCCCGTACTTGTAGACTTCTGGGCCGCGTGGTGTGGCCCCTGCCGCGCCCTTGCCCCAGTCGTCGATGAAGTTGCCACCGCATACCACGGCAAACTGAAGGTGATGAAGATGGATGTCGACGCCAATACCGCGACACCCATGCGCTACGGCATTCGTGGAATTCCCGCTCTGCTTATCTTCAAAGGCGGCAAAGTAGCCGAGCAGATTGTCGGCTTCGTTCCCAAGGACACGATCGACAAGTCCATCATCAAAGTTCTGGCATAACCAGCGCTCCACTCACCAAACGACCCGGCACGGGAAGCCTGCCGGGTCGTTTGGTGCGCATAGGAAGAACGGCGGAACGGTGATCCAAACGGTGATCCAATGGATACACTACTGATAGAAAAAGATTATGTATTGGGCCTCTGGCTGTCGGATCACGCTTCCTGCTTTTATCCGTTCTTATCGTGTTGATGCCTGTTACGGCTTTTCGTCCCGGCCTCGCCTGTGCCACCCCTGCTAAACTCAAGCCTCAATGTTCGAGTGGATGCTCTTCCGCGTCATCATGGTGGCCTTTTTCATCCTGGCCAGCAGCTTCTTCGTCGCCGCTGAGTTCGCCCTCGTCAGCGTCCGTGAGACACGCATCCAGCAGCTCATCGCCCATGGGCGGCCGGGCGCCCGCACCGCTCTCAAGCTCAAGCACACCATCGACGAGTTCCTCCCAGCCGTGCAGCTCGGAGTTACCGTCGCCGGTCTCGCTCTGGGCTGGATAGGGGAACCATCGGTCGCGGCGATCATCCTTGCCCTGGCCGCCCGATCGCTTCATGCGCTCCCAGCCCATATCGTCCTCTATGCTCACACCGTAGCGGTCATCCTCGCCTTCTCGCTCATCACCTACTTCGAGGTCCTGCTGGGCGAGCTCGTCCCCAAATCTCTCGCCCTGCAGCGCGCCGAACGCATCGCGCTTGCCGTCGCCGGCCCGATGGACGTCTTCATTCGCATCACACGCCCCATCGTCAAGCTGATGAACGCCTCTGCCTCGCTGGTTCTCAAACTCTTCCGGGCGCCGTTGCGCGGCGAAGGAGCGGTCCACTCTCCCGAGGAGCTGAAGCTGATCGCTACCGCGACCCGCCGCATGGGCCTGCTCCCCGCCTTTCAGGAGGAGATCATCCATCGCGCGATCGAGCTGAACCACGTCACCGTCCGCGAGATCATGACGCCGCGCGGAAAGATCTTCTCCCTCCCGGCCGATCTGGCTCTCGAAGAGGCTTCCGCCCGCATCGTCGACGAGCAGCACTCCCGCGTCCCCGTCTACGAACCGGCTAACGGACCCGAAAACATCATCGGCATCGTCTATTCGAAGGACATCTCCCGCCTGATGCACTTTCGCAGCGTCGCTCTTTCGCTTGGCGGCAAAGGCGAATCCGGCTTCACCTTACGCCAGGTCATGCATGACATTACCGTTGTGCCGGAGACCAAGCTTGCCATCGAACTGCTCCAGGACTTCCAGGAGCGGCGCCGCCAGATCGCCATCGTCGTTGACGAGTTCGGGTCTACGGTCGGCATTGTGACCGCCGAAGACGCGCTCGAGCAGATCGTGGGCGAGCTGGAGGACGAGTTCGATGTCGCCGCCCGGACTACCCTGTTCAACACCGCCGGAGTGATGTCGCTGGACGGCAGCACCACTCTCCGCGACCTTGGAACCCAGCTCCACTGGACCTTCCCACGCGAGACCGGCGTCGAAACCCTCGCAGGCTTCCTGCTCGCCCATCTTGGCCACCTGCCTGACGCCGGGGAGAGCGTCGACCACCAGGGCCGCCACTACACCGTCGCCGAAATGACCGGCCGCCGCATCAGCCGCGTCAACGTCAGAAGCCTGCAGCCGCTGCCAGATAACCCCCAGCCTGTCACCGGCCAAGGCGGCAGTTCGAAGTCCACAGCATGACCGGATCGCCAGAGTTCCGGGTGCCCTGCGTGAGGCACTCGTCGACCCACACACCACCCGCCCCGGCAGCGGCGGATATCAATCGCGAAGCGGCCGCATGACCCTTGCCAACCTGCTCAAACCGATCCGCCGCGTCCTCATCACTGTCCCTGTCCTCTGGGTGGTGGTCTCGGTCGTCTTCCTCCTGATTCACCTGGTTCCCGGCGATCCCATCGTGCAGATGCTCGGCGAGGGCGCCACCGCCTCCGACATCTCTGCTCTGCGCCACTCCTATGGCCTCGACGCTCCGCTCAGCCGGCAATATGCTCACTATTGGCACGGCATCCTTCACGCAGACCTTGGCCAGTCCCTTCGGCTTCACGACTCGGTCACCCACCTGGTCCTCGAGCGTTATCCCTATACCCTGGCCCTCACCCTCGCCGCGCTCCTTATCGGCATTGCCATCTCCATTCCGGCGGGAATCTGGTCCGCCCTCCACCGCAACCGGTGGCAGGACCGCACGCTTGGCGTTGCCTCTCTGTTCGGCCTCTCCTTCCCCAACTTCGCCCTCGGTCCTATCCTCATCCTGATCTTTTCCATCCAGCTCGGCTGGCTTCCGGTCTCAGGAGCAGGCGCTGGCGGCCCAGGTCTTTCGAGCGCAGGCAGCTTCCTCCTGCACCTTATTCTTCCGGCCATCACTCTTGGCCTTGGCCTTGCCGCCATTCTTACCCGGATGGTCCGCACCGCCATGCTCGAAGAGCTGAACCAGGACTATATCCGCACCGCCCGAGCCAAAGGCCTCACGGAAAATCAGGTCGTTTACCGGCACGCGCTGCGCAACGCCCTCATTCCGGTCCTTACGGTCATCGGACTCCAGTTTGGCAGCCTTCTATCGGGCGCGATCGTCACGGAGACGATCTTTAGTTGGCCCGGCATCGGCCGCCTCACCTTGTCCGCCATCTCGAACCGCGACTACTCGCTTGTCCAGGGCTGTATCCTCGCCATCGGCCTCACCTACGTGGCCGTCAATCTCCTGACCGACATCGCGTACACGCTGGCCGACCCGCGTATGCGATATCGATAGGGCGGGTTTCGGGTCGCGTGGAGTCAACGGGCTCCGCTGCCCATGCATGGTGCCGGCGGGAGCATAGGGAAAAAGATTGCACACTATTATGCAAATATTTTTCCAGATTTCTGCGTATTTCTCCCGACTGGGCGATAACCAATCAAAATTTTGCGATTGTCTGGGAAAATAGCCGTATTTCTCATACAACCTTTTGCGGTGACGAATGGCCAGCGGCTTGCTATGACATTGGCATCGGCATCCTGCAACGAGGCCGTCATTCACGTTGACCCAATAGAGGGAGAGTGAATGACACTGCAATGATCTCTTCGACGAGTCATGTTCGCGACCAGTCGCATACCCGGTTTTACGAATTTCAAAGAACTCGCCATGCGAGTCAGGAGAAGTATCCGTGAAGAAAATTGAAGTATTGCTTCCCGCCATCTGCCTTGCCACCCTTACGCTCTCTTCCATGTCTGCACGCGCCGACGGACTTAACCTCGCTCCCTACGCGGGCAAGACGATCTCCATGACCGTCGAACCGTACGCATCCGGCGAAAGCAACGGCTCCTTCTACGTCGGGCTCACGCAAGTCAACCTCGCCTTCGGCGGTACTAGCATCGGATCGGTCGAGGCCTTTTGCGACGACTTCAATCACGAGATCAGCGTACCGGCTACCTACAACGCAACAGTTACCGCTGTAGCGGGCAACACCCTGTATGAAGAGGAGGCCTACTACGGCATGGAGTTCGGGGCAACTCCGTCGGGCAATTCGACGCTCGATAGCGAACTGCAGGAACTGATCTGGAACCTCAGCTCGCCGGGGCAATTCGTGTTGAACGGCGATATGACGACCTTGCAGAAAGCAATGCAGGCGAATTATAGCAACGTCAACTACTCCAATTCCTTTTATCTGAACGCAGGCGACGGCGGGCAGTCGTTCATGATCGCCGACCCCAGCCCTGTACCAGAGCCGTCTACGTTCGCTACCTTCGGCACGGGTTTGTTCGCCGCCGCCGGTTTTGCGCGCAGACGTTTTCTTCGCAGCTAACGTTTATCGAGTCATCATGCAGACCGCACCAAATTTACAGGCGCCGCCGCGCGATTCCCGATTTGCTTCGCGCACCCGTGGCGGCGCTACAACTCCACTGAAGTTCAATCTCTGTTCAGCGAAAAAGGAGAATACATGTACCTCTTGTTCGTTCCGGCCATGGCTGCAGTCGTCGTAATCGGGTTTATTCAACTTCGCGATCAATTCGTCGCATCGCGCTAAACTGCACAACCTTTCATCTCTCATCTTTCGGCCCCGACTTTCCAGGACGCGAAGCCAAGCTCAATGCATGGCTTCGCGTTTGTGTGAGTGTCTGGTTTCGAAATGACGAGTGTGAATTACTTACTTTGCAGAATAACTACGCCATAGTGTTCGAGGGAGACGCTGCTGACGTCCTTCTCATCCAGAACGCTGTGCATGGTTGACGGCAGAGTCACGGTTTGGGGGGTTTTCGCAAAGTTGATCAGAATGAAGATCTTCTTGCCTCCACCCTCGCGTGGATAGACATCCACACCATCAGGCACAGGCCCGAAGGCAGCCGTAACTCCGCTCGTCTCGGCCATCCACTTCGCCGCCGCCAGCATAGCTTTCTCGTCCATCCACGCTCCGATGTACGTGATCCGGCCCTTGCCCACCTTCCGCGTAATGGCGGCCGGCTGACCGTCAAGCCACCCATTGCTCTTGCCGTATCGCATCAGAACCTCCGTATCCGGAGCCGACGTGCTGAGCTGCTCCGCCCATATCGTTGAGGTTGTTGTGCCCCACCTTCCCTCGACAGGCACGACATCCTCCGGCTTGTCGTCGATCGCGTAGAACTGTTCGACCCGGCCACCCAGCAGATCTGTCAGCGGTCCCGGCCCACGCTCCGTCTGAAGGCCGTTGTCGCCATTCTTCATCGCCGCCCGCTGGCCGAGAACAAGGTGGCCGCCCTTGCGAACATAGGCGATCAGGTTCCTGGCCGCCGCATCCGTTAGCACAGCCAGACCTGGCGCAACGACCAGTTTGTATCCGTCGAGAGGAGCCGTCGCCTGAACGATATCGATCGACTGCGCGACCTGCCGGAGCGGCTTGTAATAACTGACAATCTGCTGGACAGGGTCGAAGTTCTGATTGTGGCGCTGCCAGTTGATCGACCATCGGCTGTCGTATGAGTGCAGGATGGCGACCTCCGAGTGGACGGAGGTGCCGGAGAGCGCCGGCCCCGCCTTCGCGAACTCCGCGCCGATCTGCTTCACCTCCGGATAGAGAGGCTCAGGCGTGCCATCCGGACCCACCAGCGTGCCGTGAAGCTCCTCCTGCCCATTCAGCGCGGAGCGCCACTGCCAGTAGCTCACCGCATCCGCCCCATGGCCGATATCGTGCCACGCCATCGCGCGCACCTCGCCTTTGTCGAGCGTTGTGTTGACGGGCGACCAGTTGACGAAACCGGGCTGTGTCTCCATCACCCAGAAGTTCTTGCGCAGGAACCCGCGTGTCAGGTCGTGGGCAGCGCCGTTCCGGTACGGGTCCAGGTGGCCCCGGCCAACGTAGTCGTCCCACGACGCCAGGTCGAGATCCTGCGAGACGGTGTAGTGGTCGTAGCCGTCGAACCAGCCCATCATGTTCGTCGTGATGAACTGGCGGCGGTCACTGTTGGCCCGGATCACGTCGAGCTGGTTCTTCTGGTAGCTGCGCCAGGTATCGGACACAAACCGCTTCCAGCTCAGCAGCAGGCCGGGGTTGCCAATTTTCTCTTCAATCGGAATCTGGCTCCAGTCACTGTACGACTCGCTCCAATACGCTGTTGTCCACCGCGCGTTCAGGTTCTCCAGCGTCCCGTAACGGGCCTTGAGCCAATCCTGAAACTGCTTCTGCACATCGGGACCATACGACGCATTCGCATATTCGTTGTCGATCTGCCAGCCAATCACGTTGGGGTTGTGGCCGTAGCGTTGCGCCATCTTCTTCGCGATGCCTCGGGCAAGCTCGCGATACTTCGGATTGGCGAAGTTAAATTGCTGACGATTGCCATGCGCATCCAGATGACCATCTTCCCTGGTGCGCAGTGTCTCGGGGTATTTTTGCGTCAACCACGCCGGAGGGGTAGGGGTCGGCGTACCGAGCACTACGGCGATGTGGTGTCTCGCCGCCGCGGCGATCGCGTGGTCGACCCAGTCGAAGCGGTAGTCCCCCTCGGCCGGCTCCATCGATGACCAGGCAAACTCGGTGATGCGGACAAATCTTATATGGGCTTGCTCCATCAGCGCCAGGTCGGCCTCCCAGCGCGATTCCGGCCACTGCTCCGGATACCATGCCGTGCCAAGGTAGAGCGCAGGTGGAGTGTCCGCGGTCCGCTGCTGCGCTCCGGCGAGTGGAACCACCACTGCGGTCCCAGCGAGCACGAGCGTTGCTGTAAGGCGGAACAGAACGTTGCGAGGTGATGCGATCATGATATCTCCGTGGTCTAAGCTCCAAAGCTTTGCTGCTGTGCGCTGGCGATCGATATTTTCTGCAATAGGGAAAGTCTGATTAAGTGGGCTGGCTTTGTATGAGTATTCCCTCGGGGGCTAAAGCCAATTGGATTGGCTCACTTAGGTTGAATCGACATATAAGGCGAGGTGTTTGCGAGCGATCGGTCTGTAAATCGGGTAAAAGCTGTAAATCGGGTAAAAGAGTATGGCCCTGTGAGAGTAAACCTCAGGTCCTTCGACTGCGCCTCTCGCGATAAAACTGCGAGAGGCTTCGCTCAGGATGACACTTCTTATAAATCAATCTCTTGCGAACAGGCTATATGTCGATACTGCCTAGGGCGCGGCTGAACAAGCGCCCTATCAAAACCGCAAGTTAATCGGGCCTTCCCTAGATTCATAGAGCAGGCTTACTGTTGACCAAACGCTCCTCGCACGAGCACATGTACTGCGACAAAGTATAGGCGACCAGATTCAGGATTGCTGAGCAGGGAAGTGGCTGCACGCCCTGCGGCTCGCTCCTTTGAACCGGGGCAGCTCCTCAGCTTGCCGTGTGATGACCTGCCCGCGCCCTACTCAGTGCGGAAGCTGAAAACAGCAGTAAGGAGGTGCCTACAGCGGGAACGATCAATCCAGCGCGCAGTCCGTGGAACCGGGTCGAGAAGATGCCCGTAAGCCACGGCAGGATAGCTCCCCCGAGCGACGCCCACGCAAAGATCGCACCGAGGCGTGGATGGTTGCCCGTGCGAGCGAGCAGGAAGGAGAGAACCAGCGGATAGATCGGTGCGAGCGCCAGTCCGCTCAGGATGGCGAGCGCGATCATGGTGCTCTGGGTCAGGTGGGTGGCAGTGCAAAGCAGCACCTCGGTGACGAGAAGCAGCCCGAGGCTTCCGCGGTAAAGAGTCGCCTCCCGAATACGCGCGCTCAGGGTGGCCACCAGAAGGCGGCCAGCCAATTCCGCAATCCAGAACCAGAGGGCGACGGAGGACACACGCAAGAAAGGGTCGTTGCGTATCGCGTAGCTCGGGAGCCAGCCGCCAAGCGCATTTTCTATACCCACATACAGAAACAGGGCTGTGGCGAACAGGAGGAGCGGCAGCCCTGACAACGGCAGCCGTTTCGCTGCCGCATGAGAGAGAGGCTGAGCGCTCTCCACTTCCGGCGCTTCGATCCCGTGGGGAATTGCTTTGGCAAGCAACGAGGCGATGGCGAGCAAACCGGCAGTTAAGAAGAAGAACAGTCGCACTCCGCCCCCGCGAGACACGCGTACCAGAAGCGGGCAGGCGATTGCGCCCAGTCCCCACGCGACGTTCAGCATGGACAGCAGACGCGCACGCGAGCCCGGCAGCACTGTTCCGGCGATCACGTTTCCAGCCGTCAGCCCCGCGCCCAGACCCAGGCCAACACCGAAGAAAGCCAAAGGCGCCACTGCAAAGCTGGCCAGCGGCACCGCAATGCATCCAGCCGCCGAAAGAGCGGAGCCATAGAGAATGCTCGACCGCAGGTTACGAGCGGCGAACCATGCGCCACAGAACTCTCCGGCGAAGGTTGCGGCAAAAAGGACGCCTGCCTGTTCGTCCAGAATCTTCCAATGCTCGATCAGCGATGGAAGCAGAGGGCCGAGCATCACGGTTGTCACGCCCGCGGCCACAAAGTAGAAGAACACCGGCCCGAGCAGACGAAGCAACCTCGTACGACTCTGCCTGTCTCGTTCTTCCGCCGGGGAGAGGATCTGCTGCACAGTGCCTGCTAGGGTTTCGCGCGCCGAGGTTTTTTGGCCATCGCCGGAGTCGGTGCCGCTGTCGATTCGCGAACGATCAGTTCAGGCTCGAACCAGATCTCCTCCGGATAAGGCTCGTTCGGAGACTGAATACGCTTCACCAGCAACTGTGCCGCTGTCCAGCCCATCTGGTGCAGCGGCTGCCGTACCGTCGTCAGGCGCGGATTAAAGTATTCCGCGACGATGATGTCGTCGAAGCCGATGACCGAAATATCCCTTGGGCACTTCAGGCCGGCATCTTCGATCGCCCGGATCGCGCCGATGGCAGAGGTATCGTTGAAGCAGAAGATGGCCGTAAAATCGCGCGTTCGCGAGAGCAGTTCCTGCACCGGCGGATAGCCCAGCTCCGGCGACCAGAAGTTCTTCTCAAGATAGATGCAGAGTTCAGGATGCACGACCAGCCCGATCTTCTGCGCTATGCCGACGATTGCCTCCCATCGCGACTCCGAATCCAGGGAAAAGCGTTGTCCTTTCATAAACGCGATTCGCCTGTGGCCAAGCTCGTACAAATGCTGAAGTGCTCTCTCGGCGGCAACAGCATGATCGAGCATAATGTTCGTAACCCCCGGCACCTTGCTGTGCGATGAGATGCCCACAACCGGAATCGGAACCTTATGCTGCAACTCGGTGTTGACCAGGAGAAAGCCGTCCACAGCCCTGCCCTGGAGCAGATCGGGATACTCCTCCTTCAGGTCGGTGCGGCCCCGGTGGCTGACGGTGAAATAAAGATATCCCTCCTGCAGCAGATACTCCTCGACCCCTAGCATCACGCCGGTAAAATAACCTTCGCTCAGCTCAGGAACCATCACCCCGATGATGTTCGTCAGCCCCGTGCGCAACATGCGTGCATGAAGATTGGGCCGGTACTCGAACTTCTTTGCCGCCGCATGAACCCGCTGTTTCGTAGCCAGTGCGATCGACTTCGCCACCGGAGAGTTATTCAACACGATCGACACGGTAGCCGGCGAAAGGTCGAGATACTCTGCGAGCGTCTTCAGCGTCGCCGGTTTGCCGGCCTCACGCGTCTTCTTTTGCTTTACCGCCATCGTGCTCCGAAAAATCAATCTCCAGGGGTATGCATAGTTGTACACCTTTTCTGCAACATGTCGAATCCATTTCCTCGTCCGGTCATGCGCCAGAACTCAGATCGGCACGCAGCAGGGAGACCTGAGCGCCTCAATCCAGCCAACAACCCGGATGCACCGGATAATCTTCAGTAAGGCGCTGAGCAGCCGGTAGGAACGAGCAGCTCCCGCGGCGGACAATACATGATTCCTGAAGCTCGGATCCGGCAATACCACGAGGACGATCTCGACGTCATGGTCGCACTCGATCAGACGTGCTTCGGGGAGGATTTTCGCTTCGATCGCGCCTCGATGAGAAGCTTCGCCGAAGCGCGAAACGCACTCACTCTCGTCGCCGAGCGCGACGCCACCGAACTCCTGGGCTTTATCATCGTGCATCTGGAGCACGTTGAAGTGACAGTCCGCGGCTATATCGTTACCTTGGATATAGCTCTATCCTGGCGAAGAGCGGGACTCGCGGCAGAGCTCGTGCATTCCGCCGAGGCCCAGGTGGCCGCAGCCGGGGCAGACGGCATGGAGCTCCATGTCTTCACCGGCAATCACGGCGCAATCCAGTTCTACGAGCGGCTTGGCTACCGCCGGATTGCCACCCGGCGCAGGTTCTACGGCAAGGCCGGCCTCGATGCGTTTGTCTATCGCAAAACTTTCGCGGGCAGGGAACTCGCGAACATGTAACCGTGCCGGCTACCTTTTGCCGAACACGTCTCCCATCCGGCGAATCTGTGCGCCTACCCCGCGGAGCTTCTCTTCGAAATGCTCATATCCGCGATCCAGGTGATACACGCGGTCCAGAATGGTCTCGCCATCGGCCACCAGCGCACCCAGCACGAGCGAAGCCGACGCTCGAAGATCCGAACACATCACCGCCGCCGACTGCAGCGGGCTCTTGCCTCGAACCGTAGCTGTGCGGCCCGAGATGGTGATGTTCGCGCCCATGCGGATCAACTCCTGCACATGCATGAAACGGTTCTCGAAGATGTTTTCGGTAATCGTGCTGGTGCCTTCGGCCTGCGTACACAGGGCCATAAACTGCGCCTGCATGTCGGTAGGGAAGCCGGGGTACTCTTCCGTGCTGAGGTCGGTCGCCTTCAACTCGCCACCCGAACGCACGCGTACATGATCGCTGCCCACATCGATCTTGACCCCGCACTGCTCGAGCTTCGAGATCAGCGCGCCGAGGTGTTTGGGTTCGCAGCAGTCGATATTCAGGTCGCCTCCCGTGATCGCTCCGGCAAGCAGAAAGGTGCCTGCTTCAATCCGGTCGGCGTTGATGCGGTGACGCGCCCCATGCAGCTTCGCCACTCCGTCGACACGGATCGTACCCGTCCCGGCGCCGTCGATCTTTGCACCCATCGCAATCAGCAGGGCTGCAAGATCGGTCACCTCCGGCTCGCGCGCGCAGTTCTCAAACAGCGTCTGGCCATCGGCCAGCACGGCGGCCATGAGCAGATCTTCCGTGCCCGTGACGGTGATCTTGTCGAAGACGATGTGTGCCCCCTTCAGCCGTCCGCTCCCCCCGTTCGGGCTGCGCGCTTCCAGATAGCCGTGGTCCTGGGTGACGGTCGCGCCCATCGCCTCCAGCCCCTTGATGTGGAGATCGATCGGACGCCCCCCAATCGCGCATCCGCCCGGCATTGCGACCCGCGCGACGCCGGTCCGGGCGATCAGCGGCCCCAAGACGAGCGAACTCGCTCGCATCGTCTTGACGATCTCGTACTTCGCGACCGGATCGGACAGGACTGCACATTTGATGTGCGTACGGTGCTGCGCGCGACCATAGCCAAGCTCCACCTCCGCGCCCATGCTGGTCAACAGCTTCCGCTCAGTCTCGATATCCCGAACCTGTGGAATATTTTCAAGGACCACTTCATCTTCAGTCAGAATGGCAGCGGCCATGCACGGCAGCGCGGAGTTCTTCGCCCCGGAGATCTTGATGGTGCCGAGCAGAGGGTTGCCGCCGCGTACTACAAACTTGTCCATCATCACAGTTTACGGGGATTCGACGTGGAAATGAGTAGCTGCGTCGATACCCGCGATGCGCTCGTGGCGCAATTCGTGTACTGAAAACTGTGTGGGCCTATGTTGTCAGGCTGGTGCGCAGGCGGTTCAATGTTTTGCGTCAGCACCTTCGGGAAGGGCCAGCTTGATCTGGTCAACCGGTATTTCGAGCGTACCTGCTTTATCGGCCTGGACATCGTGGACGCCGAGGCGCAGGAAGTAATTGCCCTTGGCTGGGATCGCGATGGACTGCACGATACCGAGGCCGCTTCGAATCATCTGCTGGTAGCTGGATTTATCTACGTCTATAGGAGCCTGGCTTATTTTGGAGTTGATGACCTGGCCCATATCGTCATAGAGGACGGCGATGGATTCGATGCGGCCGTGGAAGTCCTCGTCGGGGGTGGGCATAAGCTGGATGGTGTTGGCGTTCACCGAGTAATGGATGTTGTAGTCGCGATAGGGCTGGTTCCGGTATTTCTTATCGAGGAAGTTGTCTTTGGGTAAGGGCTCGTCGCGTTTGGCCTTCGACACCTCGGATGCAGGAGTGATGCCGGCGACGAAGATGACATCGCGGGAAGGTGCGGCGCCCATGGCCATCGCCGCATCCAGGACAGGGGAAGGCGCTTTGAGGCCGGCGGGCAGAGGCAAGGCCTTGCGGCGGCTGCGTAGCTGGGCGATGTGCTGGTTCTCCGCGGCTTGATCGGTGCGGGCGAAGTAGCCTCGGCGATATTCTAGATGCAGGCCCTGAGCGGCCAGTTTGACCTGGAGTTTGCGGTAGCCGCCATCCCAGCGATGGTTGCTGGGAGTGTAGGAGAGGGTGTAGAAGTTGGAGCCGGTGTCGACGATCTCGGCGATGGCCTGCCTGAGGCCGTTGGTGTTGTAGAAGGCCTTGCCGCCGGTGGCTTCGGCGACGTCGTCGAGATCGCCATGCTGATAGAACTGCCGGGTTTCAAAACGGCTGGAATTGCCGATTCCTCCGCGTGAGTTGGCGGCGCTGAAGGCTGGGTCGGTCTGGAGGCCGCGTGAGTCGATGGGGTAGACGGCGATCCGGCTGAGGGTTAGGACGTCGGTGGTCTTGGTGAATTCGTCGATGAAGCTGGTGATGTCGGGAAAGGGTACATTGAGGCCGGGGCCGTACAGGGCTAAAGGAACGCTCGCGGTGAACCAGATGAGGTTCTTGTGGCCGGGAAACGGGGCGAGATAGCGGGCGAGGTTCTGCATGGACTGGGTGAGGATGTCCTGCCGCATCTGCTGACGAACGTAGCCTGGAGCGTAGGGTCCGCCCAGCAGCGGAGAGATCTTCGGCTGATTGCGTTTGCTGGCGACGACCTGCTGGAGCAGACTGCGATCGGAGGTGAAGTCCTGGATCATGTGCAACTGGGTGTCGAGCTGGAAGATGGCGATCTTTGCACCGGGAGGCACGGTCTTCATGTAAGCGATCATCTGGTCGCGGAGGTACATCTGCGCCTGGATAGGGGTGTCGAGCGCGTCGAGCAGGAAGACGGTCGCCGCGCTTTCGTTGACCGCAGGATCGTAGTTGGTGAAGTGGTTGGGCGGTAGCTTGATGGCGGCGTCGGCCTGAGCGGCCTGCTCGGGGGTGAGGGCCTGGTGCTCTTTGAAGCTGGAGAGGACCTGGGGTACGCCGTCTTCGAGCAAGGTAAAGTCGGAGGGCTTAAGGCCTTTGACGGGGCTGCCTTTGCCGTCGGTCACGACGACATCGAGGAGCACCAGGCGGGCGGCTGTTTGTATGGTTGGGACGCTATTCTCGCGGCGTTGGAGGGTTGCAGCGGGTGCAGGGGTGTTCGGCGTTGCTGCTGGAGGAGTCTGCTGGGCGATGAGGACACATGCGCAGAACGGTAGAGTGGAGAGGAGCAGGGACAGCCGAGCCGGACTTTGCTTCATCGAGTGCCTCAAGAACATTCTCTCTGAAGAGACAGACCCGTGTTGCATGGATCTGTCGCGTTCTCCGGCTTTTCGGGCGGGAGTGAGGGGTTATCGGGCTCAAGATCGGTCTGGAGACTGGGCTTCGGGCGCAGCAATCACGACTTTGGCTGTGGTGATGGCCTGGCCGGTGTGGCGCTGGGTGTGTTCGGCGCAGTGGATGAGCAGGCCTCCGACGGTGCTGGGCAGGTGGGCACGGCCGACTGAGCGCGATTGCTCGTAGGTGTCTGGTGGGATACGCAGGATGCGAAGCTGTGCGTGATCCAGGGCGGCGCGTAATTCGAACAGGACCTCGGATGCGCAGGCGTCCGGCTGGAGTTCGTTGCTCAACGCGCTCATCTGGATGTTGGATAGGGCGCTGCCCTCGGCGTAGGTGAGGAGGCGGTCGAGGCTTCGCGCGATGTGGCGGAGATGAAAGGCGACCGGCGCCAGATCGAAGGGGCACGCATTGATCTGCGCGTCGGTAAGGCCGGCGCACCAGCGGTCTACGTCGCCGGAGGTGAGTTCGAGTGCGTGAAGCACCTGGCGGCGGAGCGCATCCACCTCGGTCAACGTTCCGCGCAGCCAGGGTTCAACCATAGGTGGTCGCTACCGTTAGGGCAGTATTACAGTAGGTGTAATTTGGAGTATTGGTCTCGGCTGGCTTTTTCGCCGGGAAAAAGCCTACCTGGACATGGTTAGAAACTTATAGTGACTGTAATGCTGCTCTAGAGTCCCTTCCTCTTACGGAATTCTCTCACTACTTCGCCTGCGTCGCGGTGTTGGGAGTCGACTGCGGCGTTCATCTCGCGGGCGTCGTCTGCGCTGACCTTTCCGGCGAGGCGGTCCATGGCGGTTTGGATGCCTGGGTGCTTGCTGAGCGAGTCTTCGCGGACGAGGGGAACGGCCTGATATGGGGGGAAGTAGTGGCGGTCGTCCTGGAGGACGGTGAAACCGAGGGCGCGGATGGGGCCGTCGGTTGAGTTGCCCGCCACGATATCGACCTGACTGCCTGCGAGCGCGCGGTAGAGGAGGCCGAGATCCATCGTGCGGGGCTCTCCAGCGAACCGGAGCCCGTAGGCGGATTCGAGGCCGCGCAGACCGTCGGGGCGCTCTTCGAATTCGTACCCGACTCCGAGCCGCCACCGGGGGGCGAATTTGACCGCGTCGGAGATGGTTCTGATACCGAGGCGCTGGGCGTCGGCTCCGCGGATGACCATGGCGAAGGTGTTCTCGAAGCCGAGCGGCGGACCGACGCGGACCTGGTAGCGCGAGGCGTAGAGATTGGTGACGCGGTGCAGGACGGTTGCCGCGTCGCGCTGGCCGAGAGGAGGCAAGGGCTGCTTGAGGATCGCGGTGAGAGCGGTTCCTGTGTACTCCACGTACCCGTCGATGCGGCCGCTGATGAGGGCCTGCTGGCATAGATAGCTTCCGGCGAGGTAGAAGCGCCGCGCTACGGGTTGTCCCGTGACCGCCTCGATCTCCTGCGCGAGCAGTTCGCCGAGGACGACCTGCTCGGTAAAATTTTTTGCGCCAATGGTGATGTGAGAGGAGCGCGGAGGCGCGCAGGCAGTGAGGCCGCAGAGGAGTGCGCAGACGATCAGCTTTGAAATCCGGCGGGCGTGCCAGTCGCCGGAATTGCGGCGAGCGACGATCAAGACCGCCTCACAGACAGACGGCGTTCGAGCAGACCGAGGCCGAAGTCGGCGGCGAGGGCAAGCAGCGCGGCGGGGATGGCTCCGGCGAGGACCAGACCGTTGTCGACGCTGGCTACGCCGCGGAAGATGAGCTCGCCGAGGCCGCCTGCGCCAATAGCGGCTGCAATGGTCGCTACGCCTACGCAGGTGACGGTCGCGGTCCGCAGACCGGCGAGGATGACGCTGGCGGCGAGCGGGAGCTCCAGCTTTATGAGGCGCTGCCAGGAGGTCATCCCCATGGCGTTGGCGACGTCGACGAGGGCGGGATCGATGCTGCCGATCCCGGCGTAGGTGTTGCGCAGGATGGGCAGGACTGCGTAGCCGGTGAGGGCGATGATGGCGAGGCGTGCGGCATTCTCTCCCAGCCAGGGGACGGGTAGCAGGAGGCCAAAGAGGGCCAGGCTGGGGATCGTCTGGACGACGTTAGCGAATCCGATGACCGGGCCGGCCAGCCTTCGGTTCCGGGTGAGCAGGATTCCGAGCGGCAGGCTGATCCCGGCCGCGAGGATCATGGCCGACAGGGTGAGCCAAAGGTGCTCGAAGGTGAGGCGGCCTATCTCCCAGCCGTGCAGCCGCAGGAAGGAAGTCATACCCTGCTCCCCCTGCTCCGAAGGGCCGCGCATCGACTGACTCTTTCCGTTGGCTGTAAAGGAAGCATCATGAGGTCACCGCGCGGCGTGTTGCTGCTACGTAATCTTTTACGTGAGGATTTTGGGAGGTCAGGACTTCGCTGGCGGGGAGGTCGGCGACAACTCGGCCCTCCGCGAGAAAGATGACGCGATTGGCCAGATAGAGCGCCTCGTCGAGGTCGTGGGTAACCAGGAGCACGGTCTTGCCTACGCGCGTGAGCAGGTCGCGCAGCATTGTCTGCATCTCGGCGCGGGTCAGCGGATCGAGGGCTCCGAAAGGCTCATCCATCAGCAGCACCAGGGGGTCCAAGGCCAGGGCGCGGGCGAGGCCGACGCGCTGCCTTTGTCCGCCGGAGAGCTGCCACGGCAAGCGGCCGCGGAACTCGGCGGGGTCGAGCCCGGCTAGATGCAGCACCTCGTCGACCCGGGTGGCAATCTCCTGTTTGTTGCGGCCGGCGAGTTCGAGGGCCATGCCGGCGTTACGCTCGACGGTCATGTGGGGAAAGAGGCCCGTCTCCTGGATGACATAGCCTACTCCGCGGCGCAGGGCAATGGTGTCATAGGCTTCCGTGGCCTTGCCCTGGACGAGCACAGACCCTGAGGTGGGCTTGACCAGGCCGTTGACGGTGCGGAGCAGGGTGGTCTTGCCGGAGCCGCTGCGGCCCAGCAGGGCGGTGGTCGTCCCTGCCTCGAGCGGCAGGGAGATGTCGTGCAGGAGGATGCGCGGCGTCTGCAGGGCCTTGCCCACAGGCAGCGTGTAGCTCACCTTCGCGAACTCGACGCCTGTTTGGGGCACGTTACCTGCCTGAGTGGTCCTGATCCTCCACCGAGCGATTGGCCGGCGGAGCTATGCTTCGGAATCGGAATCGGAGGCAGGCTCGGTGATTGGCTCTCCACCAGCTCCGGGATGTCCCTTGACGCGAACGACGGTGATCTTTTCGAAGCCTTCCTTGAAGGTCGGGGGCTTGAGGCGCTCCGCCATCTTGTGCATCACCTCATCGGTGACCTGACGGTCGCGTTTGGCGTTCCGCTCCAGGCAAACGGCCAACGGTACGTCGAAGAAGACGGCCTGCACCTCGTAGCCGAAGCTCTTCGCCATCTTGATCCACTGGCGGCGCTCGTGGGGCGACAGGTTGGTCGCGTCGACGTAGTTCCAGGGCATCTTGGCGATAAGTCGTGCGCGCAGGAGGCTCCGCAGGGTGGAAAAGACGAGGCCCTGATAACGTTGTTCGGTGATGTCGTCGAACAGCAGGGTGCGAAGAAGATCGCTTGAAAGAGGAGTGACGCCGCGACGCTTGTACCAGGTCGTCTTGCCGGAGCCAGGCAGGCCGATCGTGAGCACGACATAGCCCTTGGGAGACTTCAGCGCGGTCTGCTCAGCGGGGGGCGTGCCGAGCGATTCCGGTTGCGTCTCGATGACCATTCTGGGCTCCGCCGGGGGTCTGGATGGCGATTCGGGTCGCGGGGCGGCCGGAGGCTGGGGAAGGGGCGCCGTGTCCTGCCCGTGCGGAGCTTTGGCGGATTCAGAGACGGAGTGAACGTGGCTCTCGTGAGGCGGCTGGAGGTCACGAGCCGGGGCGGCCTCCGGGTAGGTGGGCCGGAGCGGTGCAGGCTGGTTGGAGGGCAGTTCCTGCCCACTCTTGCCGGTGGACTCCGAATCGTTCGGTCCACGTCTAGGGCGTCGTCTCATTTTTTCGCTTATCCATTCGCGCAACTCGCGCATAACACGCTTGTAACACAGCCCGGAAGTCGCCCGCAATCCCCGGCACCTCTGGCGATACCTCGAGCAGGAAGGAAGACGGACCGGATCGAAGGGCGCTCTTATTTGCGCCGCCTCCGAGCCGGTGATAGCATCCCGCTTGAGCAGGTCGCAGCCGCATAGATTCAGGCTGCTGCCAGTCCAACGCGTTTCACCACGGCAGCAACACGACAGGAGCAGGCGAAAAACATGGCAGCAGTGAAGGTAGGGATCAACGGCTTCGGCCGCATTGGACGCAACGTATTCCGTAGCGCGATCGGCAATCCGGACATAGAATTCGTCGCCGTAAACGACCTGACCACCCCCGCTACTCTGGCGCATCTTCTGAAGTACGATTCGATTCTGGGGAATCTGAAGAACGAGATTACGCATGGCGCGGACTTTATCGCCGTGGATGGCAAACAGGTCAAGGTGTTCGCCGAGCGCGATCCGGCTAAGCTGGATTGGGCCGCGGTCGGCGCGCAGATCGTCGTTGAATCCACAGGCTTCTTCACGGACGCGGAGAAAGCCAAAGCCCACCTCGGCTCGACGGTGAAGAAGGTGATTATCTCGGCTCCCGCGACCAACGAGGACCTGACCATTGTGCTCGGAGTAAATGACGACAAGTACGATGCCGCAAAACACAATGTGATTTCGAATGCGAGCTGCACCACGAACTGCCTCGCGCCTGTCGTCAAGGTACTGAATGACACATTTGGCATTGCGTCGGGCATTATGACGACGATCCACAGCTATACCAACGACCAGGTGATTCTGGATACGCCGCACAAAGACCTGCGCCGGGCCCGCGCGGCAGCGCTATCGATGATTCCTTCGAGCACCGGAGCCGCGAAGGCGCTGAAGCTGGTTGTGCCGGAGATGGCGGGCAAGCTGGACGGCTTTGCCATTCGGGTCCCGACGCCGAACGTGTCGGTTGTCGACCTGACGTTTGTGTCCGAGAAGCCGATTACGGAGGCGAGCATCAACGAGGCGATTAAGAAAGCTTCGGAGGGGTCGCTGAAGGGCATTCTGGGCTACACGGATGAGGAGCTGGTGTCGTCTGACTTCAAGGGCAACCCGCTTTCGAGCATCTTCGATTCGAAGCTGACTAAGGTCGTTGGGGGTAACACGGGCAAGGTGATCAGTTGGTACGACAATGAGTGGGGCTACTCGAACCGCGTGAAGGACCTGATCGGGTTTCTGGTGGCGAAGGGTTTGTAGCAGTGGAGCACTCGGACAAGCAAAGCATGGCGGAGATAATTGTAAAGACAGCCACAATTATTTCCGCTGTGACACGTTTGAATAGAAGGGTATCGGAGTCAGTTAGATGGAGAAGACGGTCCGCAAGGTTACCGATTTAGCCGAGCAACGGGCCGAGACGTACCGCTACTGGCGCAGTCGTCCCTCTTCCGAGCGCTTCGAGGCGACCTACCGGCACAGCGTCGATGTCTACGCTCAGAAGGGAATCGTCTCGAATGGAGAAGGATCAACGCGATCTTTTGCGCGAGTTCAACGAGAGAGGCGTTAGATATCTGGTCGTTGGGGGCTATGCCGTCTCCTATTTCACCGAACCACGCGTTACAAAAGATCTGAACCTTTTCATCGATACAAGTGATGAGAACACGGCGATCCTCTACGCCGCTCTGGCTGCCTTCTGCGCACCGCTGGCTGGAATGACTCCGAAGGATTTTCAGGACCCGGCATGGGGCTATCAAATAGGGCAACCTCCAAGCCGCATCGACATACTTCAGGAATTGACTGGGGTCGATTTCCGATCCGCCTGGGAGGTGGGGGAAGATGGGTTGATCGACGGCAATATCCCGGTTCGATACATTTCTGTCGCTGACCTGATCAAGAACAAGCTCGCGCTTGGGGGGCACCGCGATCTGGCTGATGTCGAAGCCATCCGCGAGTCGGAGACCGCCAATCCAGGACCAATCAAGCCACCCCCAATAAGGGAGGGCTAAACGACGATTCGCTGGGTGGCCTTCCCCTAAACCAGAAGTCTGTCACCTCCCGCAATCCGCTTCTGTCCAGCATTTCAACGTGTGTACCTGCCGGAAGAGTGCTGCTGGTCACGGGCTCCAATCCGCGGTCGTTTGTATCCTTTCAAAATCGGCATCTCACTGCGAAGGAGATCGTTCATGCGTATACGCCTCTTCCCTGGGTTTCTTGTCATCACTCTTCTTGCAGGTTGCGAGAGATCGCACGACCGCGACAGAAATGCGAACAGCAGTTTCGATCGACGGTTGCGGTGCGCGCAGTTTGCGGAGGCCGGCACTTGGGAAAATCAGACCGATGGGCCATTCCTCGACGAGACCTACTATTCGCCGACGTTGGATACCTGTGTGTTCGTGATGAAACAGAGTTTTCCGGCGGACAAGGATGGCGGGATAGAGAATCTGGTCCAGGTGGTGGACGGCCTCTCCCGGAAGCAGATTTGGGCGAACGATCCAAAGGCACGCAAGACCGAGCAGGAAGTCGAGGCCGAGCTTAATGAGGAACTCACGAAATTGCAGGTTGTGCGATGACACGCGAGAACATTGCAGGCACCTCTCCTTTTGAGCCGGTGATAGGTTTTTCGCGCGCTGTGCGGGTCGGTAATCACGTCCATGTCTCGGGAACCGGTCCAGTGGGCGCGGAGGGGGACGATGTCTCCGCGCAGGCAGATCAATGCCTAACGCTGATCGCGGCGGCGTTGAAACACGCCGGAAGCTCGATCGAACACGTCTACCGCACACGCATGTACCTGACGCATGTGGAGGACTGGGAGGCGGTGGGGCGCATCCACGGGAAGTTCTTTTCGCTCATCCGGCCGGCAGCAACGATGGTGGTGGTCGCGGCACTGCTGAATCCCGCGTGGCGGATCGAGATGGAAGCGGACGCCTGCATCCCGGAACGATGATGTTGCGCGATCCAATCTGCACATGGAACAATCGTTTTCCTGACATTGTGTAGTCTCCAAGCAAGCCAGAAGGAATCCTCATGCCGAAGCTGTCTATCCGCGATCTCGACCTTGCCAACAAACGCGTACTGATCCGCGTGGACTTCAACGTGCCGCTGAAGGACGGCATCATCACCGACGACACCCGCATTCGCGAGACGCTTCCGACCATTGAATATGCGCTGCGCCACAAGGCGAAGGTGATCCTGTGTTCGCACCTCGGACGTCCGAAGGGCAAGCCTGTCGAATCGATGAGCCTTCGCCCGCTTGTCGACCACCTGCGCACCCTGCTCGATCACCTGCTAGGCGACGATGAAAACGTGGCCTTCTCGCCCGATTGCGTGGGTGAGATCGCAAGCGAGATGGCTGCGAACCTCGAGTCGGGTCAGCCTTTGCTGCTTGAAAACCTGCGGTTCCACCCTGAAGAGGAGGCGAATGAGCCGGGATTCGCGAAAAAACTTGCGAGCCTTTGCGATATCTACGTCAATGACGCGTTTGGGAGCGCACATCGCGCTCATGCTTCGACTGAAGGCATTACCCATTTCGTAAAACAGTCGGCAGCCGGCCTTCTGATGGAGAAGGAGCTGACCTATATGGGCAAGGCGCTGACCGAGCCCGACAAGCCGTTCGTCGCAATCATTGGCGGAGCGAAGGTTTCGGATAAGATCCAGGTGATCGACAACCTGCTGGACAAGGCCGACGTGATCATCATTGGCGGCGGCATGGCGTACACCTTCCTGAATGCGCAGGGCCAGTCTACGGGTAAGTCGCTGGTCGAGATGGATAAGATCGATATGGCAAAGGCGGCACTTTCGAAGGCGAAGGAGAAGGAGGTCCGGTTCCTGCTGCCGGTGGACCATGTGCTCGCGGACAGGTTCGCTGCGGATGCCCGCACGCAGATCGTCTCCGGTGCGGAGGCATTCCCTGCCGAAATGATGGCACTCGACATCGGGCCGGAGTCGATTGCGCTGTTCGAGCGTGAGATCGCCGACGCGAGCACGATCTTGTGGAACGGCCCCATGGGCGTCTTCGAGATGCCTGCGTTCGCCAAGGGGACCAATGCCATCGCTCACGCGGTCGCGCGCAACCGGGACGCTACCACAATCATCGGAGGCGGTGACTCGGTGGCGGCGGTGCAGCAATCCGGAGTCGCGGACAAGATCACCCATATTTCGACTGGCGGTGGGGCGAGTCTGGAGTTCCTTGAAGGCAGGACGCTTCCAGGCGTGGCTGCTTTGATGGACAAATGACGGAGGATCAGATGCAAAGCGCATTCCCCAGCCCCGCTTCGGGCCGGCCACAGCGGTCCGAGGCGGCGGCGTTCTACTTCACCTACATCGACCAGGTGGATGGTGACGACATTCTGCGCATCCTGGAGGATCAGCTCTCAGAGGGCCAGGGTTTGCTCTCGGAATTCTCCGAAGAAACTTCGCTGCAACGTTACGCTTCAGATAAATGGAGCGTCCGCGAGGTGCTGAATCATGTGGCAGACACGGAACGGATCTTCGGTTTTCGGGCGTTGTGTTTTGCTCGCGGACTGGACGCTGAGTTGCCAAGCTTCGATCAACAGACTGTCTCAGCAAACGCCGAAGCTGACAAAACGTCGCTCGCCAGCCACCTTGAAGATATCCGAAGGGTGCGGTTTGCGACGCTCTCGTTTTTCGGCAATCTGCCTGCCTCGGCGTGGATGCGGTCCGGCATCGCCAGCGGCAATGCCGTCACAGTGCGGGCCCTCGCCTTTATGACGGCTGGCCATTTCGCCCATCACATGGCGATCCTGCGCGAGCGCTACAGGTAAAGGGCGGCTGAAGCAGCAGTTCGGGGGCAACATCCTTCCCAACTCGGAATCAAGATGGAATACTGATTAATACATGCGCACACCCCTGATCGCCGCCAACTGGAAGATGTACAAGAACCCCGCGGAGGCCACCGCCTTCCTGTCCACTTTGCTTCCCTTGATCGCCCATCGGCAGCAGGTCGAGATTGTCGTGTGTCCTTCGATGACTTCACTTCCTGCCCTGATCGAGGCTGCGCGCTCGACGAACGTGCGGGTCGGTTCGCAGACGATGCATTGGCTGGATTGCGGCGCCTATACCGGTGAGACCTCGCCCACCATGCTCACCGCGCTGGGCTGCAGCCATGTGCTGATCGGCCATAGCGAACGCCGGCAATACTTCAACGAGACCGACGAGACCGTCAACCTGAAGCTGAAGGCGGCGCTCGCCCATGGTCTGATCCCGATTGTCTGTGTCGGTGAGCATCTCGCCGAGCGCGAATCCGGACAGACCGGCGCAGTGCTGGAGCGTCAGGTCTCCGCAGCATTGACCGGCATCGCTCCCGAAGAAGCGGGCTCTCTCGTGTTCGCCTACGAGCCCGTATGGGCGATTGGCACCGGGCGGACAGCCACGCCGCAACTCGCCGAGGAGGCTCACAAGATGATTCGTGGACAGATTGCTTCGGCCTTAGGCCCTGCGCTGGCGAGCTCCACACGGATTCTCTACGGCGGCTCGGTAAAGCCGGATAACGCCGCGAGCCTCTGCTGTCTCGACGACATCGACGGCGCGCTGGTGGGAGGAGCCAGCCTCGATCCCCAGTCCTTCGCCCTGATTATCGATGGCTCGGCGGGGTAGCTGAACTGCACCCTGAGGAAGTCAGCGCGGGGATCGGCGCGGGCTTCCTTACGTATGTGAACTTTCCAGGGCGCTACCGGCGATAGGGTCTGCGATGATGGCGGTGGTGGCGATAGTGGCGGTGATGATCCCGGCGGTCATACCGGCGACCGTTCTGGGCTCGCGCGAGTGTGGGTAAACCAGCGGAGAGCAGGAACAACAGGATGAGACCCGATAACCAACGACCCATACGAACGTTCACGTGTGCCCCCTGAATACCTTCCGGTGAGATGCCGTCCGGTTTGGTTGAGTTGCAGGTTGCATCGAGAGAGAGGACGATGCGAGATGCATCACCGGTAGCGTGCGGCCCATTCGCAGCGGCCCCGAAATGCGAGCCGGGTTTTGCGGGGAACCGTGGCCTCCTGCCGTTCGTATCACTTCATTGTGCGAAGTATGGTTCAGGTGTTATCGGGGAAAGCGCGCTTCCTTGCCGCATGCCTCGTGCTGGCCGTCTGGTCTCCGGCAGTGCTTGCCGCACAGGACGTCCCCGTCATTCAGGTGGAGACGCACCTAGTCGATACCACGTTGAGCGTCCACGACGCTAACGGCCGCACCGTGCCGGGCCTCTCGGCGGACGACTTCAGCATCCGCGAAGATGGCGTGCCCCAGAGGATCCGATTTTTCGCTCGCGATACGGAGCTTCCGCTCAGCATCGGTCTGGTGATCGACGTCAGCGGAAGCCAGGCGAAGTTCATCAGGGAACACGAGAAGGATATCGAGACCTTCCTGCGGCAGGCGCTTGCTCCGGCCGATCAGGCATTCGCGGTTTGCTTTGGGAATCATCTCCGGCTGGTGAGCAACTTCAGTTCGTCACCGGCGGAGATTGCAGGCAACATTCGCAGATTCGACAAGGGAAGTCGGGACTTCCCGGAGCTGGGCCCGAAGGAAGAGCGCGACCTGGGCACGGCGCTCCACGATGCCGTCTTCTACTCCATCGCGGAGAAGCTCGCGCAGGTCCATCGCAGGCGCAAGGTGATTCTGCTCTTCAGCGACGGGGAAGAGAACTCCAGTGAACACGACCTGCTGGACACGATCGAAGCCGCACAGGATGCGGACGTGCTGGTCTACGCGATCCGCTACACCGAAATGCGTCAAGGTACGATGAATGCGCGGGATCGTTACGGCGTGCGGGTGCTCGACCATTTGACACGCCAGACCGGAGGAGCATCCTTCGACGCACATGCTACCGATCTAAACCACGCCTTCGACGAGATTTCGAATGAACTTCGGTCCTTGTATGAAGTTGCTTACCAGTCCACCAACCCGACGCGGGACGGAGCCTACAGGAAGGTGGTGATTGAGACGAAGCGACCTGGAGCATCGGTTCGCGCCCGGACTGGCTACTATGCCCGCTAGGAACAGGCGGAGCCGGTACAGCAGAGAGCGTCGCTAGTGGACAACGCCGGCCTGGTCCATGGGCCAGTAGACGAAGGCTGCCTTGCCATAGATAAGGTCACGGTTCACCGCGCCGAAGTCGCGGCTGTCGCTGGAGATGGAGCGATGGTCTCCCATGACGAAGTACTCATGCTGGGGTACGGTCATCTCGGGCTGGGAGCGGTCGTCGGCGAACCGCTTCGGAACATAGGACTCATGGAGGGAGGTTCCATTGACATAGACCTTTCCATGGTCGATGCGGAGGTCATCGCCCGGGAGACCGATCACACGCTTGATGTAGCTCTTCTGCCGGTCGCGGGGATAGAGGAAGACGACCACGTCTCCCCGGTGAATCTCTCCTACCCGGTAGGCCATCTTGTTGATGAAGAGCCGGTCCTGATCCTGCAGCATGGGCAACATGCTGGTGCCTTCCACCCGCACAGGCTGGTACAGGAACACGATGATAAACGCCGAGACCGCAACCGAGATGACGAGGTCCCTTAGCCACGAGCGCATTCGCATGGAGCTGTTGCCTGGTTGTGATCCGGGGGGAAGCCGCTCCCGCACTTGCTGCTGCCCGTCTGCGGTCTCGTCTTCTTCCATATGCACTTTACTGGCCTCTGATTTCTTTAGACGTGGCTGGACAAGCATACGTATCTCGGACATCGGGTTCGGTCCAGTCCCATGCTGGCTGGTGGTCCCGCGCGATCAGTCTTGATTTTTTCAGATACATGGGGAAGCAGCAACTGCCGTGCGACCAAACCTGTTGGAATTTTCTGCATCATACAGCCTGACACCCTTGTCCAATCTCGATTCGATACGTTGCGGCGAGCGCGTTTAACGTGTTCAGTGGAGGTCGGCACACGAAGAGCTGCACGGTGTACGCAGATGTCCCGTCAGATCGCGGGAACGTCTCACGTCGCAGTCAACCTTTCGCTTCGCATTCAGGAAGCTTAGGACTAGAATCAAATCAACAGGTTTTTATGGCTACCCTTACCATGCTTGAGCAGGCCCCCACACCGAGAGACTATAACCGCGGCCCAGCCGACCTTACCGGACTTACCACAGAGACCGCCAACATCGCGTCCGAAGGGCTGGACACGAAGTCCGCTCTTGAGATTGCGCGAATTATCAATCACGAGGACGCCAAGGTGGCGGCCGCAGTAAAGAAGGCGCTCCCCGAGATCGCAGTCGTGATCGACACGGTTGCCCGTTCTCTACGCGACGGAGGCCGGCTGATCTACGTCGGGGCCGGTTCGAGCGGTCGCATCGCCTCCCTCGATGCTTCGGAGTGCCCACCAACTTACTCCACCGCGCCGTCGCAAGTCCAGTACATTATGGCTGGCGGCCCCAAGGCGCTTGCATCCGCCTCGGACGTAAACGAGGATTCGCCGGAGATTGGCCAGCGCGACATCGCCCGCCGCCGGCCTACCCGCAAGGATATTGTCATCGGCGTCTCAGCCAGCGGACGCACCCCGTATGTGGTCGGCGCTGTAGAGTACGCACGCGCGCGCGGAGCCAAAACGGCTGCTATTACCTGCAACCTGAACACACCACTGTCGGATGTGGCGGATACAACCGTCATCACCGAGGTAGGCCCTGAGGTTATCTCCGGGTCCACGCGCATGAAATCCGCCTCGGCCCAGAAGATGATTCTGAACATGATCACCACGGGCGCGATGACCAGGCTCGGCTACGTCTACGACAACCTGATGGTCAACGTTCACATGAAGAACGCGAAGCTGGTCGAGCGTGGCATCCGGGTTCTGATGAAGGTCTGCGGGATCGACCGCGACACCGCGATCCGGACCATCAAATCGGCGGGGAAGTCGATCCCAATCGCCGTGGTCATGCTCAAGGCCGATGTGGACAAGATGGAAGCGGTGCGGCGGCTGACAAAGTCGGACGGGAACGTGCGTCTGGCCATCGATGACTCGCGGCTGGAGCTTTAGGCTTCACCATAATACGAGCTCTGCCGTTTCCTCAACATAGCCAAAGGCTCAGCCTCCGAGGCCGAATACCTTCTCCAACTGGCCTGCGACTCAACTAAATTGCACCAGAGTCCTACCAAACCCTCTCGACCCAAACCATAGAGACCGAAAAATGCTACACGGCCTCCTGAAAAGCCTCCACCGCCGCTAACCAAACTCCATCCGCAAACAGCAAGCCCCCCGAAAATCCGAGGGGCCTCGCCGTCCTTACTGAAAACTCACCGCTCTTTAGTACATTCCGTCCATACCGCCGCCGTGCTGATGTCCGCCGCCGCCCGCTTCCTTCTTCTCGGGAATCTCGGAGATCATCGCTTCGGTGGTCAGCATCAATCCAGCGATCGAAGCCGCATTCTGCAGTGCAGTCCGCGTCACCTTCGTAGGATCGATGACGCCGGCCTTCACCAGGTCCTCGTAGGCATTCGTTCCGGCGTTGTAGCCGTAGTTGTTGTCCTTCGATTCGTGGATCTTGCCGATGACAACCGCACCCTCTTCGCCGGCGTTCGAAACGATCATCCGCAAAGGCTCTTCAATTGCACGACGGATGATCGAAGCACCGATCTTCTCATCGCCTTCGAGGCTCTTGATCACTTCTTCGACAGCCGAGGTGCAGCGAACCAGAGCGACGCCGCCGCCCGGGACGATGCCTTCCTCAACAGCCGCACGGGTCGCATGCATGGCATCTTCGACGCGAGCCTTCTTTTCCTTCATCTCGGTCTCGGTTGCCGCGCCTACCTTGATGACTGCAACGCCGCCAACCAGCTTGGCCAAGCGCTCCTGCAGCTTCTCACGGTCGTAGTCCGAGGTGGTTTTCTCGACCTGGGCGCGAATCTCCTTCACCCGGCCTTCGATCTTCCCATCCTCGCCGCCGCCATCCACGATGGTCGTGTTGTCCTTGTCGATCGTCACGCGCTTGGCCGTGCCGAGATCCTCGATCTTGACGCCCTCGAGCTTGATGCCGAGGTCTTCCGTGATCGCCTTACCGCCCGTCAGGGTTGCAATGTCCTCGAGCATCGCCTTGCGACGGTCGCCGAAGCCAGGCGCCTTCACCGCGGCCACATTCAATGTGCCGCGCAGCTTGTTGACCACCAGCGTCGCGAGCGCCTCGCCATCGACATCTTCAGCAATGATGACGAGCGGCTTGGCCGTGCGGGCAATCTGTTCGAGCAGGGGAAGCAGGTCCTTCATCGACGAGATTTTCTTCTCGTAGATCAGGATGTAAGGGTTCTCAAGCGCGACTTCCATACGTTCCGCATCCGTCACGAAGTAAGGCGAGAGGTAACCGCGATCGAACTGCATGCCCTCGACCACATCGAGCTGCGTCTCCATCGTGCGAGACTCTTCCACAGTAATGACGCCGTCCTTGCCGACCTTCTTCATCGCTTCGGCAATGATCACGCCAATCTGCTCGTCCGAGTTGGCCGAAATCGTTCCGACTTGGGCAATCATGTCGCCCGAAACCGGCTTCGACAGCTTGCTCAACGCACCACCCACCGGAATACCATTCTCATCGCGCTTGCCGATGATCGCCTCGACAGCCTTATCGATCCCGCGCTTCAGCGCCATCGGGTTCGCACCAGCCGCAACCGTCTTCACACCCTCGCGATAGATCGCCTGGGCCAGAACGGTAGCCGTCGTGGTTCCGTCGCCGGCCACGTCCGAGGTCTTCGATGCAACCTCGCGGACCATCTGCGCGCCCATGTTCTCCAGCGCATTGCTGAGCTCGATCTCCTTGGCAACGGTCACGCCGTCCTTGGTGATCGTCGGCGAACCGAACTTCTTCTCGATGACGACGTTGCGTCCCTTGGGACCAAGCGTAACCTTTACCGCGTCGGCCAGAATGTTGACGCCACGCAGAATAGCCTGACGTGAATCTTCTCCATGCAGAATCTGTTTTGCCATTGTGTGTCTCCTACCGGTGGTATGCCGGTTTGAATATCAGGTGTTCTAAACGTTTTTGCGCCGAAGGCGCTCTTCGCCGAACGTGAAGTTCACTTCTTGAGGATGCCGAGAACTTCTTCTTCGCGCATGATCAGCAGCTCTTCGCCGTCGATCTTGATCTCTGTGCCCGAGTACTTGCCGAACAGAATGCTGTCGCCGGCCTTCACGTCGAGCGGAAACACCTTGCCCTCGTCGTTCGACTTGCCCTTACCGACCGAGATCACCTCGCCCTGCTGCGGCTTCTCTTTTGCGGAATCCGGAATGATAATGCCGCCACGGATGCTCTCGCCCTCTTCAATGCGCCGAACCAGAATCCGGTCGTGCAGCGGTGTAAACGATGTTGTCGCCATTGCTTTACATCTCCTTGTTGCGGTTTTTTATCGTGCGATTGTTTTGGCGAACGGAAGACCGAAGACCGTCCGCGACTCCAGTGGGGAAGCTGCGGCATCGACCGCAATACCCACAAACTATTGAAAAGACTAAGTCATTGTTAGAGAGAACTCGAAGCTCACCCCTTATTAGCACTCATGCCTTCCGATTGCTAACGATAGTCGGCCAGAGTCCTTGTGTCAACCCAGCCTCGTTAAATGTGAGTGAAAGTCGCGCAACCCTCGTATACGCCGCAGGTTGTCGCAACGCTTACATCGGTTGTCTGAACGTCGTAGAATAGGGCCATGCAGTTATGGCGCTCCGTCCGGTCCCAATTCGCTCTCGCCTTATGTCTCACCCTGGTTCCTCTCTGGCCGGCGTTTGCCCAAAGTAATTCGACGCCGTATCGGGGGCGCAAATATAAGGCACCGCTGCCCACCTCGCACATTGAAGTGGTTGTATTGAAGAAATTTAACGGCAAGCCCATCATGAACGCCGCTGTGGTCTTCGACTCAACCCTTGACGGCAAGGAAGAAGGCAATCTCGAGGTCAAGACCGATCCCGAAGGCAAGGCGATTATCGACGTCATCCCCACCGGCAGCACCGTGCGGGTTCAGGTCATCGCCACCGGTTTCGCCACCTTCGCGCAGGAGTACGACGTTACCGGATCCAGCAAGGAGATCTCCGTGGCCATGATTACACCGCAGGAGCAGATCTCCGCATACCAGGACAACCAAGGCAAGGCTGCGGTTCGAAAGCCCGGGGTGCAGGAGCCGATCAGGCCCACGCCGCCCCCACCCGCTACACCCAAGCTGTAATAAGCCTCATACTGACACTCATGACCAGTTTGCTGACAGGGAAGACTGCGCTCGTGACTGGAGCGGCGAAGCGCATCGGCCGAGCCATCGCGCTCGAACTGGCCGCGAACGGAGCCAACGTAGCAATCACCTATCTCGCCTCCCAGTCCGAGTCGGAAGAAACCATCCGTTCCCTGGCGGCACTTGACGTAGACGCCTTCGCCGTCCGCTGCGACCTGCGAGATCCCGAAAGTATCGAGCAGACCGTCGCCGTCGTTGCCGAGGAGTTCGGACAGATCGATCTGCTGGTCAACAACGCCGGCATCTTCCAGTCCGAAGCCCTCGAAAATATCTCAGTCCAGCAGTGGGACGCAATGTTCACCACCAACACCCGCGCACCCTTCCTGATGGGCAAAGCCGCCTATCCTCACCTGCGTGCCGCAAGGGGCCGCATCATCAATATCGGCTCGCTCGGCGGCCTGCACCCCTGGGCTACCCACGCCCACTACTGCACCTCCAAGGCCGCCTTGCACATGCTCTCCCAGACCATGGCTAAGGCCTGGGCGCCCGAGATCAGCGTAAACTGCATCGCCCCCGGCATGATCGTCCAAAGCCATGAGGTGGACGAAGCCTACGAGCACTTCGCCCGCAAAACCCCCATGCAGCGCAACGGCACGGCCGCCGACGTGGCGGCAGCGGCCGTCTTCTTCGCCACCGCCCCGCACTTCATCACCGGCCAATTGCTCGCGGTCGACGGCGGCCTCGGCCTGTAGCAACTCAGCCTACCGGCCCGTCAGCCTTTGCCACCAGCTCTTCGGCTTAAGATCCTCATACAGGTTCCGCGGCTCAGGTTGCGGGTTCAATGGGTTTCCAAGAAACGCAGCCAGCGGGTTCGAAACGCACAGAAGGTGTGCGTACTCCAGCCCATAATTTCTTGCGACCATATCGAAGGCTTCGCGCATCTTTGGCGGCCGTGTCGTCGTATTGTGTGCGTCCGTCGCCAGGAAATGGACCCACCGATTCGCAAGCAGCTCATGCGCCATCCGCTCTGCCTGTTTACCCATGCGGCCCACCACCGACCCGGCGGTCACCTGCACCAGCACGCCGCGCTGCAACCACTCAACCATGCGCCCCTGATCGGATTGGAGCGTAGGGTTGCGCTCCGGATGGGTCAAAATCGGGGTCAGACCGGCAAGCTGCAGCTGGTAGAAGATATCGGTCAGCCCGCGCGGCACACCATAATCGGGAATCTCAACCAGCAAATATCCATGCCCGTTGATGCTGAAGCGCGTCGGATCCAGCTTCGAGTCCTGGATATTCTCGTACGACATATGGAAGTCGCAGCCTCGGCCCAGCTTCAGCGAGATAGCCTCGCGATCCAGTAGCTTTTGCAGTTCTTCGATTCGTTCCCGGATGACTCGCGGCTCGTACGCATACTGACTGTTCGCATGGGGTGTGCAGACAACATGCGTAATTCCATCCGCGGCGGCAACCTTCGCCATCTGAATGGAGGTTTCCACGCTTGAGGCGCCATCGTCGAGAGCCCACAGCAGGTGGTGGTGAATATCAATCATTCACAGCTAGGTTACCACCGCAATGCCACCGAAACGCAGCGCTGTTATCGAGCCGCAGCCAGCGACTCCGCCATCGACTGAAACAACAGCAGCCCATCCGCCGAACCCAGCAGAGTCTCGCTCGAACGGTCCGGATGCGGCATCATCCCCAGCACATTGCGGCCCTCGTTCAGAACCCCCGCAATGTTCTCCAGCGAGCCATTCGGATTCGCTCCAGGCGTCACCGCTCCATTAGCCGCAGCATACCGGAAAACGACGCGGTCCTCCGCCTTCAGCTTTTCAAGCGTCCCCGCATCGCAGAAGTAGTTGCCTTCCATATGCCCGATCGGCATCTGCAACACCTGCCCGCGGCTCAAACCATGTGTAAACGGGGAATCCGCTGTTTCGGTACGAAGATATGTCTGTTTGCAGATGTAATGCTGGCTGGCATTGCGCATTAATGCACCCGGCAGCAATCCGGCCTCGCACAGAATCTGGAACCCATTACAGATGCCCAGTACCAGTCCGCCGCTCTTCGCAAACTGCATCACCGACTGCATTACCGGAGCGAACCGCGCAATCGCCCCGGTCCGCAGATAGTCGCCATAGGCAAACCCGCCGGGCACAAGGATCGCGTCGCAGCCCTGAAGGTCCTCGGAGGCATGCCACAGATACGTTACCGGCTGATGCGCCAGCGCTTCGATTACGTGATGCGTGTCATGGTCGCAGTTGGACCCTGGAAAGACCAGAACGCCGAACTTCATAGCTTCAAGAATATCATTTGATCTGGGGGGTGCCTCGCGAATCAGGCGGTCGGAACCGACTCCGCCAGATCGGAGAACTTGCTGCGAAGGCGCTGCACCATCGAAAGCACGAGTTCCTCGACCTCCTGCGGCTGTACCTTCGCCTTGGTAAGGAATTCGGTCGGGCCGAGCCGAAGCTTCGCCATCTCGTTCTCGGAAATCTCGCGGCCCGAGTAGACCACCAGAGGCAACGTGCGCAGGGCGGGCTGCTGACGGAGCCAGTCAACCAGAGAAAAGCCATCGCCATCCGGCAGCGTCAGATCGAGAATCAGCAGGTCCGGCGGCCGCGTGATGCACTGCCGTATGGCCTGCTGCCGGGTTGCTGCCCTGTCGATATGCACCGCCGCGTCCTGAAAGCTGGCAATCAGTACGCTCGCAAGATCCTCGTCGTCTTCAACCAGCAGGACGTAAGCCGGCCCATCGCCGTGGTGGAGCACGCGCCCAAGTTCGGCAAACAAAAGGTTCTCGTTGAACGGCTTCTGAACCCAGCCCTGCGCATCGCCCGTCAGTTGCGGACGCAGCGTAGAGGAGAGAACACTCAGGATTACAACCGGAATGTTTGCCGTCATCGGATTGTTTCGAAGCCGCTGCAGAGTCTCCCAACCGCTTAGTCCAGGCATGTACAGATCGAGCAGAATCGCTTCCACCTGATTTTCCGCTGCAAGCACAAGCGCCTGTTCGCCCGAGACCGCCTCGATCACCGTGTATCCCTGCCGCTGCAGATGCTCCGAGACCACGGTGCGGATGCCGGCATCGTCATCGCACACCAGGATAGAACCTTCACCACGCGGAGGAGGGGTGGCGCCGGCCACGATGTCGGTCGCACGCGTTGTGCGTGGAAGCATCACATACAGTGTGGTTCCAGGCCCAAGATTCCGCTGCGCCCATATCGACCCGCTGTGCTGCTGCACAATGCTGCGACAGATCGCCAGCCCCAATCCCGTGCCGCCCTTCTGCCGTGCGTCAGAGGGCTCAATCTGCTGAAATCGATCAAATATAGAATCGAGCTGGTCCAAGGGAATGCCACGCCCTTCATCCACCACCTTGAGCAGAATGGAATCCGCGGTAGCCTCCGTATGGATCCTCACCGTCGACGCCGGAGGCGAAAACTTGATCGCATTCGAAAGCAGGTTCGTGAGCACCTGCAAGATGCGGTCCGCATCGCCATCGAAGAACAGGGCCTCAGGCGAAGCCGCCTGCGCAATCGTGTAGGGTTCGAGCGCCAGGTGAACTGTGTTCGCGTCCGCCATCGCGGTCATCGTATCGATCGCCTGCTGCGCCAGATCACGCAACGAGCAGCGGCGAATCTGAAGGGGAGCACGGCCCGATTGCATGCGCTCCAGGTCCAGAATGTCATTAATCAGGCGAATCAGCCGGTCGGTGTTGGTCACCGCAATTCGAAGTAGGTTCAGCGCCTTGGCGTCCACATCGCCGATGATGCCCGAGGAGAGCAGGCCGAGAGCGCCTCGAATGCTTGTCAGAGGTGTGCGGAGTTCGTGAGAAACGGTCGAGATGAACTCATCCTTCAACATGTCCAGTTCGGAGCGCTGACTCAGTTGAAGGCGATGCTGTTGCTGCTGTTCACGAGCCTGCGTGAGTTGCTCTGCTAGATCCCGCGTTATCCGTTGCGCGCGCAAAAAAGCCACCAGTAGAACGGCACAGGTGGTAAGCAGAGAAAGATAACCAAGTATCGAAAAGATATGCATACGTTAATCCGGGACCTTTGGTAACTTTCTATAGCGTAATAGTAACCTCAACAGTCATCGGCAAAATGAAATCGTGACATTGGAAGCTCAACCTCGTCCCAATTTGGGAAAGGTCGACGAGCTGGCGCAGGGATATTACGCATTGGGCCGACCCCGTATAGCCACTTAAAGCGTCGGAATCAAGTCATTTCGTTATCTCAGAACTCATTGATTCCAAACTGAGAATAAGAGACCAGAAGTCGCACACGCAATAACACGGAGGTGGTGCATTTCCTTAGGAAAGCAGGTGCAAACGTTCCGAGGCTATCGAGCCACCGCATCATTCAAAAGCAACAGTGCTTCGGTGCGCAGAGGTGCCGATTTTTAAGTAACCTGTGCACCAGTTACGCGGTGACGGAAACCTGATCGAGGATATTGGCCCAGTGTTTACCTTTTCGGCTCACCTGCGCATTTTTATGGAAGGCGTAACCCGCGATCAGCGGCAATGCCAGCGTCGCCTCGGAAAAGACCATCTGCTCGAACGTCAAGTCGACCTTGCCCCAACTGCTCGCTTCCTTCAGGGTCGACCCCGACAGGGCGCCGTCTCGTGCATCCGCCACCGTGATCTGAATTGCATACTTGTGCATCGAAGCCTCGACACCAAGGATGTCAGCGGCCACGACGATGTCCTGCGCAAAGTTCTTCGGCACGCCTCCGCCAATCATCAGCAGGCCGGTCGTCGGGTTCGCGATCTTCAACTGGGTGATCTCGTAAAAATCCTTCGCCGAATCGATCGAGACCATCGCCTTACCTCGCCGGGCATGCTGGTGCGCCACCAGGCCGAAGCCAGCAGAGCAGTCCGAGAAGGCAGGACAGAAGATCGGGACGTTCTTCTCATATGCGGCCAGGACGATCGAATCGCGGCCGCCGGACCGCGGAGCGTTGCCATGTTCGCTCAGGTATGCGCCCATCTCCCGGATGAACTCGCGCGAGCTGTACGGGCGAGGCTCCAGTGAATTCGTGATCTGGTGGGTCGTCTCGTCGCAGATGCGAAGCTCTTCTTCATCGATGAACGTGTCATAGATGCGGTCGATCATCAACTCGCGCAGCGTCGCGTCCTGGGCGCCGTATTTGAACTCGTCCCCTGCGATGTAGTGGTTGAAACCCAGCGCCTCGAAGAAGTCCTGGTCCACAATATTCGCGCCCGTCGAGACGATCGCGTCGACCATGTTGTTTCGAATCAGGTCCACAAAAAGCTTTTGCAGTCCTGCTGAAATCAGCGATCCAGCCAGGCAAAGAATGACGCCGCACTCCGTGTCCCGAAGCATCATGTCGTAGATGCTTGCGGCTCGGGCTGTGTCGCGCGCGGAATACGCCATGTCGTGCATCGCGTCCACCAGTGCGACGACGTTATGCTGCTTGATGTCCAGGTGCTGAATGGGGCGGTTGAGGAGTTCTTTTTTGGTTGGCATGATCTCTTCTAGAATACCAATCTGAAGGCCAAGCGCGAAGATACGACTGAGTTGTAGCCGTATTTTCATGCGGCTGAAAAGCCTCGCCGTCCGCCTCACCATAAAGAAAACGTCATTTCGACCGAAGGCTGCGCACTTTGCCGCCGCAGTGAAGAGACCCTTGTATCGCGCTTTATCTCTCCCCAATTCACGCGTAAACCCGTCGTGGCCTTTGCATTGAACAGGTTTCTAGGAGACCTCTCCATCGTCGCTCCATTGAGGCCTCGGCGGCGGTATGCTATCGTGCGACATTGCGGGTCATTGCACACAGGTCATTCCGCCTGCCTTATCTCGCACAGGCACAGGAGCCAGATTTTGACGGCTGAAACACTCCGCATTCACCCCGACGAGCCTGAGCCGGAGCTCATCGACCTCGTTGTCGCCAGCCTGAACAGCGGCAACGTCGTGGCGCTTCCCACCGACACCTTCTATGGCCTTGCCGTCGACCCCGTCAATCTCCGCGCCGTCGACCGAATCTACGAAATCAAAACCCGCGCCCGCCACAAGCCTCTCTCCTTGCTTATCGCAGAGGTTGCCCAGGCCTACGAACTGGCCCGCCAGATCGACTCCGCCTTCGACCGGCTAGCCGAGCGCTTCTGGCCCGGCCCCCTCACCATCATCGTTAAGGCCGGCTCCAAGCTGCCTTTGCGAGTCACCGCCAACACCGGCAACCTTGCTCTCCGTGTGCCCGAGGCAGCCATCCCCCGCGCCGTCGTCGCACGCCTCGGCCTTCCCATCACCGCTACCTCGGCCAACCTCTTCGGTCAGCCCGAGTGCGCCTACGCCGACGGTGTTCGCGAGCAACTCGGCGACAAGATCCCCCTCATCATCGACGGTGGCCCCACCGCCCGCACCACTGCCACCACCATTGTCGATCTCTCCGGCGGAGGCAACTCCTGGATGATTCTCCGCGAAGGTGCGATCCCCACCCACGAAATTGCCCTCACCCTCCAGCATTGAGGGCGATCGGTCTTCAAACGCCATCGGAACGCGTCACCTGGGCGTGAGCAGCGCAGTCTCATCGGCCGATATGAAGTTGTCATCTCGGACGGCGCAATGGATAGGCCCATTATTTCGCTTTTTCCTTTGCATGTCTGTAACTTCCTCATACACTGACCCCTTCGGCCGAAGTTACAGAAAATGATCACCCCCCCGCCCAATCTCTATCGCCGCGGCACCACGACACAGGGCATCCTCCTGCGCCAGTTCGTCGCTCTGGTGCTTATTGCGGCCACCGCCTGGTGCATCTGGCTCTATCGGCAGATCGATTCCGTCGCCAGCCACGACGAAGCCCAGCCCGCTGACGCCATCGCGGTATTCGGCGCGGCCGAGTACGCCGGCCATCCATCACCCACCCTGCACGCCCGCCTCGATCACGCCGTCGAGCTCTACCGCAAGCAGATCGCCCCTCTCGTCATCACCCTCGGCGGCGGCAGCGACAAGGACTCCGGCAACACCGAGGGCGGCGTAGGCCGCGACTACCTCCTCGCCAATGGCGTTCCGTTCGGCAACATCATCGCCGAGACCCGTTCCACCGATACCGAACAGCAGGTCCACCGTCTCGCTGCCATCGCTCACGAGAACAATCTCCACCACATCGTCGTCGTCTCCGACGGAACTCACCTCTTTCGCATCCGCGAGCTCTGTCAGGACGCCGGCCTCGACGTCTATACCTCGCCCCGCGCGACCATCGGCCACATCAGCAACTACGACCTTGCCATGCGCTACTTCCACGAAATGCTGAGCTACACCGCTCTGCGCCTTCATGTGCATATCAGCTGGCTCCATAACTGGCTCGAAGGCAAATCGGACGCGTAATGGGTCTGCGAGCATTGATGACACGCGAAGGCTCAATTCCACAGGGCTAAGCATCCCGCTGCCGCCGCGCCTGCGGCAAGCAATGTCGAGGCGAAGTTCACCAGGTCATTCCCCAGCCATCCGCGCCGCTCCGCCGTAGCTCCCAGCAGACTATCGAAGAACAGCCCCAGAACCCCAGCCGTCAGCGCGATTGCCGCCTCGCCGCCCCCCAGGTGCATCGCCCAAATTCCCGCTCCCGCCACCACTATCCCGCCTGCAATTCCAATGGACGAACCCAGCACCGTCACAGCCCCATCCGTTCCCGCCGCCACCCGCCGCAGACTGGTCAGCATCACTGGCCGCCCTCCAAACGCCTGCCCGATCTCCGAAGCCACCGTATCCGCGGCTGCCTCCACCATTGCCGCCAGTCCCATTGTCTTCATCGTCCCGCCCACCCAGCCCGCATTCATCCCACCACCCAAAATCCGGCATGCTACTGGCGCAACGAACACTCCCGCAACCAACAAATTAGCTATCACCTGCGCCGCGCTCCGCCTTGATCCTTCCGCAACCCCAGCCTCGATCTTTCGCCGCCGTCCTGCTCGCGTCGCCACAAACGTCAGCACAAACAATACCGCCAGCGGCGTCAACCCCGACCGCACCAAACCCCTCGCGCCGCCCCCGGCCCCGAAGGTCACCAGCAGGCAGATCATGCCCCCGCAAACCGCTCCCCCACCAGTCGCGGCACGCAGAGTCACCACCATCAGCGCGAACGCTACGCTCACCGTCAGGGTCCACAGCGGATCGGCGCCATGCCCATCAGACAATGCCCACCTCACCATCTCCACGCTCACTCCGATCAGCGCCGTACCGGCCACCCACACCAGCGCCCGCGACTGCATCCGGTCACGCCCCTCCGGAATAGCCTTCCTCCACACATCGCCTCGCATTTCCTCATCCATCAGCCGCCGCGCTCCTCCGGTGATTTACAATCGAAACTTGAGCATAGTCAAGACCAGCAGCAGCGTGGGAGCACTTTTGCACTTAGCAGGATTCACAGCATCAGAAAACACAAAGTCGCGGCCCCGCTGTACTCCGAGGCACTCCGCAGTCCATACCGCCAGCCCCGCAGGATTCGTCGGAGCTGTCCGTGCAGCATCCAGGCTTGCCTGCGCCGTCGCCGCATCGGCCGCCTTCACCCTCATCTCCGGCTGCGGAGCTTCTTACCGCCCCGTCGTCAGCGCCGTCAACCCCGTGGGTCCTGCCGCGCAGCCCGGGAAGTACGCTGTCGTCATCTCCAGCCCCAGCCCCACCAGCCCCGGCCTGCTCACCTTCGTCGACTTCTCCGGCGACTCCGTTCTGATCACCGCCAATGTAGGTGTCAATCCCTACTACCTCATCCTCGATAGCACCGGCACGACCGGCTACACGCTCAACGGCGACAGCACACTCACCACCTTCAGCATCTCCACCCAGCTTCTTACCAGCCAGATCAACCAGACAACGCTGCTCAGGAATCCTATCCAGGGCGGTCAGAACGTGCTGCCCTCCAGCATCTTCCCCCAGGGAAACTTCACCTACGTCACCCAGCCCGGCTTCAATCCCGGCGGCCCCATCGCCTCGCCCCCCCTGGGCCGCAACTCCATCGCAGAGTTCACCGGCTCACCGCTCAATCTCCAGCAGGAGCTTCCCATCGACCCGGCCTTCTCGCCCATCTACGTTGCCGGGATCGCCAGCGCGCCGCGTTCTTTTGTACTCAGCCAGGCGGTCGACGGCGGTCCGGGTGAGGTATCCACCATCGAGAACACCACCAACGCCACCATCGACCCCAACCCCATCCCGGTCGGCAGAAATCCCGTCTATGGCGTCATGACCGCCGATGGCCGCCGCGTCTTCGTCATGAACCAGGGCGACGGCACCGTCTCGGTCATCAACGCCCAGACCAACGGCCTCGATATCGTACCCAACGGCAGCACCAATCCCATACGGGTCGGCACCTCCCCGCTCTGGGCCGACTTCGCTCCCACACGGAACGAGCTCGTGGTGGCCAACGCAGGCAACGGCGTCACCCCAGGCTCGGTCAGCATCATCGGCATCCCGCTCTGCTCTGCCACCGCCCAGCCCACCAACCCGAACTGCGATCCCAACAACCCCGTCGACGCAGCCGGCTTCGGCACTGTTCTCGCGAACGTTCCTGTAGGGGTTAACCCCGTTATGGTTGGCGTCCTTCAGGACGGCAGTCGAGCTTATGTCGTAAATGCCGGTAATCCGAACGTGCCCTGCGGTCCTGCCACAGGATCACAACCCGCCAACTGCACGGTATCCGTAATTAACCTCACCTCTAACACAGTGACCACAACCATCCCCCTGGTCACGACTCCAATCACCTCCACCACCCTGGTCAAGAACGGCCACCCAAACTACATTGCCGTAACCACCGGCACGCCAACCGGCAAGGTTTACGTCACCTCGCCGGAGTCTCAATTCATGAGCGTCATCCGCACTGACACAGACGCCATCGATACCACGATTCCTTTGCAGGGGCTGGGTGTCTCCGTTCGCGTCACCGCTCCCTAAAGGAAATTGACTGTGGAGGTACAGCACTAGGTACCCAAACCGGGTGGCCCATCCTGTGCGCATTTTGAAAAGGGCGGCTTATCGAGCGGAGCTAGATCGTCTCCCACAGACTTCCGAACTCTACACTTACTCGCATTCGATCTAATCGAAAGAAACCGGCACTTTATCTCTATCTCAGAAAACGTCATCTCGACCAAAGATGGCGCACTTTGCCACCGCAGTGGAGACCCTGTATTCCACCTTGTCTATTCCCTGATAACCCAAACCGAAACGCCCTATCCGCAGCAGCCCGCACAACAAGCCATTGGCATAGCCTTCATCGGAAGCTATGCCAATGGCTTTCATCTCACCGTACCTGATCCAAACTCGTCCAGATCATCTCCAGCCAGCTTATTCCCCCACCAGAATGATCGGCAGCGTAGGTGTAGTGGCCCCGCTGGCGTCCTCAACCGTTACCCCAAACGCCTTTGCCGGGACGCCTTTTGGCAGCGCGGGCAAAATCACGCTCGCATTGCCGCGCTCATCCGGGTGAAACGTTCCCGCGGGTATCGGGTCGCGCCCGGCTTCAGCGGGAATCAGCCAAAGCTCGTACGTCTTGGCCGGCGACAGCGGTTCAAGGTTGCTCGCCATGAAGATCAGCGTGCCTTTGTCTGCCACATACGTCGCTCTGCCCTGCGGAGCCGGCGCTGTCTTGCTTTTGGTCAACGTCACCTGCATCGCGGACGGATCGGTCATCGCATCCAGCACCTGTCGAGCCGCTGCTGCATCCGCCGTAAGATGGTCTAGTTGCGTCGCCTGGCTCAACATCGCGGACTGCTGGATTTCGCGTTCTTGATAAAGATCGCCCGCCGCGACCGCCAGACCCGCCGCGACCGCCCAGCCAACCCAGGGCAACACCCTCGCTGCAACACTGCGCTTCGGCAGATCGTGCTCGGTCAGGTAAGAGTCCCTTCCGAATCCGCGCCTCTGCAGTGTTCCATAACCCTCGCGCTCACCTGCCTCGGCCATGGCTGAAGTCTCTGCATTCGCGCGATTTCCGCTCTCAGCCCCCACTGGCCGATTAATCGGTACTGTCTTCTTCTCTCTCGCAACCTGTTTCATCAGGCGCTCCCGCGTCAATGCGGGCGGCGAATGCAGCTCAACCGTGTGCGCGTAGATTGCGAGGTCGCCCTGAATCTCCGCCAGCTCCCGCCGCGCCTCCTCCGATTGCTCAATGTATGCTGCCACTTCGGCAGCCTCATCTCTAGGCAGCAACTGCATGGCGAACAACGCCAGATCTTCTGATGTCACTTGTCTTGGCGTGTTCATGCTGTGAATGCCTTTCTCAGCGTCGTCAGCGCGCTGCGTATGCGAGTCTTTACCGTTCCGAGCGGATCGCCCGTCATCTCCGCGATCTCTGAATGCGTCAATCCGTCAAAAAATGCCATCTCCAGCGTCTTGCGCTGCTCCACCGGCAGCGTATGAATCACGTGCTGCGCCTTCTCCATCATGGAGTTCCGTATTGCCTCATCGGCGAGATTGTAGTTCGAGGCCAGTGCAATATCATCCACCGATTCCATCGGCCGTTTTCTGCGCAATGCGTCGATTGAACGATTCCGCGACACTACCGCCAGCCAGCCGCCAAGGCTGCCCCGCGTTGCCACGAAACCATCCGGATTACGCCAGATCTGCATGAAAACTTCCTGTAAAACATCCTCGGCCGAAGCCGGATCTCGAAGTACGCGCAACGCAACCGAATACACTACCTTCGAGTATCGGTCGAACAGCGTCGACATGGCATACTCGTCGCCTCGCTGGACAAGTACCAGCAGGCCGGAGTCGTCCTGTGACGAGGGGGGCGGACTATTGATAAGTCCCGTCTCTCTATACATAAAACGCACCAAACCTAATCCAGATTGCGATTTCGAGATAAATCTTTCGTAACCAGGCAACTCGTCGCCTAGAAGCGACAACCGCCCGGAGAACTCCATGCTGCCGGTAGCTCGCGCGAAACCAGCTCAAGACCTATGCTATATCTCTTCGCCAATGCGTAGAAGCTGTACCATGATGAAACTAATGCTCGATTGGATGCAGAATCCACACAACGTGGGCTACCCGGCGGATTCAGTTAATGTCTAGAAACACGAACCGCCGCGAAACCTCCGCTCCCAACTCCGCCGTCTACCCACGCGAACAGGCTGCGGCAAAGCTGCGCTCCGGTAAATGCAGGCTAGACAAACTGCTGGTCGATCAGGGTTACGCCGCCTCGCGAGAACGCGCACAAGCTCTTATCCTAGCTGGCCGCGTCCTCGTCGAGGAGCAGCGCATCGACAAGCCCGGCACAGCCGTCCCGGAGGATGCCGCCATTCGACTCCTCGGCCTGGATCTCAAATACGTCAGCCGCGGCGGCCTCAAGCTCGAACGAGCCCTCGAACACTGGTCCATCGACCTCACCGGCCTCGCCTGCGTCGACACGGGAGCCTCGACCGGAGGCTTTACCGACTGCATGCTCCAGCGCGGGGCCGCCTCCGTCCTCGCCATCGACACCGGCTATGGCCAGATCGCTCAGAAACTACGCGACGATCCTCGCGTCACCCTGCGTGAACGCACGAACGCCCGCCTGCTCTCTATGGGCGAGCTGGTCGTCCCCTCCCTCCCTCCCGCCGCCTTCTTAGCCATGGATGTCTCCTTCATCTCGGCCACCCTCGTCCTTCCGGCGGTTCTCGGCGCGCTCGCACCGACCGGAGAGCAGTGGACAGGTGCCGCGGTCATCCTCATCAAGCCTCAGTTCGAGGCCGGACGCCTGCACGTAGGGAAGGGAGGAATCGTACGAGACCCAGACGCCCGCCAATCCGCCATCGCGCGCGTCCGCGACTGTGTTGTCGAGCAACACGGCACAGCCATCGACGTCATCGACTCCCCCATACGCGGAATGGAAGGTAACCACGAATACCTCCTCCATGCCCGCTTCGGCTCTCTCGCCGCTTCGGAGGAAAGGGCGTAACGGAGATCAAAAGGGATAAAAGCAAACTGAACACTGCGAAGACGATGTATTCCCAATTTCAACCAGAGTTCTAAAGAAACTTACAGACTCTGAATGCAACGCAGAGAATTCAAATCTGCGCTCTTATCCGTCTTTATCGTCCTTATCACCGTTCCGGAACTCACAGGATCGGCATCATCTGCCGTTACACTAAACAACAATGCTGCAAGCCGCCATCATCTCCAAACCGCAGAAGCCGGAGCTCGTCGGCATCCTCCGCGATTTAATCGCCTGGCTGGAGGCGCGCGACTACCACTACCTCCTCGATCCTGACAGCGCCGCCTACATCCAGGCGCCGAACCCGATCAAGCGCATCGACCTGCCTCGCCACAAACCCAACCTGGTCATCGTCCTCGGAGGCGACGGCACCCTACTGGCCGCTGCCCGCGCCTTCGCCCGCACCACCACGCCTATCCTGAGTGTCAATCTCGGCTCCCTCGGCTTCCTCACCGAAGTGCCGCTCTCCGATCTCTACACCACCCTCGAAGACTGGTGCGACAACCGCGCCGATATCGAAGTACGCAGCATGATGCACGCGGAGATCATCCGCAAAGGCGAGACCATCCAGCAGTGGGACGCCCTCAACGACGTCGTCATCGCAAAGGGAACCATCGCCCGCATGGGTGACTTTTCGGTCGAAATCGACGGCCAGTTCGTAGCCACCTTCCGCGCTGACGGCATCATCGTCTCTACCCCGACCGGCTCGACGGCCTACAACCTGGCTGCCGATGGTCCCATCGTGATGCCCAGCGTCAACGCCATGCTGGTGACGCCGATCTGCCCACACCTGCTTACGATCCGCCCGATCGTCGTCTCCGGTGACGCCACCGTCAGTGTCCACGTCGTAGGCGTACCCAACGAGATATACCTCACGGTCGACGGACAGGAGGCAGTGCAGCTCCGCCTCGACGACTACGTCCTCTGCCAGCGCTCCGAGGCCTGCGTTCACCTGCTGCGCCACCGCCCGAACGGTCTCTTCAGCGTCCTCCGCACGAAATTGAAGTGGGGTGAACGCTAAACCCGATTCCTCGTTGCTGTACAGGCGCTTCGCGCTCTTTGGCGGACCTGGCGCTTATCGGTCGTAAGAGCTAGCCACGGGCATATCAACTAAATGGGCCTGCGGCCGCTCTCCTACAGCGAGAGGCGATCTAGCGGCTGCCGTAATCGCCCCGGGCATTCAACATCTCCATCTCCACGATCACTCGCGCAGCTTCGTCCTCCAAACCCGCCCGTTGCTCCGCATAATCCTGCTCCGGATACTTCCCAGCCAGAAACTCAAAGTTCAGATCGCGCAAATTCTCGTAGATAACATCCTTCCGCTCCCGCAGATAATCCACCCGTGTCTTATCCGCTTGCACAAACGGGTTCTTCTCCGGCCAGAACATGAACACGAACAGCCCCAGCGTCAGCACCACACCCGCGATCATGCCCATCAGTACTCGGTCTCCCGCCGAATCCGCTCCCGCATCGTATTGCCATCGACGCGGCCGGTAACCCTCATCGGCGAGTGCTGTGAAAGTCGTGAAGACCGCAGCTTCCAAACCCGAATCAAAAACCCGGTCCCGATCGTGGCCAGAAAGAACACCGCCATCGGTGCTATCCAAGCTACGTTATCGAACCCGCCGCGGATCGGCGATGCCAGCACCGTGGCCCCGTACTTCGCCGCGAACCAGTTCAGAATGGACGTATCCGTCCCGCCCGCATCCATCTGCGAATGCAGCTCGCCAATCATCCTTGCCGAATCCGGGCACCCCACATGGTTGCAGTCCAGCAGCACCTGTCCGCACCCGCAGGCGCAGATCATCTCATGTCCCACCTTGTCGAACCGCGCCTCTGGACTTGCGCCCAGCATCACCACAGCCAGCAGACAAACCAAAGCCGCTCCCGCGAAGCGTCGAAGCGCAGCCCACCGCCTAAACATGATGCACCGCAGCCTCATCCAGAGTTGGTTCGGCCAGCACACGGGACCGCGCCTTTGTCAGGTTCGGCACCAGAGCCAGGAAGGTTCCTATCACCACAATCCCGACCCCGATCCAGATCCAGTTCATCAGGGGATTGATGAAGACCTTGATGATCGGCCTGTCCGTGTCCGGGTTGCGCCCCTCGTAGATCACATACAGGTCGCTCGCCAGCGTCGAATGCAGCGCCACCATCGTCGACGAGGTCTGGCTCGCATGGTAAAACCGCTTCTCCGGAGCCAGTTGCGTAATCTTCTTCCCGCCGCGAAATACGTTCAGCAGCGCATACTCTGTGTCGTAGTTCGGGTTGCTGTCCTGTGTATAGCTCTCGCACACCAGCCGGTACTGCCCAAGCTTCAACGTGTCGCCGAACCCCATCTCCTGCTCATGCGACTGGTTGAACGCGCCGCCCGCGATCCCAATGAACATCACCACGATCCCGAAGTGGACCACGTACCCGCCATACCGCCTCGTATTCCGCCTCATCAGTAGCACCGTGGAAGCCAGCAGGTTCTTACCTGTCTGCGTTCGCACTACCGAAGCGCCGCGCAAAAACTCCGCCCCAATCGCGGTTATTACCCCGGCTGCCAACGTAAACGTCACCAAGGAGAACAGCGCTCCCTGCCAGTTATCGCCATCCTGCCACGGCCTCACACCGACGATCAGGAGCACCGCCAGTGTCACCCCCATCGCAATCGAGGGAAGGATAAAGTTCCGCCGGATCGACCGCAGCGATGTCGACCTCCACGCCAGCAGCGGCCCGATCCCCGTTAGAAACAGCAGGAACAATCCAATCGGCAGGTTTACCCGGTTATAAAACGGCGCACCCATTGTCACCTTCGTCCCCTGTACGTACTCGCTCAGCACCGGAAACAGCGTGCCCCACAGCACCGTAAAGCAGGCCGCCAGAAGAATCAGGTTATTGAATAGAAAGCTGGACTCCCGACTCACCAGCGATTCCAACCTGTTCTCCGATTTCAGATGGTCCCGCTGCTTGAAGAAGGTGAATAAACAGATCGCGAAGACAAGGATAATGAACCCATAAAACCAGTCGCCGATCGAGCTTTGCGCAAATGCGTGAACCGAACTTACAATCCCTGACCGCGTCAGCAGCGTTCCTAAAATTGTCAGCATGAACGTCGAGAAGATCAGCCACACATTCCAGCTCTTCATCATCCCGCGCTTCTCCTGCATCATTACCGAATGCAGAAATGCCGTTCCTGTCAGCCATGGCATCAGCGAGGCGTTCTCCACCGGGTCCCACCCCCAGTAGCCTCCCCAGCCCAGTACGCTATAGGCCCAGTGTGCACCCATAAAAATCCCGCACGTCAGGAAGAGCCACGTCACCATCGTCCAACGCCGGGTGATGTGAATCCATTTCTCCCCTGGATACCGCATCATCAGCGCGCCCAGCGCAAAGGCGAACGGCACTGAGAATCCCACATATCCCAGGTACAGCAGCGGAGGATGCATCACCATCTCCGGATACTGCAGCAGCGGATTCAGCCCAAACCCATCCAGCGCGACACGGCCTGGCTGGACCGAGAACGGGGGCGCCGCAAAGTTTAGCAGCAGCAGAAAAAACACCTGAATCCCGGCCAGAATCGTTGAAGCAAACGCCGACAGCCTCACATCCACACGATGCCGTATCCGCAGGACGAACCCATATGCGCTCAGCAGCCACGCCCAGAGCAGCAGCGACCCCTCCTGCCCGCTCCACAACGCCGAAAACTTATAAGCCGTATTCAGGTCGCGGTTGGTATGGTGCAGGATATAAGAGACCGAATAGTCGTTCGTAAACGAAGCCCACACCAACGCGAAGGCCGCGCAACTCAGCGCCATGAAGCTTGAAATCCCAGCCCGCCGCGCCGTTTCACCCAGCCGCCCCGTGCCGCTGTCTACATTCACGGCCAGCGCGCCCCTCGACCGCCACAGCGCAATGCCACCTACCACCAGCGTATAAACGCTCAATGCCAGCGCCAGCAGCAGAGTAAAACTACCGAACTCCGGCATCGGATGCAGTTGCATACCCTATTCTCTCAAGCGTTGCCCATAAACAGCAACAAAAGCGGCATACCGCACCGTTTACCGGACAGGCGGCTGATCCCCCGCAGGCAAAACCGAATCGCGCTGCCCAGCCTGCAACAAACCATGCACGCTCGCCAGCAGCATCTCAGGCATTACAGGCTTCACGTGGAACGCCACATTTATGCCGGCATACTCGTCTTCCGCTTCTTCCAGCCCGCTGATCACAAGTACCGGCAGCGCCGGATGCGTCTTCCGCAATGCTCGGACGAAATCGGCCCCGCTCATCTCCGGCATTAGGTGATCCGTAATTACCAGCTCGATTTCGGCAGGAAACTCTCCGCTCTGGAACTGTTGGAGCGCCCGCGCCGGGTTCAACGCCGCGATCACGAAATAGCCGGCACGCCTGAGAATGGTCTGCCGGGTCGCGGCTTGTACCGCGTTATCATCGATAAGGAGAATGGTAGCCGTCATTCGTGGTCTGCAACTCCAAGGAGAAAGTCCATCAGTCATTCGTCCGCAATACTACGGTAGAGTGGACTTGATTTTAGCTCTATAGCTTCTGTGATGCAGTCAATCGCTTTGGCGTTGTCTGAATCATCCGCAATTGGCAAGTTATCCGGTTCTCTTCCTGCACACCGCCCGCCTCTTCAAATCCATAGACGTATACTGCCAAACGCAGTACAGTTGCCCAAAGTAATCCATTTCAATCCATAGAGCAGGGTCCGTGAACCTCTCCCCAATCGACTGGCTCATCATGCTGGTCTACTTCGTCTTCGTTCTGGGCATCGGCTTCGCGCTCAAGCGATATATGCGAACCTCGAACGACTTTTTCCTCGCCGGACGCTCCATCCCGGCCTGGGTCTGCGGCCTCGCCTTCATCTCCGCCAACCTCGGCGCCCAGGAGGTCATCGGCATGGGCGCATCCGGTGCCAAATACGGCATTATCACCAGTCACTTCTACTGGATCGGCGCCATCCCCGCCATGGTCTTCGTCGGCATCTTCATGATGCCCTTCTACTATGGCTCAAAGGCCCGAAGCGTCCCTGAGTATCTGAGAATGCGCTTCGACGAGAAGACCCGCGCCGTCAATGCCTTCTCTTTCGCCATCATGACCGTCCTCAGCTCCGGCATCTCCATGTACGCCATGGCCCTGCTCATCCAGACCCTCGGCCTCCTCCACGGCATTATCCCGGACGCCTACATCTTCCACGTCTCTGTATTTCTTTCGGCGATCATCGTCCTCGGCTACATCTTCCTCGGCGGCCTCACCAGCGCCATCTACAACGAGGTTCTCCAGTTCTTCCTCATTGTCGCCGGCTTCGCTCCCCTGGTCTGGATCGGCCTGCGCAACGTGGGCGGCTGGCAGGGAATCAAGCGCACCCTGCCCGCCACCATGACCCACTCCTGGCGCGGCATGGCTCACGCCTCCACCAACTCGCTCGGCGTTGAGTGGGTAGGGTTAGCCATGGGCCTGGGTTTCGTTCTCAGCTTCGGTTACTGGTGTACAGATTTCCTGGTCATCCAACGCGCCCTCGCAGCCGACTCCGAGGTCTCTGCCCGCCGCGTCCCGCTCATCGCCGCCATCCCCAAAATGTTTTTCCCATTCCTGGTCATCCTTCCCGGCCTCATCGCGGTCACCGTCACCTCCCATATGGCCAACGGAGCACCCTCCGCCGCCTACTCTAAGGCCGCACCCGACGGCCGCGTCCTGCCCCTGGACGAGCAGCACCCCCACGGCATTATTCCCCTCAAAACCGACCCTCTCAGCGGCAAGCCCGTCCTCGACAGCAATGGCAGCCCCATTTACAACTACGACCTCGCCATCCCCGTCATGCTCCTGCACTTCTTTCCCACCGGAGTCCTCGGCCTCGGGCTCACTGCGCTCCTCGCCAGCTTCATGTCCGGAATGGCCGGCAACGTCACCGCCTTCAATACCGTCTGGACCTACGACATCTATCAGGCCTACATCAACAAGAAGGGAACCGACGCGCACTATCTCTGGATGGGCCGCATGGCCACCATAGGCGGCGTGCTGCTCTCGATCGGCGCTGCCTATCTGGTCACCAACTTCAACAACATCATGGACGCCCTTCAACTCGTCTTCTCCATCGTCAATGCCCCGCTCTTCGCCACCTTCCTGCTCGGCATGTTCTGGAAACGCACGACAGGCCACGCCGCCTTCACAGGCCTTCTCGCCGGAACCGGAGCCGCGCTTCTCCACCACGGCCTTACCATCCCCGCCGACACCGTCGCCGGCATCCACGGTGGCTGGATCCACATCCTCCACCACTACCCGAGCGACATGGCGCAGAACTTTTGGACCGCCATCTTCGCCTTCACGGTCAACCTGCTCGTCACCATCGCGGTCTCGCTCGTCACTAAACCTCTACCCGAAGCCGACCTCGTGGGCCTGGTCTACTCCCTGACCCCCAAACCCGTAGAGACCCACCTGACCTGGTATCAGAAACCCGTTACCCTAGCGGTTGCTGTTCTGGTTATGTTGATCGCCCTCAACCTTGTCTTCGCGTAAACAGCAATCGACTGAAAGGAGCTCAATGGGACTAGACATTCGCATCCCCCTCGGTCTTATCTTCCTCATCACCGGCGGCATCATCAGCCTCTACGGCTTCTTCACCCGCCACAGTGCCATCTACGAGAAGTCCATGGGTATCAATCTCAACCTCACGTGGGGAGCGCTCATGGTACTCTTCGGCCTCGTCATGTTTCTCCTCGGCCGCCGTCAGAAGTGGCACGACGACCCCGTCAATCCTCGCCCTTGGGAAGCAAACGACCGGCAGCATCACTAGGCCGGGGACCTCTCGGCCTGGCAGCACAAACAGCAGGCGGCATTCGTCCGTTCTGGATTTTGAGTGGCCCTCTTGCTCGTAAAGCCGCAGCATTTTTGCAGGAGCCACCTTCGTCCGATTCTGCTCGCCCATCGGACGTTCGGACGTCTCACCACTAGAGATGTGACTGTTTCCTTTGGAGGATCACTTTGCGCACCCGACCTGCGACCGGCACGCCGGAATGGCACGACCGCGACTCCGGTTGCGCCGCCGCCCCAATATCAATCTCCTGGAAAAGCTCCTACTGGGTTGTCGTCATCCTCGCGCTATGCATTGGCACGCTCACGGTCGCCTCCAGCATTGGACTTGACTGGGCAATGCATAGCATTCTGCGTCCTGTCTACGCATCGGACCTGCTGGAAGGCATCGCCGCGACCGTCTTGAGCGGCGTCGCTCTCGTCCGCATGCAGACCCGCAAGCGCGAACTGATCGTCCGCATGCAGATCGTTGAAGACGTTAACCACCACGTTCGCAACGCGCTCACGGCCATCACCCTTTCCGCATCCTTGCAGGCAAATCCTGAACTGAATGCTCAGGTCCGGGAAGCCAGCGATCGCATCGACTGGGTGCTGAGCAATGTACTCTCCCACACCGTTGCAGCCCGGGACTCCATGCAAACCAACCATCGTTGGAGGCCCGGCCTTCAACTCGATCCGTCTCGGCAGCAGACCCGGCCAAACTCCCGCTAAAATACTGTTTTCCGCCGCTCTAACCTGCATCTTTGCAGTGATTGAAGTAAGCTCTGACACGATGTTGAGATGGCTTCATAGAGAACGGGCCAACTCGTTCATTCCGTGTGCAGCGATTACACCCTCAGATAGAGCATGCATAATTCGAAGTCCCGTATGTGTCCTGAGCAGGAGTAACATCCGGTATCCGGCTATGACGTTTCAACGGCATTTAGTTCAGCAAGGGAGGAGGCGTGAGTAATTTTATTCGCGAAAAGCGGTTCATGACGCGGTCTGAGGAGGGAACTCAGGCAATGGGAAAGAGGGTGTCAGAGCTGCTGCTGCCCACGCCGAAGTTGATTGTGTTGCGGGGTGAATTGGGTGCAGGTAAGACAACGCTGGTGAAAGGTATTGCTGCGGCGGTTGGGGTGGTCGAGTCAGCCAATGTCACGAGCCCTACGTTTACGCTCGTGCATGAGTACAGGGGGGAAAGGGTTCGGCTGTATCACCTGGACCTCTACCGGCTAGAGACGGAGCGGCAACTGCTGACGCTCGGTCTTGACGAGATGGCTGAGGAGCCGGACGCGCTGATGCTGGTGGAATGGGGGGGAAAGTTTGCGAGCGTGATGGAGCGGTCGGATGGGGAGATTGCAATCGAATATTCTGGCGGTGATGAGCGGCTGTTCGTGGTGCGGATGAAAAGGTAAGGATTGTTTCTCCGACCCGGTGCAGACGTTCTACCTGCTAACCGTAATCTTCAACGTAAAGTGCGCGTTGATTGGAAGTCGCAACAAGCGATGGAATAGCAAGGTCCTGCCTACCGCATCTTCATATCACAGCTTCGGGGAACGGCCAGTGTAGCGATAGATGGCGCACTCCTCGTCGCCTGTTGAGCCGTACTCTTTTTGTTGTGCAATCGCCGCCAGATCGGCGACATGGTCTTCGGGAGACATGGCGACGGGGCCCAGGAAGAGACGAATGAAGGCGGGGTGCTGGTCGAGGACGGGGCGGCATTCGGCGTTGACGTAGAGAATGTCAAGCTTTCCGGGACGCCGGGCGAATTGGGCTTCGATGCGGCGAAGCAGGCGCCTGAGGACGGGGGCTTCGAAGGGGTGGAAGAGGAAGAGGAGGGTGGGGGTGTGGGGCAGGTCGAAGGTGAGGGCGTCCTGCTCGTAGAGGCGGGTGGGGGCGATGGGCTGCGCGGTGGGGTCGGCGGCGCGGGTCTCGATCCAGAGGTCTAGATTGCGCTGGGCGATATTGGCCATGGAGGGGTTGAGCTCGATGCCGATGACCTGATGGAAGCCCAGTTCGCTGGCGACGAGCATGGCACGGCCTTTGCCGGCGCCGATGTCGACGAAGGTGTAGCTGTGGATGGGGTGGGGTGGGACGGTTTCGCGCCAGAGGCCGACGAGGGTGCGGAGGATGCTGGGGGCGACGCCGTAGTAGGCGGTAACGAAGGCGTCGTTCGGATGGCCGGTGATCAGGTTGCCGGCTGGGACGAGTCCGCTGGTGTCCAGATTGTGGGCCAGGTCGAAGGGATGGATGGGGGTGGTGGTGAGCTTGAGGAGGTCCTGGGGGCGGAGATGAGCGGGTTTGGGGACGAGGGTTGGCTTGGGCTGTAACCTGGGCATGGATTAGCGGATCTGGATCAGGTTGGGATTGCCGTCCAGGCCGAGGGTGCGGCGGCCGGCCGGGGTGATCTGGAGGGGAGTCCAGGGCGGTGTGTCCGAGCGGAGAACGGTGGTGCGGGAGACGGCTTCGAGGCCGGCGAGGCGGTTGACGATCTGGGCGCGGAGGTGTGCTTCGGAGGCTTCGGTGGGGTGGGTTGGCGTGAGCACGATATGGATGTGATGCCTTTGGGGAACGCCGGGGATGTTGGTTCCGGGGCCTTCGAGCTCGGGCGTGACAGTGATGCTGCGGATCAGGCCGAGGTCGACGATGTTGCAGGGGAGGTCAGGATCGTAGCAGTCGCGGAGAGCGAGGAGGATGTCGGATTCGGTGAGCATCTTCAAGGTTTTCCGGCTGTCCTGAGGGTACCCCCTCCCCCCGCCAATATTGCGCAAAGTATTCGATTCAAAGACTTTGAGCCTGGACTTGAGACCGTGACGGCCGGGTGAGGAGATGGGGTGCGGCGTCCCGGAGGGAGGATTTGTCAAGCGTTAGTGCGAATTTCGAATGGGTATACACCGTAAAGCTGTCCTGCCGGACGGGCCCACTGCGCGTGGGGCGGCCACTTCGTGGCGTGTATACCGGTCTTGGTTACATCTGCTGCGATGGCCCTCCCGTTGGTCGGGATCAAGGATAGAGTACATCGGTTGAGAACCAAGCTAGTGCTTTCTTTCGACGAGGTAACTTGCGAGAGCTTTGAGCGGGCCGGCGGCTTCAGCGAAGGGTGCGAGTGCGGCGAAGGCGTCGGCGATGAGCTCTTCGGCGTCTTTGAGCGACTGGGCTATTCCGAAGACGGCGGGCCAGGTGGCTTTGGTGCTGGCGGCGTCCTTGCCGGCGGTCTTGCCCAGTTCTTCGGAGCTTTGGGTCATGTCGAGGACATCATCGACGATCTGGAAGGCGAGGCCGGCGTTTTTGCCGAAGGTGCGGAGGCGTTCGATGACATCTTCGGATGCAGGATGGACGCTTGCGCCGAAGAGGCCGCCCGAGACGATGCTGGCGGTGAAGAGGGCTCCGGTCTTGGCGCGGTGGATGGCTTCGACGAGCTCGGCGGTGGGGGCGTGGCGCTCGGCTTCGATGTCCATCACCTGGCCGCCGATCATGCCGGGTGGGAGCTTGGTTTCTAGGTCGCCCACGCGGCCTGCGCCTGTACCTATGGCGACGGAGATCTCGCGGAGGATGGCCACGGTGGTGGCGGCCGGGGCGGGGAGTGCGGCGAGGGTCTGGAAGGCGAGGGTCTGGAGGGCGTCGCCGGCGAGGATGGCGGTGGCTTCGCCGAAGAGGACGTGGCAGGTGGGCTGGCCGCGGCGGAGGTCGTCGTTGTCGAGGGCAGGGAGGTCGTCGTGGATGAGCGAGTAGGTATGAAGCATCTCCAAAGCTGCGCCGAGGTCCTCGACCCCCGTGGGGTAGACGCTGGTGGCTGCGACCATGCGGGCGGCTTCCATGCAGAGGATGGGGCGAAGACGTTTACCGCCGGCGAAGACGCTGTGGCGCATGGCGCGGTGGATGGAGTGGGGAAGAGTATCGGGGGCGGGCAGGAGGCGTTCGAGGGCGGCATCGGTACGTTGCGCGCCGGAGAGCAGAAGGGTTTGTACGGTGGGCTGCATCTGGACTTGATGATAAACGAGGCGGGGTGGTGAGGCGGCCGGCGGGAGCGATTTGCGACTGCGGATAAGCACGATATTCGTGGATTGACGGGTTGGGGGAAAGGGAGTCAAAGCGGATGAGGCTCTGTTCATGCCCGATGGCTTCGCTCACGGCACAGTGTCAGGAGGAGGGCGATGGATATGAGGGTGATGATGTCCCCTACGGTTTGATCGGGAGATTGAGCATAGGCGATTGCAACATCGGAAGGTCCAGGGGGAACGGGGATGGCGATGAGACCGTCGTCGCGCTCCTTGCGGGCGGTGATGAGGGTGTGGTTGAGGGTGATGCGCCAGGTGGGATAGTCGCGGAGGTTGAGAATGAGGGTTTGGTCGGTTGAGGAGGTGAGATGCAGGTTGGTTGGGGCCGTGCCGGGGGTGGAATCCGGCGGAGCCTTTGCGTCTGGGTTGGTGGAGAGCCAGTATGGCGGGTTGAGCTGAGCGAGGGAGTCGTTGTCGGCGGTGCTGGGGGTGTACTCGTCGGTCGGCTCGGCTCCGCGGTTGGCGTGGAAGAGAGTCTCGCGTGCCGCAATGGTCTCGTCCGGATCGCAGGTCTGGTGGAAGAAGGTATAGGCCGGATACGTCAGGGCGGCGGCGAGTGCCAGGACGGCGGCGGTGGAGGGAATTGTTCTCAGGCGAAGCGGGGATAGCGCGCGGGCGGTGGCGAGGCCCAGAACGGCTGCGAGGATGGCCAGCAGGCGCCAGGGGAATTGCAGGAAGGCGAGTTCGGGAGCGTGGTTCCAGATGGGTGCTGTGAGCGGGGTAAGGAGGAGGGCGATGGCGGCGGTGAGAATAGCGAGCGCAGGAAGGGGGAAGCTATCTGCGAGGCAGGGGCGTTGGCGGAAGTACGCGGCCGCGAGAGCTGCTACGGTGGCGGCGAGCAGGACGAGGGCAATGAGTGACGCGGTATGAAGGACCTGGTCGTGGGCGGCGTCGCCGAAGCGGTGGAAGAGGAAGTTGTCCTGTGGCCGGAGGCTGGGGATGATGGCCATGGCGATCTGGACGTAGCGGCGCTCGCAGGCGGCCGGGATGATGTAGAAGGCGGCGAGTCCGAGACCCAGGGCGGCTCCGGCCGAGGTGGTGAGGGCTAGCTGAAGCTGGGCGGGGAAGTTGCGGTGACGTGGGGCGGCCGGAGTGGTGGATATGACACGGAGTAGCGCGAGGAGGGCGAGTGCGTAGGAGCTCATGACGGCGGCGGGGGCGTTGGTGATCCAAAGCAGAGCTACGGGGATGGCGATGCCGGGGATGGTGACTCGCCTGCGCAGGATGGAGTGGAGCAGGAGTGGAATCCAGGCGGCGGCGAGGAGTTCGCCGTAAGCGGTGCGCTCGTAGGCGGTGAAGAGCATGTACGGGTTGACCATGTAGAAGGCTGCGGTTAGCAGGGCGGCGGTGGGAGAGGCGAACTCTTGCGCGAGACGGTAGAGGGTGAGGCCACAGGCGGTGAGGGCGAGCCAGGTGTAGACGATCGGGGTTGCGGCCCAGGGGAGGATAAGGCCGAGGAGTGCGCCGAGGGTCCAGGAGAGTGGCGGGTAGAAGACGAAGCGGGGCTCGCCTGCGTTGTAGGCAGGAGTAAAGGCCCAGTGGGGGTGCAGGTTGCCGTGGGTGAACTGGCGGGCGGCCTCCATCCAACTGAGGAGATGGAAGTCGAAGTCGTGCCCGCAGGAGCAGCCTTTGAGCAGCAGAGGAACGATGGCGAGGAGCGCGACGGCGGGTAGCAGGATGTAAGGGAGCCGGTCGCGCTGCATGGTGTGAGGGTATCGCAGTGTGGGGCCGGAGCCTTGCGGTGTATGGAGATGTTGCGGTTTTGGAGTAGTTCTCCCGCTGATATCGACGCAGGGCCGGGTCGATACTTGTGTCTCGGAATCTGTCTAAAAGCCGTCTAAGAACTGAAGGACTCGGCCACGGATTTGCACGGATAAGTTGGATTTGAGAACAGGCAAAGACCAAAAAGACGAAATACAGGGGTCCCTTCGGCAAGCTCAGGGCAGGCTCTTCACTGCGTTCAGGATGACGGCGAAAAACAAACAACAGCAGAGAAAGCCTAGATAATCCAGCCGCCCCCGACCACCTCGTCTTCCTGATAAAAGACGGCGGACTGGCCGGGGGTGATTGCACGCTGGGGCTCGTCGAAGATGGCCTGAACGGTCTCGTGATCGATGCGTGTGAGGGTGGCGATGGCGGGGGTGTGGCGGTGGCGGATCTTGATGCTGACGCGGACGGGTTCGGTGAGCTCGGGGATGGAGATCCAGTTGAGGCGGTTGGCGCGAAGTTGGCGGGAGAAGAGGTCGGCGTCGGAGCCTACGATGACCTGGTGCGAATCGGGGTGGATGGCGAGGACGTAGAGCGGGTTGGGGCTGGTGAGGCCGAGTCCCTTGCGCTGGCCTACGGTGAAGCTCTGGATGCCCTGGTGGCGCCCGATGACCTCGCCGGAGGTGGAGACGAGTTCGCCGGCGGTGTCTGGGAGAGGCTCATCCTGCTCGTCGAGGTAGGCGTTGATGAAGGCGTTGTAGTCGCCGCCGGGGATGAAGCAGATCTCCTGGGAGTCGGGCTTCCGGGCTACGTCGAGCCCGGCTTCGGAGGCCATGACGCGGACGGCCGGCTTCTGCATCTCGCCCAGCGGGAAGAGGGTGCGGCTGAGCTGGTCTTGAGTCAGCCCGAAGAGGAAATACGTCTGGTCTTTTGACTTGTCTTCAGGGCGGGAGAGGATCCAGCGGTCTCTCGCCTCGTCGAAATGATTCCGCGCATAATGCCCTGTGGCGATGCGGTCGGCGCCGATCTGGCGGGCGGTGGTGAGGAGCTGGTCGAACTTGAGGTGGTTGTTGCAGAGGGTGCAGGGGATGGGGGTGCGGCCGGCGAGGTACTCGGCTACGAAGGGCTTGACGACATCGGCTTCGAAGCGGGCTTGCTGGTTGATGAGGTAGTAGGGGATGTCGAGCTGCTCGGCTACGTGGCGCGCGTCGTAGACGTCGTCGATGGAGCAGCAGCGTCCCTGCACGGCTTCGGGCATGCCCTCGTGGCCGGCGAGCCGGCGCTGGTTCCAGAGCTGAAGGGTGAGGCCGACGAGGGTGTGGCCCTGGGCGCGGAGGAGCGCGGCGACGGCGGAGGAGTCGACCCCTCCGGACATGGCTACGGCGATCGTGGTGTTGTGCGTCTGGTTCATGGTTATGCGTTCCGTGTACCCCTCCCCTAAAAGTGTGCAAAGTCTTCGAAAGAGATGACTTATCACGGTACCTGGGGTGTCGTATCCCTCGGGGGCTAAAGTCCTGTTGATCAGCCTTGACTCACAGCGCGGCTGAAGCCGGGCTCTTTCAAAGCCCAGACTTAATCGGAATTTCCCTTTTGCCGGGCTTATTTTACCGCTGCTTTCAGTATAGAGGATGGACATGAACTACTACGTCACGCGGTTCTGCTGGATTGAGGCGGGGTTTGGAGGTTTCGAGCTTGACTATCGCCTTTACACGAAGACCCGTATCGGAGTGACCCCAAGGTGGGTGGGAGCGGTTCGCTTCGCGAATGCCCACCTTAGCGCGATGAAGCCGCGCGAAGATGGGGCACCCGGTTTTGGGGAGGCTTGCCGGGGGCATGTATTCGTTGTAGCGCAAAATTATTCTGGCGACAGGCAACTCCCCGGCGAGGGCATGGGATTCATGGGAAATTCACCGTTGAGTCGCTGCCAGAATCATGGCTGGAGAGTATTTCTTTTCTCTCAGGAGGTAGCCATGAAGACCATTGCTACTGTAGTCGCTCTCTTATCTTTGTCGGCGGTTTCGGCAAGGTCGCAGGATCGTGATGCCCGGTGGGAAAACAGGCCCATCCGCCACGTCCTTCTTCTCAGCATCGACGGTATGCACGCGGTGGACTATGTGAACTGCGCGCACGGTTTGAGCGGAGTGAATAACGGATCGCCTTACTGCCCGAATCTGGCTGCGCTGGGCCAGACGGGTGTGAACTATGTGGCGGCGAGCACGTCGAAGCCGTCGGACTCGTTTCCGGGGTTGATGGCGCTGGTGACGGGCGGGACGCCGAGGACAACGGGCATCTACTATGACGTGGCGTATGACCGGTCGCTCGACGCGCCGACGATTACGACGGGCAATGGCGTGGCTGGAGGACCGTGCACGCCGTATGCGGCTCCTACGGGAACGCGGACCGAGTATGAAGAGGGAATCGACCTGGACCAGAGCAAGCTGAATGGCGGCGCGCCGGGTGCGGGGCTGACGGATGGGGGCATTGCATCGATCGATCCGAAGAAGTTGATTCGCGATCCCAAGGCGGGATGCGCGCCGGTTTATCCGTGGAACTTTGTGCGGACGAACACGATTTTTGGCGTGATCCATGCGGCGGGCGGGTATACGGCGTGGTCGGATAAGCATCCGGCGTACTCGTCGGTTGCGGGACCGGGCGGGAATACGGTGGACGACTACTACTCGCCGGAGATCAACTCGAAGGTGATTCCGCTGCCGGGCGTGCAGACGCCGACGGGGCTGTCGTGCGCGAGCGTACCGGATGCGACGCAGGTGGGATCGTGGACGGACAGCTTCCAGAATATCCAGTGCTACGACACGCTGAAGGTGAATGCGATTCTGAAGGAGATTGGCGGCAAGACGCACGATGGCGGGAATGCGCGTACGCCGGCGATCTTTGGGATGAACTTCCAGACGGTGAGCGTGGGGCAGAAGCTGATCGAGAAGAATGTGGGCACCGGCGGATACACGGATGGGCTGGGAACGCCGACATCGGCGCTGCTGAGCGAAATCCAGTTTGTGGATGCTTCGATCGGCGAGATGGTGGCGGAGTTGAAGGAGAACGGCAAGTACGACTCGACGCTGATTATCGTGACGGCGAAGCATGGTCAGTCGCCGATCGATCCGAAGAGCTTCTTCCCGATCCCGGGACCGGACGGCAATAACGGAACGACGCCGGCGACCCTGGTGGCGAACCTGTTGCCTTACTCCGAGTCGCCGCTGAATCCTACGGGCATTGGGCCGACGCAGGATGACGTTTCGCTGCTTTGGTTGAGCGATTCGTCGAATACGGCTGCGGCGGTCGCTACGCTTGAGGCAAACAAAGCGAAGGATGGAATCGGGCAGATCTTCTATGGGCAGACGCTGGCGTTGAACTATAACCAGCCGGGGTTGCCGCCGTATGGCGATCCGCGGACGCCGGACATCATCGTGGAGCCGAATGTTGGGGTGATCTACACGGGCAGCTCGGCGAAGCTGGCGGAGCATGGCGGGTTCGATCATGACGATACGAATGTGATGATGCTGCTGTCGAACCCGAGCTTCAGCCGGAGGTCGGTGTACTCGGCGGTGGAGACGATTCAGGTTGCGCCGACGATTTTGAAGGCGCTGGGTCTGAACCCGTCGAGCCTAGATGCGGTTCGGGCAGAGGGGACGCCGGTCCTGCCGGGCATGCAGTTTGCAGAATGGCAATAACCCGGTCGTAAACGGGGCAGATAAGAAGAGAGAAGGGCCTGTGCTCCCTGGAGGAGCATGGGCCCTTTTTTTCTTGCGAATGCACGGATATGGAAGAGGCACTGTGCAAGCTGCTGCATAGTGTTGCCGGTTGTGGGGAAGGGGCGTTGAGGGGCGCGCCGCAATGGATGATAATGGTGTGTCACATGACGGCTACGCCTTGCGCGGCGCCGTCAGCGTTACATGCATTCTTTGCCCTTGCGGCTTTCTCCGTTGAACCGATATCCCCAGGACTGGATGAACACTATGGAACTTTGGAATGAGTATGAAGGAAGAACGATCGATGGCGCCTTTCCGTTGACGAAGCTGTTGCGGCCGGAGGGGCGGAGCGCGTTTTTTTCCACATCGAACGGAACCGGGACGCCGACGGTGATACGGCTGATCGAGTCGCACTTTGACGACGACGAGATACTGGCGCGCTGGAAGGGCGTTGCGGCGCTGGACAATGCGCACCTGGTGAAGCTGAAGAAGTTCGGCCAGGTGGAGCTGGATGGGACTTCGCTGGTGTATGCGGTGATGGAGCCGGTGGAGGCGAATCTGGGGGAGATACTGGAAGAGCGGCGGCTGACGGCTGCGGAGGCCGGGCAACTTGCGGCCAGCCTGGTGGATGCGCTGGAGGCGCTGCATGCGCGCGGGTTCGTGCATGAGCATGTGGAGCCGGGCAATGTGATGGCGGTCGGGGAAACGATCAAGCTGCGGAGCGACTGTATCCGCGAAGCTCCTGAAGGGGTGGACGGACAGGAGGCGCGCCGCAGGGATGTGCGGGATTTTGCGCTGGTGCTGCTGCGGGCGCTGACGCAGCAACGGACGCTGGAGGCGGCGGCACAGGGGCTTCCGCTGTCGCGGCCGTTCGACCAGGTTGTGCGGAAGGGAATCAGCGGGGAGTGGGGGTTGGGCGAGATCGCCGCGGCGGTGAAGTCTGCGGGGCTAGTGGCCACTCCGGTGCCGGCTGCCGCTCCGGTAAAGCAGCCCGCGCCTGTAAAGCAGCGCGATGTGCCGGTGGCTGGGCTGGTTGGGGGAGCGGGTTCGGCGGCGGCGCAGGGTCCGGTGCGGACTTTGGGGCGCGTTCAGGTTGCGAAGGAGGAGGAGCCGCGCGGGTCTGGATCGAGAAAGCCTGGATTGCGAGAGTCTGGATTGAGAGAGTCTGGGTTGCGAGAGTCTGGGTTGCGAGAGTCTGGGTTGCGAGAATCTGGGTTGCGAGAGTCTGGGTTGAGGAAGTTCGTTTACGGAGCGATTGCGGTCATTGTGGCGCTGATGATCTGGTATTTCGCGCGGAGCACGCCGAAGACGGCAGGTTCCGGGGCAGAGGCGACTTCGGCTACGGGCGCTTTGAACCGTCCTGTGAATCGGGGGAATGAGGCGGCTGCCGGGAACGGCCTGCCTGCGGCTGGAGCTGCGGGAAGCGCGCCGGCGGCGGCCTTGAAGGCACCGGCTCGGGGCGATGGGACGGCGGCGGCCGGTGGGACCTGGCGGGTGATTGCGTTTACGTATAACCGCGAGGGGCAGGCGAAAGATAAGTCCGCGACGATTGCGCAGAAGCACCCGGAGCTGCGGCCGGGGGTGTTTACGCCGAATGGGCGTGCGCCGTACCTAGTCGCGCTGGGCGGGCCGATGAGCCGGGACGAGGCGCTGGCGCTGGTGCGGAGGGAGCGGGGTAAGGGTCTGCCTCGTGATCTGTATGCGCAGAACTATAACGGAAGGCGGCGGTAGGGCAGCGAAGTTTTTTCGTTCCGCTCAATCTATAGCCGATTGCGAGATGGTGTAGGGTGCGGGGTTGAGAAGGCGGTCGAGCTTCCGCTCGATGTCCCACCTTAGGCGCAAAAGACGCGCCGAAGATGGGGCACCCGCTGTTCTCTGCTGTACCCCGCTCTATGCCCGCAGTGCCCCGCTCTGTGCCCCCGCACCATCAGCGAATTCGGTCTGGAGGTTGGCAGCGCATTTTTCACCCGCTTATTTTTTCTGAGTTTGGGCGAGGAAGTCGATGAGATAGTTCTTCCAGACGGCGGCCTGGGTGTGGGTTCCGTGGCCGCGGGTGGCGTCGGAGATGGGGATGAGGATGAACCTGGCGTTGGGCATCTTCGTGACGAGCTTTTGGGCTATGCCGAGCTCGGGTGGGTTGATGAAGTCGTCGGCGGAGTTGATCCAGAGGACGGGGGCGGTGATGGTGCTGAGCCTGGGAGCCGGATTGTAGTTGCGCGAGGCGTTGACGTAGTAGAGGAAGTTGTTGGCGTCGGTGTGGCTGATGTCGGCGGAGATTACTTTGTCGACGTAGGCTTCGGCCTGGGCGCGGGTAGGATAGTTTTTCTGGAGCTGGAGGGGCGCGGAGCCAGCGATCACGAGGAGGTCGTTCGCGCCACGCAGGCCTTCTACGGGCTCGGTGGTGTAGTTGCCGTTCTGCCAGGCGGGATCGTGGCGGATGTCCTGCATGGCCATGTAGCGCCACATGCGGTTGCGGCCGGCGAGCTCTACCGGCAGGCAGGCGAAGGGGGCGAGGGCGTCGGAGAAGTGGGGGAAGGTCTCGCCCCAGACGAAGGACTGCATGCAGCCCATGGAGGTGCCGAGGATGAGGCGGAGATGGTCGACGTGGAGGCCTTCGAGGAGCATGGTGTGCTGGCTGGCGACCATGTCGTCGTAGTCGTACTGGGGGAACTTCATGCGGAGGCCGTCGGATGGCTTGGAGGATTCACCGTGGCCGATGTCGTCGGGAAGGATGATGAAGAATTTCGTGATGTCGAGGGGCTGGCCGGGGCCGAAGAGGACGTCGGAGAAGGCGGGGTTGAGCAGCGAATGGGCGCTGCCGCCGGTGCCGTGGAGGAGCAGGACGGCGTTGTCGGTGTGACCGGCGGAGTCGCGGTGCGGGGCGCCGAGGGTGAGGTAGTGGAGCTTGAGTTCGGGAAGGGATTCGCCGTCTTTGAAGTGGAAATCCCTGATGGTGTAGGCGCCGTCGTGGGTGGGCCAGCTGGTCTGGGCGGAGGCGGCGGTGCTTGCGAGGAGGGCGAGGAAGAGCAGGCGGCGGATCATGGGTGAACTATACCTTGGCCGGTGATTATGGATTGGGCTGGAGGTTGGCTAGGAGGTTGACTAGGGGTTGGCGACGAAGCGGTAGCCTATGCCGCGCACGGTGAGGAGATGGTTGGGGGTGGCGGGGTCGTCTTCGATGTAGCGGCGGAGGCGGACGATGAAGTTATCGATGGCGCGGGTGTCGGTGTCTTCGTGAACGCGCCAGACATCTTCGAGGATGTCCTTGCGCGAGACGATCTGGCCTTCGCGGTCGGTGAGGTAGCGGAGGAGATCGGCCTCCATGAGGGTGAGGTGGGTAATGCGGTTGGGAGCGATGAGTTCGAGGGTGTCGAAGCGGATGGTGCGGTGGTTGAAGGCGTACTCGTCCGTTTGATCGGGGGTATGAGGAGGGCTGGATGCCTGGGCGGCTTGCTGAGTGGCGGCGGTCTGCCAGGCGGTGCGGCGGAGCAGGGACTTGAGGCGGACGAGAAGGATGTTGAGATCGAAGGGCTTGGCGAGGTAGTCGTCTGCGCCGGCTTGGATACCTTCCAGGACCTCATCGGGGCGGGAGCGCGCGGTGAGCATGAGGACGGGGGTGTAGAGCTGGGCTTCGCGGAGAGCGCGAACGATGGTGAAGCCGTCGGCCCCGGGGAGCATGCAGTCGAGGAGGATGGCGGCGATGGGTTCTCCGGGGTCTTGCGAATCCTTTTGGCCGAGGAGATAGGCGAGCGCGGAGTCGCCGTCGGATTCGTGGTGGGTGCGGTAGCCTTCGGCCTGCAGGTTGAAGATGAGGCCCTGGGCGAGGTGCTCTTCGTCTTCGACGAGGACGATGAGAGGGGCGGTTTGCCGGGCTTCGATCATGGAACTCCGTTGGTGCGGCGGATTGAAGCTGATTTCGATTGGGTATAACCGCGAAGCTGTCCTGCCGGACGGGCCCACTCCGCTCAGCCACCCCACAAGCGAAGACCTGTTTGCGGGGGCCCCGATTCGCGGCCACTTCGTGGCGTGTATACCGGTCTTGGTTACATCTGCCGCGCTGGCCCTCCCGTTGGTCGGAATCAAGAATAGAGTACATCGGTTGGAGAACCGGATTAACGCTTCAACAGCGGGGTGAGCAGGTCGCTCAGGCCGTTCCAGGCGATCTGAACGCCGATGCAGAGCAGGATGAAGGCGATGACGCGGAGGATGCCGTGGGCGGTGGATGGGGAGATGACGCGGGTGATGGTGGGGGCGTAGGCGTAGCAGAGATAGATGGAAGCGCTGAGCAGGACGGCGGCGAGGAAGAGGCCGACGTGCGCGAGGACGGTCTGGCTGAGCCTGGGTTGCGCGGCGTGGACGCTGAGGGTGAGCATGACGACGATGCAGCCGGGACCGGCGGTGATGGGAAAGGTAAATGGATAGAAGGCTTTTTGCTGGAGGCTGTCGATGTCGGCCTGGGTCTCGGCGGGGACGAGGGCGGCGGCGGTCTTCTCCGGGCTGGGACTGCTTTCTTTCTGGTTGAGCAGCGACCAGCCGATCATGGCGATGACGATACCGCCGGAGACCTGCATGATGGGCAGCGAGATGCCGAAGAAGCTGAGGATGGCGGAGCCGACGAGTTCGATGACGGCGAGGAAGATGACGGTGTTGATGGCTACTCTGCGGGCGAGGGCGCGGTAGATATGGGGCGGCGCGCTACCGACGAGGCCGAGGAAGACGAGCGCGGAGCCGAGGGGGTTGACCAGCGGAAGAAGCGCGCTGAAGCCCAGAGCGAAATGTTTCCAGATGAGGTACATAGGATTTCTCAGAATCTGTCTAAAAACTACATCGAAGAAGGACATCTGCGGTAGGTCAGAACAAGCAATGACAACGGCGGGGTACCTTCGGCAAGCTCAGGGCAGGCTCTTCACTGCGGTCAGGATGACGGCGAAAAACAAACAACAGCAGAGAAAAAGCCTACAGTGTCAGTTTTTAGACAGGTTCTTAAGGTCTAGAGAGCAACCTCGGAAGCAAGGGAGCGATATAAGTCCGCCATCGCTTCCAATGGGAGCGATTCGGCGCGCGCTTGTGCGGGGATCGCCGTGGGCCACGCCGCTGCGAGATGCTCAGGAGTGTGTCCCGCGGCACGAAGGTTGTTCTGCAACGTCTTCCGCTTCTGCGCGAAGCACTGCCGCAGGAAGATATCGAAACCCGCGGCATCCACGCCAAGCTCAGTGAAGCGCGGCGCGAAGTGCAGTCGCAAGACGGTGGAGTAGACCTCCGGCGGTGGCGAGAACGCCGATGGCGGCAACGTGAAGAGGCTGTCCACCTGAGCGTTCATCTGCGCGGTGGCGGAGAGGAGGCCGTAGTCTCGGATGCCGGGCGCTGCGGAGACGCGGTCCGCTACTTCGCGTTGCATCATCAGAACGGCGCGAGCAACAATGCCGGCAGTGCCAGCCCTGAAGAGTTGCAGCAGGATGTCGGAGGTGATGTAGTACGGCAGGTTCCCGACTATATCGGCGGTTTCGCCTTCGGGAATCAAGGCGCGCAGGTCGGTCTTGAGCACATCGGCTTCGAGGATCTGCACCTGCGGCTGATCTCGGAAACGAAAGGTCAGCTCGGCTGCGAGTGCGCGGTCGAGTTCGAGAGCTACGAGGCGTTTGCAGCGGCCCGCCAGGATCTGCGTGATGGCTCCGTGGCCCGGACCGATCTCGATCACGGTGCGTTCCCGTATATCCCCGAGGGCATCCACGATGCTGTGCCGAGCTGAATCGTCGACGAGAAAATGTTGTCCCAGTTTTGGCTTACGTTTCATCTGAATCCTATGGTCTGCGGCGTGCCTGCACAGTCTTCTATAAACTACGATCTGTTGCAAAGATAAAGGATGACCGGAATGCATATCGTGTTCGCAGCATCGGAGTGTGCGCCCTGGGCCAGGACGGGCAGCCTGGCGGAGGCCGTTAGCGCACTTCCCAAGGCCCTGGCGCGGTTCGGCCATCGCATCAGCGTGTTTCTGCCGTACTATCGCCACGTCGCCAAAGCTGTGCCCGATGCGCCAGTGGTTCTGCCCAGCGTGACAATTCCGTTTCCGTCGTACAGCCGCTTCGTCCGCATCCTTGATGGGGGGTTGGCGGATGGAGTGCAGACTTACTTCGTCGACTGTCCGGAGCTCTTCGATCGCGAAGGCTTCTATGGAACTTCTTCCGGCGACTACCCGGACAATGCCGAGCGGTTCGGTCTTCTGAGCCGCGCGGTGATCGAAGCGTCGAAGATCCTTGGCGTGCCCGATGTGTTCCATGTTCACGACTGGCAGACGGCGATGCTTGCCGTGCTGCTTCGGTCCACCTACTTCTTCGATCCCGTGCTGCGTCACGTTCCGGCGGTGCTGACTATCCACAATACCGACTATCAGGGCTGGTTCCCGCCGCGGACGATCGAGACGCTTCTGCTGCCATGGGAGATATTCACCTTCGATAAGCTTGAGCACTACAACACGCTCGACTTTCTCAAGGGCGGGATCGTGTACGCTGACGCCGTCACCACGGTCAGCCGCAAATATGCGGAAGAGATCCAGACCTCGGAGTTCGGCAACGGTCTCGATGCCGTGCTGCGCAAACGGAGCGGCGATCTCATCGGGATTCTGAACGGCGTCGACTATACCGAATGGGACCCGGCGACCGATCCGCATATCGCGGCTCACTATACCTCGGACAAGCTCGATGGGAAGAAGGAGTGCCGGCGCGACCTGCTGCACGCGTTCGGCGTGGGGGCAGCCGGGAACGAAACGCCGGTGGTCGGCATCGTCTCGCGCTTTGCAACGCAGAAGGGCTTCGACCTGATCGTGGAGATCATGGATAGGCTCGTCCAGGAAGACATGGTCCTGCTCATTCTCGGCAGTGGGGAAGAATATTACGAGCGGCTGCTGGTCGAGATGGCCAATCGCCACCCGGCGAAGGTGCGGGTGAAGGTTGGCCTCGATAGCGTGATGGCGCACAAGGTTCAGGCTGGCGCCGATGTCTTTCTCATGCCGTCGCGCAATGAGCCAAGCGGGCTGAACCAGGTTTACAGCCTGCGGTATGGGACGGTCCCGGTCGTGCATGCCACGGGCGCCCTGGATGACACGATCGAAGAGCAGCCTTATGGAGGCGGCAATGGATTCAAGTTCTGGGATTACAGCGCGGATGCCTTGCTGGATGCCCTCAGGCGCGCGTTCGGGACATTTCGCAATCAGGACGAATGGACGGGGATGATGGAACGCGGCATGGCGCAGGACTTCTCCTGGGATGCGCCCGCGAAGGAGTACGTGGGCGTCTACGAGCGGGCAATCCAGAACCGTAGTTGAAGAGGGTCGTCGAAGTTTCTCGCGATGAGAACGTATGCTCATCAGGGAAGAATATAAATTAGGGAAGAACATAAATTCGCACATGGAGTGAACGATGGATTGGACGCCCGGGGGCATGAGTGACGACGTAGAGGACAGGCGCGGTTCGTCCGGCGGAGGCTTCGGCGGGGGCGGACTTGGGATCGTCGGTTTCATCGTGGTCGTGATCATCAGCCTGCTGACCGGGCGAAATTACATTGGCAGCTATCTCTCCGGTCACTCGGGCGCGCCATCGCAGACATCAAGCCAGACGACGAACGGATATGACCGCTCCGCAGCCTCCGCCAGCCCGCAGGAGCAGCGCTCCGCTCAGCTTGTCTCGTTCGTCCTCGATGACGTGCAGCGGACCTGGACGGTGCTTCTGCCCGAGCAGACTCAAAGAAACTATCGCCACGCGAAGCTGGTGCTGTTTCGCGGATATACGCACTCCGGCTGTGGCGTTGCGAAGGAGCAGACGGGTCCGTTTTACTGTCCCGAGGATGAGAAGGTCTACATCGACCTCGCCTTCTGGGACGAGCTTCGACGCCTTGGCGGCAGTTCGGCGGACTTCGCGCAGGCCTACGTGATCGCGCACGAGCTTGGCCATCATGTACAGAACATCCTTGGAATCGAGTCGCAGGTCCAGCATCTCTCCGGCCAGAATCCGGCTGACAAGAATCATCTCTCCGTCGATCTGGAGTTGCAGGCGGACTGCTTCGCCGGTGTCTGGGCGCATAGCACGGAGCAGCGCAAGATCGTTCATGAAGCCGACATAGCCGCCGGTCTCCGGACCGCAGCGGCGGTGGGTGACGATCATCTGCAGAAGATGGAGCGGGGAAGCGTCAGCCCGGAGAGCTTCACGCATGGCACCTCGGCGCAGCGGGTGGGCTGGTTCAAACGCGGCCTGCAGCAGGGAACCGTGGCGTCCTGCAATACCTTCAAGGTTGGAGGCGTGCTTCCCGCGGACGGCGGTGAGGCACGGTGATCGAAGGCGTCAGTTGAGGACGGGCAGCACGTTGCCGCTGGTTGCCTGATCTGCGAAGTGGCTGCGGATGCGTTCTGCGGTGGCGGTATTTACGACCGCGTTCAACGCGTCAGGTCCGGCCTGCCTGATCCCGCGCACGCTTCCGAAGTGTTCGATCAGGCGCTGGCGTGTTCGAGGCCCCACTCCGGGAATCGCCAGCAATTCGCTGTCGCGGTCTCGCATCTGCCTTCGTTTGCGATGGTAGGTTACGGCAAACCGGTGGCTCTCATCGCGTATCTTCTGCATCAGGTGGAGCACGGGCGATCGCCGGTCCAGCACGACCGGCTCGTTCTCCTGCCCGTAGACGTAGATGATCTCCTCGCGTTTGGCGATGGAGGCGAGCGGCTGCAGGGTGACGCCGATCTCTTCCAGTGCGGAGTATGCGGCATGTAACTGCCCAAGGCCGCCGTCGATCAGGATCAGGGACGGGAATGGCTTCTTCTCCTCCTGTAGACGTTTGTAGCGGCGTTGGATGATCTCGCGCATACTGGCGAAGTCGTCTACTCCGCTGACAGTCTTCACCTGGAATTTGCGGTAGTCGGCTTTCTTCATCGCGCCCTCCTCCCACACCACCATGGAGGCGACTGTCTCCGCGCCTTGAATGTGGGAGATGTCGAAGCACTCGATTCTTCTCGGCAACTCCTCAAGGGTCAGGGCGTCCTGGAGTGCCTCCTGAATGGCCTTCATTCCCGGCAGCAGGACTCGAAACCGCTGGTCGTAGGACTGCTTTGCATTCTGGCATACCAGATCGACAAGCGAACGCTTTTCTCCACGTTGCGGCGAGAGGATCTCGATGCGCTTTCCGGTGCGCTCGCTCAGCAGCTCGGCTAACAGCGCGCGATCGGGAAATTCGACGGGCACCAGGATAGAGCGTGGGATGTAGCTCTGGTCCAGATAGAGTTGTTTCAGTAACGCCGAGAAGAAGACAGTGGGGTGAAACGCTCCGCCAGATTCGCCTACCGCCGCATGTTGCACCACCGGGATTCCCTCGCCGATCTCTGGGGCGGGCGCGGCGGGATTCGGCTCGATGTGCGGCACTGCTTCCATCTCGTCAGCCTCTGAGAGAACCTCGGTCACCGCATCCAGCAACGAGTCCGGCAAATCCTCCCAGAAGAAATCGCGACGGTCGACGATCTTGCCGCCCCGCATGTGAAACAGGTTTACCGCCAGCATATCGTTCTCATAGTGGAAGCCGAAGACATCGGCATCTTCGTTATCGGTGGTCGCCATGCGCTGCTTGTCCTGCATCTGGTGAACCGTGACGATCTGGTCGCGCAGTCTTGCCGCGGCTTCAAACTGCTGCTCCTCCGCGGCTGCCTCCATGCGTTGCGTCAACGACTGCTCCAGCTCGTTCGGCCTGCCTTCCAGAAAGAGCTGCACGTCGCGTATGGTCTGCTTGTAGATCTCAGGCGTCGTCAAACCCTCCAGGCACGGTCCCAGGCAGCGCTTGATGTAGTACTGCAGGCACGCGCGCGGATGATAGCGGGACAGGTCGACTTTGCAACTTGGGATAAGGAAGCTGCGGTGGATCAGGTCGACCAGGCGATAGGCCAGGTTGCCGGGGAAATAGGGTCCGAAGTAGGCCCCGCCATCCTTTCGTAGCCGACGGGTGACAAAGACCTTGGGATAGCGGTCGTTCATCGTCAGCTTGATGTAGGGATAGGTCTTGTCGTCGCGCAGCAGGATGTTGAAGCGCGGCTTCTTCTGCTTGATTAGGTTGTTTTCGAGCGCGAGCGCCTCATGCTCATTGGCGACCGTGATGTACTCCACGTCGACCGCCTCTCGCATGAGCGAGCCGGTCTTCGCGTTCGCCTGTGACGCCTCAAGGAAGTAGGACCGAACCCGTGCCCGCAGATTCTTCGCCTTCCCAACATAGATCACCTCCCCTTCGGCATTCTTATAGAGGTAGCATCCCGGCTGGGTTGGGAGGGTGCGTATTTTCTGGTGAAGATCCATGAGTGCGGTATGGCCCGCGTCTTAAGTGTAGATGCGGCCTGAAACATCGGAGTGTGCACATCCGTGCTCAGTAGATTTGACGCGCGACAGCATCGAAAGTTCTTCTCCGACGGGCACGCGGGCGAAGCAGGAACGATCCCCTGGTTGCCAAATGATTGAATGCAAAGGCCATAGCGTGTAATCGCTTTTGGCATCTCGATTGCATCCTATCATTTGGTTGAAGTATCTATACCCAGGAGATGAAACGAATGCGCTCCACTAAGCGAGTCCGAGACATAGACAGTTCAAATAATTTAGACGGTTCAGTTGCCAGATTAAAGTTCACCTGCGCCATGGCCGTTGCCGGTGCCTTTGTCGTTCTGTTTACAGTAGGATGCTCCAGCAAGAACTATGTCCGTTCGCAGACTACGCCCATCATTCAGCAGACCAACGAGCTTGACACCAAAACTGCTGCCAACCACCGCGAGATCGTGGATACCGATGAGCGGGCGAAGAGCGGTATTGCCGGAGCGCAGACGGCGGCGAGTACCGCCGATCAACATGCCATGGCAGCAGGGCAGTCGGCCGATGCCGCGAAAAGCTCCGCCCAGGAAGCATACAACCGCGTCGACACCTTGAGCGGTGTGGTTGCCAATCTGGACAACTACAAGCAACTGAGCGATGTCAGCGTTACCTTCGGCTTTGATAAGGCGAAATTGACGTCGTCGGACAAGAAGCAGCTCGATGAAATGGCGACAGGCCTGGCCAGCACACGCGGTTACATCCTGGAAGTGACCGGAGGGACAGACTCGGTCGGGGACGCGGCATACAACTATCAACTCAGCCAGCGCCGCGCCGATGCCGTGGTGAACTATCTCTCGACCAAGTACAGCATTCCGCCGCACAAGTTCTATCTGATAGGCATTGGTAAAGACCAGCAGGTGGCGAGCGACAGCACCGCGGCAGGACGTGCAAAGAACCGTCGGGTCGATATCAAGCTGATGACGAATATGGGAGACAAGAGTTCCACGGGAGCTACAGCCGGCCCTCAGTCCTCCCCCACGGGACAGATGTAGCACTCGCAAGAGGCTTACCTAGTAAGCCGACTCTGAAAAGCAACGCGTGCAGGCTCTCTGTCGCGTTGCTTTCTCAATTTAACAAAGGCGGCAACCGGCGCGCGCATGCCTTGCTTAACCTATGTCTTGAGCCTACGGTACACGATACCGAGCAACGCGGACGCGGCGATCACCCATCCGAACTGGTACCAGTAAAAGAATGGAAATCCCCACAGAGCCGGTGTGGAACGTGCGTACAATTGAGGGAAACACAGCCCCAAGTAGGGTAATGCAAGCAAAAGCATCCATCTCCTATTGCCAGACGCAGGCTTCCCGTTCGTCTCCAAGGCCTTCACCATGTGCAAAGCATAGTGCATTACGTCTTAACAGGGAACTGCCTCCTATCGGGTAAAGTGAAGAGTATGGCTTCATCTTCATCACGATCGCCGCAGGACTCACCGGCCAAGCCGGATCCATTGGTTGAGTCTATCGCTATCATGGCGCGCCTCCGAGGAGCGGACGGCTGTCCCTGGGATCGCGAACAGACATTCGACTCCATCAAACGTCACACGTTGGAGGAGACATACGAGGTCTTCGACGCCATCGAACGCAGGGCGTGGCCGGACCTGAAGGATGAACTAGGCGACCTGCTGCTGCAGGTCTTGTTCTACGCGCAAATGGCCTCCGAAGCGGGCTACTTCACCATCGACGAGGTTGCGGCCAGCCTGAATGCGAAGCTCATCCGCCGCCATCCGCATATCTTCGCGGGCGTATCAGCCGTTGACTCTGCGGCCGTGCTCCGCAATTGGGAGCAGATCAAACTCGCGGAGAGGAATGGGGCCAGCACCTCGCCGGGCTCCATGCTCGACGACATACCTCGAACGATGCCAGCGATGCTCGAGGCTGGCAAGCTGGGCTCCGCAGCCGCGAAGGTTGGCTTCGACTGGCCCACCGCAGACGGTCTCTTCGATAAGCTGCACGAAGAGATGGCGGAACTGCATGAGGAGCTCGCCCGACCTGCAGACAGCCGATCCGGATCGGCTGTTGAAGCAGAGATGGGGGACCTCCTATTTACGGCGGTCAATCTCGCACGCCACCTCAAAGTCGATCCCGAGTCTGCCTTACGTGCGAGCAACGCAAAGTTTCGTCGCCGCTTCACCGCGATGGAGTCCGCCGCAGGCAGTAGAGAGGCCCTGGCGGGCTCCACGCCGGAACAGTTGGACGATCTTTGGAATCAGGCGAAAAACGCCACCAGCGAGCCGGCAGGCCGATGAACCTATCTGCGCAACAAAGCATCGAGATTCGCCACCTGACGACCCTCGATCACTTCGCGCGTTGCGTTGAGCTTCAGATCGAAGTCTGGGGCTACAACGATGGAGATGTCGTGCCCAAGCGGGTCTTCACTATCGCCCAGCGCATCGGCGGCCAGGTACTTGGCGCGTTCCAGGGGGCCAGCATGGTCGGCTTCGCCATGTCGCTGCCTGGTTACCGGAGTGGCAAGCCGTACCTCCACTCGCACATGCTCGCGGTTGTTCCCGAGTACCGCAACGCAGGGATTGGACGTCGTCTCAAGCTCGCGCAGCGAGAAGACGCCCTTAGCAGTGGCATCGACCTGATGGAGTGGACGTTCGATCCCCTGGAGATCAAAAACGCGCATCTCAACATCGCTCGCCTCGGTGCCATCGCCCGCCGCTATCAACCCGATTTTTACGGCCCTTCCACGTCTCCATTGCAAGGTGGCCTCCCGACGGACAGGTTATACGCCGAGTGGTGGCTGCGTTCCCCCCGGGTCGTCCATGTGCTGCGAGGTGAGGCTAAGCCGCTAGCTGGCGGACGTATCGTTGAACGTATAGCCGTTCCGCACGCCGTCTCTCAGTGGAAGCAGGATATCCAGGGACGAAGTCTTGCCAGGGATCTGCAGACCGCCAACCGCGAAGCGCTGCAATCCGCCTTTGGGCGTGGCCTTGCCGTGATTGGATACGAGAGGGATGCGGAGGGTAACGGCTGTTTCCTCGTCGGTCATCCGGAGGAACCTTCAATCGATAACATGATCCAGAACCTCGAAGTGCAAACCGGAAGCGCCGAACAGTCGTACTCTGTTGACGTGCCATCAACCTGAGACACCGAATAAAGAACAGGAAACGCTATTATGCTTCTTATCGATGCCATTCATCTACGCGAGATCAATATGCCGCTGGCCCATCCCTTCGAGACCAGCTTCGGGCTCACCACAGCCCGGCGCATCCTTCTGATCGAACTCGAATGCAGCGGCCTGACTGCCTGGGGAGAATGCGTCGCCGGCGAGCATCCTTACTTCAACGAAGAGACGATCGACACTGCCTGGATTGTCACCGAGGCGGAACTTGCCCCGCGCCTGCTGGATGCCGAACTCAATAACGGCGGTGGCTGCGTCGAGGCCTTCAGGCAGGTCCGCGGCAATCGCATGGCAAAGGCGGCGCTCGAAAATGCGGTCTGGGATCTCGACGCGCAGATAAAAAAAGTGCCCCTCGCAGAGCTTCTCGGCGGCGTGCGCAGCGTCATCCCGTGCGGCGTTTCGATCGGTATCCAGCCTACCGCCGAGCAGTTGATGGAAAAGATTGCCACCGAGCTTGCCGCCGGCTATCAACGCATCAAACTGAAATGCAAGCCAGGCTGGGACAACCGCATCTTCGAGATGGTGCGCAATCGCTGGCCTGACATTACCCTTAGCTGCGACGCAAACTCCGCCTATCGGATGAAAGACTCCGACCACATCGCGAGCTGGGATCAGTTCAACCTGCTGATGATCGAGCAGCCGCTCTGGTACGACGACTTCTACTTCCACTCGATGCTGCAGAAGCGCCTTGAGACCGCAATATGCCTCGACGAATCCATTCGCAACCGGCGCGATGCACTCGCCGCCATCGATATGGAGTCGTGCCGCATCATCAACATCAAAGTCGGGAGGGTCGGCGGCTTCAGCGAGGCCATCGCGGTGCATAACGCAGCCGCTGAGCGCGGCGTTCCGGTCTGGTGCGGCGGCATGCTCGAAACCGGGATCGGGCGTTCCCACAATATCGCGTTATCATCGCTGCCCAACTACTCGCTTCCAGGCGATGTCTCCGCCTCCAGCCGTTACTGGACCGAAGACATCATTGAACCTGCGGTGTCGGTTAGCGCAAAAGGCGAGGTCGCCGTACCGACCGGCACAGGCCGGGGATTTGAGGTGCGACGCGGCCGCATCGACGCCCTAACCGTCCGTCGACAGACGATCCTCGCCAAGGCACGCGTTACCGCCTGAATTGGCTTTACCGGCTTGGCAGCGGCGTACTTAGCAATAAATGAATTGCATCTTCGTAGCTGATCGGGCCCGGTAGCGTCTGGTATCCGCTCGTCTGCGCATTCGAATGCACATTCAGTGTCTTCACCATAAGCGCCCGCACGCTCATCGTCATCTCGAAACGGGTGAAGATCCAGCGGCCGCCGCCCGCATCGGTCTGATCCATCATCAGCTTGCCCCCCGGATAGATGTGCGCCAGCACGCCCCAGCCGAAGTTCACGCCATGAAAGATGGCTCCTTCCATGCGGGTCAGGTGGCGCGTCTTCGCATCGATCCACATTCTCCCTTTAAGTCCGGTCAGCGCCTCCGCTTCAGTGTTTGGGGGAACAAAATTCGGATTCGGCCTGTAGTCTAGAACCACCTCGACATCTTTATCGTTGCCTGACTGCGGCTGTCCCGGCGTATAGCTGTAGAGCATGGCGTCCGGCATCAACGGCATCAGCCTGTCTGCAATCTTGCGCTCGGACTCCATGCTTTTGATGTGTCTGGCGAACACGGCTGGTGATGCCAGCATGTCGTTAAGACGCTGGCGCTCGGCCTTGTCTTCTTCTTCTGTCAGTGGAATTCCATTGCGAAGAATCAATCGCGCGACAGTCCCATCCCTGCTTTCGATCATGTCTCTGGTCCGGTCGCCCTTCTCATCGGCGAGGCGCATGTGATAGCGCAGGTAAGAACCATCGTGATGCAGGGCCACCAGTTCGTTTGCGGCCGCATCGACCGTCCAGGAGCGCGCTGGCGCCGAGAGCATGGAAGTGGACGCTGCATCTTTCGTTGTAGAGCCGCTTTGCGCCATCGCGAGAGAATTGGTTTGAGCAGGCACTGCCAGAAGAACTACAACTAACAGGCTTGAAGCAAAAAACCGCACTGCTGCGTATGTGGACCGCCAAGGTAAATGGCGAGAGGCGATTTCCCGCCCTGTTCTTGCGAATTGTTTCAATCTCGCATACCTTAAGCTCTACCCCGCTGCGATCATGCTTAACTTTCGATGACTTCAGCTAAATCTATAAGACGCGCGGATCGAAATAAAGTTTAGCCGGGTTGCCTAGTGACCTGGGCTTGGGTATAGTTCGGGCAAGACACACCATCGTCGAAGGTGCGTCAGGAGACTAAGACTTATGAAGCCAGCAGAGGGTTCCACCGTCATCGGCAAGTCGGTCGTCATCCGGGGAGATCTCTCCGGAAACGAAAATGAGGATCTCTACCTGGACGGAGACATTGAAGGAACGATCACTCTTGCCAACAGCCAGTTGACGGTTGGTCCAAACGCCCGTCTTCGGGCCAATGTCACCGTTCGCGACCTCGTCGTCTTCGGCCATCTGACTGGCAATATTCATGCCACCGGACGCGTGGACCTGCGGCAGTCCGCCTTCGTGAGCGGCGACATCTTCGCGGGCAGACTCTCCATCGAGGAGAGCGCCATGCTCAAGGGACGTGTCGAACTCAAGTCCACGTCCGATGGCAGACCGGCCTCGGCACCCCCACCCAAAGAGCAACCTTCCGCCACCGGTGCGCCTCTGTTTACCCAAACTCCGGCAAAGCCCTAGAACAGAAAGGGAAGCGAGCAAATGCGCAGCCTTTTCGGCAGCAGTGAAAGCACCAGCGGTACACGTAAATCCGATAGCGGCCGCGTCCCCAGGCACTCGAGCGGATGGAAGGAGTTGCTGAAACATCTGCGTGCGCACGATTCACTTCGCATACTCGATATCGGCCCCACGTCGTCCGGCAACATCAACTACATTACAAGCCTTGGCCACAGCATTTATATGGCAAACGTCGTGGACGAAGCTTCGAAGCCGGAGTGGCGTGTGCCGGGAGAAGACGGTCAGCCGGATGGATTCGATGTTGAGCGATTCCTCGAGAGTAATTTTAACTTCTCCGGACGCATGTTCGACGTAGTCATCCTGTGGGATACGGCCGATTTTCTTCCAGAGCCTCTACTGGCTTCGCTATTCTCACGCATCCATCAGGTGCTGCAGCCCGGAGGTTTAATGCTCGCCTTCTTCCACGCCACAACTTCACCGGAGACGACTTTCTGCCGGTACCACCTCACCGACACCGATGTCGTCGAGATGCAACCCGCAGGCAATTATCCGCTGCTGCAAATCTACAGCAACCGGAAGGTAGAGAATATGTTGAGCCAGTTCAGCAACTATCGTTTTTTTCTTGCGAAAGACAGCCTTCGCGAGGTCATCATCACACGCTAGGGCACGAACCTTATTTAAAGGTTTTCTGCAAGAATTGAACGGTATACAAGAACGAAGCGCAAGCGGCCTGTACGGCTCGCTTGCGCTTTCTCATGTCCGCTGTTCCGAAACTTATGTCCCGCCAATCAGCTCTTGACGCTCTGCTTCCTGCGTTCCGCCCAACGTTTTTTCATTGCGTCGGCGATGCGTTTGCGACCTTCCGGGCTCAGTTTTCGCTTGCTTGTCTTTGCTGGTGTTCCCGATGTTGCAGCAGCGTTGTTCTTGCTGCCCTTCGGACGTCCACGACCGCTGCGGGCCACAGGTTCACTAGCTTCAGCCAGCAGCGAACGCGCCTGTTGAAGCTTTGAAATCTGAGCGTCTATTTCAGCAATGATCCGATTTACTTCCACGTGTCGCCTCCAATTACCAATCAAAAATGATTCACTTACATAACAACCAAATTGTATCGATGCCACTTATGACGATACATAAGCCATTGTTATGATGCAATGACGGTAAGTCCAAAACTATAAATTTGGCCAATTATTTTATCTGGCTCGAAGCAACTTCATCTTGCTCTACAGATTCACTAAATTGCGGCGCGCGAATAGCGTATCCGGGCCCCTCTTCATCCAGCATTTCAACCCGCGATCTACCCAGACCGCGACGATTGTGGGTCTCATCGATGCATTGCTGAAGTCCTTGCAGCGTTCCTTGCTTGTCTCGCGCGAACTCGGTTGCCAACCGGGTCAACGCATAGGTCAAGATATCGCTATGGTGCAGGTCTTGCATATCGGGAGCACGGCGCAGGTTCAGCCACAGCCGATGCAGCAGTTGAACCTCGCGAGCTCCAATGGTGGGCGCATGAGGACCGATGTGGAAGCTGAGCGAGGCGCCATCCGGCTTGACGACATAGAAGGTGAACTGCCGCTTCGGCTCGGGCAGCGCCTCCCATGCCTGGCCTACATGGTAGGCCTGCTCCTCGGCCGTGAGTTTGGTCGATAAGCCCGAAACAACAGCCGCGGCATCGAGTGAATTAGCCGTCTGCACCAATGCCGAAAAAATATCGCCCGCCGGAACTACAAGCAACGAGATATGTTTCCCAAAGCTCTCTGCCACCGACACCGCCTTGGTGAACAGCATCTGCTCGTGTTCGCTGAACAACTGCTCTGAAGCATCCACGTACTCCGGTCCACCCGCACCCATCATCCGTGCCGCAAGAACGACCAGGTCCTGATCGTCAGTGTTGGTATGGGTCAGCGCCCACTTCAACGCGAAGGGTGCCGCGGAGTCGCGCATCGTTACGACGACAGCACCCGAGCGAATATCCAGCGCCTCACGTCCCACCTTGTCCCGGTGCTCCAGTTGGAAGTGCTCCTTCATCTGTGTCGACGTTAGATCGTGCCGTCGCTTGTTATTTCGTTCCGACAGAGAGAAGATGACAAAAAACGCAGCCGCAAAGATAATCCCACTCACCGTTGCGACAGACTTTGTAAACAGGTTGACTACCGCTGTCGTGAGCAGAACTAAAAATACGGAAAGCAGTCCCAGCGGTATCTCCGTCTTACCGATGCGCAGGTTCAGTGGAACCTTCCAGCCGCGTTCCCCTTTGTACTTCCAGCGCAGCACCAGCATGGCCAGCGCATTGAAGGTAAAGCTCCAGATAACGCCGAATGCGTAAGCCTCACCCAGCATGATCACATCGCCCCGCGTCACGACGATGGTGAACATCTGCAGGCCGGCGACCAGGTTGATAATGCGGTAACTGGTCCCATACTTGCGTTGCGGCTTTCGAAACCAGTCCGAGAGGACACCATCCTCGGCAACCCGCATCAGCACACCGGTCGAGCCTACGATCGCCGTGTTCACTGCGCCGCCGAGGATAAGAAAACCCACAATGACGACGAACACCCGGAATGTGATCCGCAGCGCCAGCGGTCCCACCATGTACATCGCCATGCCGGCAATCAAGTTGTCGCGGTACAACGGAACCCGCACGGTGTCGGGGATCAACATGACTGCGAGCAGTGTGCCGACACCGGTAAAGATCGTGCTGTAGATCGCAATGACGATCGCGGCACGCTTGAGGTTTTTCAGCTTCGGGTGTTCAACCTCGCGGTTCACCTGGGCCAGCGATTCCTCGCCGCTCATCGCCAGCACCGAATGGCCAAATGCCATCAGCACTCCGAATAGCCCCAGCGAACGTACAAAGCCGGTACGCTTTAAAAATCCTAGCGCGTCCTCGCTGAAATGCAGGTTGCCAGGCGTCGGCCATGGCGGCAGATGCGCTCCCACATGAATCGCCGAAAAGATTCCCCAGGCAAGCAGGATCACCACCATTGCGGTCGTAATCTTCATCACCTTCAGGGCCTTGTCGCTGGACTCTTCTATTCCCTTGGTGTTCTGCCACCAGAAGTAGACTGTGACCAAACCTGCGATGAAAGCCGAAACCCCGTCGACCGGAAGCTGCCTTGCCATCCCGGTACGGTTCATCGCCAGCAAGTTCAGCCAGTGGTGCGTGGCGCACAAGCGTAACAACTCATTCAGCAGGCCGACTATATATTGCCCTGCGGAGACCCCCGAGATGGGACCGGTAAGGATGTAGTCGAACATCAACGCGGAGACGCTCAGCTTTGCGAAGGTGCCCCCCAGAGCTTCCTTCACGATGCGGTATACGCCGCCCCGCGTGAACATGCTGCAGCTTTCTACATACACCGCCCGCACCGCGAAACTGAACAGCATCACGCCCAGAATGAACCACGGAGCTGACTTGCCCACTGCCTCTTCCGCGATGCCACCGGCATAGAAGGCCGAAGAACCCAGGTCGTTCAGAACGATTGCAGCCGCCCGCCAGAAGGAGATAAACGTGAGCATCACCGAAGAGGCCACGACCAGCCTGACGCGGTTCGATTGTGGCATGGAGATAGTTTGCTTTGATCCCATTATGGTTTGTTATTCCGCATACGTTTGCTCACACGCACCCACTCCACCGTCGTTCCTGCACTCACACTCACCCCATGAGTGGAAACAGCCGCTGACTATTCCTCGTCCCCAAGGAGTTCCTTCAAGTCCTCGACGAAACTGACCACAATGACCACGACCGATCCTGCCATCCCGATAAAAAAGAGCGGCACAACTATCTTCGCGACTCCATGAATGATCAAGTCCATACTCCACCATTGTATCTCCCGGCATTGTGCTGATGCTCCGATGTTAGACTTCAGACGCGATGCGACTTATTCCTCCCCGGCTGTGGGCCCTGGCTGCGCTCTCCGGCCTGCTTCAGGTACTACCCTTTCCCATCGCCGGGCCCACGCCACTCTGGCGGACAGCCTTCTGCTGGATCGCGCTCCTTCCGCTTCTTTGGGCTCTCATCGGCCAACACAAAGCAGATAGACCAATCACTCCACTTCAGGCGACCGCGCTTGGTTACGCCTGCGGCTTCGTCTGGTACCTGGGTAACTGCTACTGGATCTACCTGACCATGTATCTTTACGGCGGACTGGCCAAACCCATCGCCGCCGGCATTCTTGTCCTGTTCTGTCTTTATCTGGGCCTCTACCATGCTCTCTTTGGAGCGTTGATCGGCGTGTTCCGTACTCGCTTCGGCCGCCAATCCGCTCTTATGCTTGCCCCGTTTGCCTGGGTAGCCGTGGAACTCGCCCGCGCCCGCATCACCGGCCTGCCATGGGACCTGCTCGGCATCGCCCAAGTTGATAATCCTCTGCTCACCCGGCTCGCGCCCGTGACCGGAGCCTATGGTATCTCGTTCGTCATCGCTGCGGTCAACGCGCTTTGGCTTCTCCGCATAAGTGTGCGCGAACACCGTTTCACCCGGCCTGCGCTTACAATTGCGGGCATCGTCATCGTTGTCCTGTACGTCGCAGGCCTCCGCTTCATCGCAGCTCCGAAGCCCTCCTCCACCACAGAGACGGCGACTCTCGTCCAGGAGAACCTCAGCGTCGGCGCAGAGGCCCGCGGCAACAACGAAACCGCCTCGCAGATGATCGACTCGTTCTCAAGACTCAGCCTCTATCCGCCAGCCGATCGTTGCAACGGAACTCCCGAACTCCTCTCCACGACCTGCATCCGCTTCCTGGACGAGAGGCCGATCGGTGCCAGCTCCATTGTTTCGACCGACCTGATCGTATGGCCGGAGTCCCCAGCGGGCTTCCGAACCGACGACCCCCTCTTACGCGAGCGGCTCTCCGCACTTGCCCGCACCGCCTCTGCACCGCTCGTCATAGGGAGCCTCGGCGTCGTCCCCGACGAAAGTGCCGCTCGAGGCCTTCGCGTCTACGACTCCGCCGCGCTCGTCACTTCGGATGGAGCGAGTGCGGGACGATACGACAAGATTCACCTCGTGCCCTGGGGCGAGTACATCCCCTTCAAAAAATTCTTCACCTTCGCGCAGAAGCTCACCGCCGGCGCAGGCGATATGGACCGCGGCACCGATCGTACCGTCTTCCGCACCGAGGGCCACAGCTTCGGCGTCTTCATCTGCTATGAATCAATCTTCGGCAACGAGGTCCGCCAGTTCGTCAGGAACGGCGCGGAGGTCCTCGTCAATATCTCAGATGACGGATGGTACGGCGACACCAGCGCTGCCTGGCAGCACCTTGACATGGTGCGGATGCGCGCCATCGAAAATCATCGCTGGATACTGCGCTCCACCAATACCGGAGTCACCGCAGCCATCGATCCCTATGGCCACGTGAGGGCTGCCGCGCCACGCCATATCCGCACCGCACTCCGGGCCGGCTTCAACTTCGAGCGCGAAATGACTTTCTACACAGTTCACGGGGATCTCTTTGCCTATGCCTGCGCAGCAATCACAATCCTCACACTGGCATTCGGCCTCTTCCAAGACGTCACGAAACGGCGTGCGCCCCAGACTGCCCAGGGTCTGCCGAAGGATCCCGCCACTGCAAGCCAGACATAGAAGCCAATGCGCCGATGAACTAGAATCAAATATATGCTTAGCGATCTCGAATACACCTACTCCCCGGTCCGCGACAAAGTGCGCGACCTGCGGGAGTATCTTTGACTCGGCCCGACTCCGCCGCGAGCTAGATACCATTGAAGAAAAAATAGCCGACCCCACCGTCTGGGCAGACGCCTCACGTTCGCAGCCCCTGATGCGTGAGCGCAAGCGCCTGGAGACGCTGCTCGCCGACGACTCCGAACTGGGCCGCCGCTCCGACGACATCGAAGCCTATTTCGAACTCGCCAAGGAGGGGGAAGACACCGAACCCGATCTCGTCCGCGAAATTCCGTCCCTGGTCGAATTCGCGGACAAACTCGAGTCCAAGACAATGCTCTCCAGCGAGACCGACCCGCTGAATGCCATCGTCGTCGTGCATCCCGGTGCTGGCGGTACCGAATCGCAGGACTGGGCTGAGATGCTGATGCGCATGTACATCCGCTGGGGCGAGCGCCAGAACTTCAAAGTCGAGATCAACGAGATTCAGGACGGCGACGAGGCCGGCATCAAGTCGGCCACCTTCACCATCACCGGGGACTTTGCCTTCGGCCTGCTCTCTGGGGAGACTGGTGTTCACCGCCTGGTGCGCATCTCGCCATTCGACTCCGCCAAGCGCCGTCACACCAGCTTCGCCTCTGTCTTCGTATCACCCGAAATCGACGATACCATCGTCATCGATATCAAGCCCGACGACCTCCGCATCGACACCTATCGTTCTGGCGGCAAAGGCGGTCAGCATGTAAATACTACTGACTCGGCCGTCCGGATCACGCATCTTCCCACGGGTCTGGTAGCCGGCTGCCAGAACGAGCGCAGTCAGCATAAGAACAAAGAGCGCGCCATGAAACTCCTCCGCTCGCGCCTGTACGAGTACGAACTGGACAAGAAGAAGGCCGTCAGCCGCAAGCTTGAAGACTCAAAGCTGGACATCAAATTTGGCTCCCAGATTCGCAGCTACGTACTGCAGCCCTACCGCATGGCCAAGGACCTGCGCACCCGGGTCGAAGTAGGAGATGTAGATAAGGTTCTCGATGGCGACCTTGAGCCCTTCATCCGAGGCTATCTCCGCATGCGCCGCGAGGGCAACTTTCCGGCGGAATCGGCCGATGACAATGAAATCTAGTTTCGGCATGTGTCGTGTGCATCTTGATACTTCAGGGCAAAGATACTTCAGCGCAAACTCCCGGGGGGAGCCACACACGACCGACGATTCAAGATGACATAAGGTTTCGCTTCCTTCGCTGTTGCTTCTGGCCGCCACCCGCATCCAATTCACCATGATCGATCAGACCACCGAAATCCGGAAACAGCTAATTGCCCTCCTGCAAGGCGGTCAGGCTCACGCTGCGTTTGACGACGCCGTCAAAGATTTCCCCGACGACCTTCGCGGAACCATCCACGCTAATCTGCCCTACTCTGCCTGGCAGCTCCTCGAACATCTTCGGATCACCCAGCGCGACATCCTCAACTTTTCCGCGCCGCCTACCGGCGGCTACCATCCAATCAAGTGGCCGGACGACTATTGGCCGACATCTCCCGCGCCGCCTAATAGTCAAGCCTGGGATCAATCGATCGCGGCTGTCCGCAGCGATCTCAAAACCTTCATCGCGCTGATCGAGAACCCAAACTCCGACCTTATCAAGCCCTTCCGCTGGGGCGATGGTCAGAATCTCCTCCGTGAAGCCCTGCTCATCGCCGATCATACCGCCTACCACCTTGGTGAACTCATCATCCTCCGTCGCCTGCTCGGCGTATGGCACAAGTAAAGGGCAAACGATGAATGAATTGAAGACGATCCGGGACATGCTTGGCTTAACCACCAAGGAGAACCCCCGCACCATCGCCGTAATCGGCCTCTCCGAAGACTCATCCAAGCCCAGCCATTACGTCTCCGCTTACATGCAGCAGCACGGTTACAAGCTCTATCCCATCAATCCGTCAATCAGCGAAGTTCTGGGCGAAAGAGCCTACGCCAGTGTGGCCGACCTTCCCATCAAGCCGGATATCGTCAATGTCTTCCGCCTGCCGAAGTACATCTCCACAATTGTTAACGACATGATCCGGCTCAACCTCCCTAATCTGTGGGTCCAGCAGGGAATCGTGAACCTGGAAGCCGCGGTACGGGCCGAAACGGCTGGCATCCACGTCGTGATGGACCGCTGCATTATGGTTGAGCACCGCCACTCAGCAACAAGGTGACACCCGCTGTCTCCGCAGGTCCTACAATCAGGACTGAATGAAAATGGTTCGCACTCTCTCTGTGTTGCTGGCGCTCACCTACGCCATCCTCTTCCAGCCGTCCGCAAACGCGCAGCTCCAGGCGGTTGGCGACGGCGGCCCTGGCCCCGTTAAGGCGCAGCACCTCACCGCAGAGCTCGTCTCGCTCGCCCCCACCATCGTCCCCGGCGGCACCCTTCAGGCTGGCCTCGTTCTTACCCTCGAAGAGCACTGGCATGTCTACTGGATCAACGCCGGCGACTCGGGTGAGCCACCCAGGATCACCTGGGCTCTGCCAACGGGCCTTACTGCTGGTCCGATGCGGTTCCCCATACCCAGCCGACTGCCGCTCGGCCCGCTCATGGACTTCGGCTACGAAGATAGCGTCGCCTTCCCCGTCCAACTGACCGCTGCCACCTCTCTCAAGCCCGGCCCCATCCACCTGGGTGCCGAGATAAGCTGGCTGGTCTGCCGCGAGGTCTGCATCCCCGGAAAGGCCCATCTCGGCCTGAATCTGACCGTAGCGTCTGGTGCGGCCGCTTCTGCACAGCCCGTCGGAGCCCTCGGGGAAGCCCTCAACCTCATCCCGCAGCCGCTCCCCCCCAGCATGAGCGCCAACGTCACCGCAGGCAGGACCGACCTCGTCCTCACGCTCATCACCGGACGGCGTGAGACAGACGCCGAGTTTTACCCGTACGATCAGGACCAGATCGCCAACGCCGCCGACCAGAATGTCGAGCCCCTTCCCAACGGTCTGCGCCTCCGCATCCGGCGCTCCGACGACCTTAAGACTCTCCCCGCTAACCTGCATGGCGTCCTCAAGCTGTCAGACACTGTCGCCTACGACATCATCGCTCCGGTTGCCCCCGGCGAGATCGCGCCTGCCCCAGGTGCCCGCGCCCCCGGATCGGCGGCCACCAGCAGCATCACCGCCAGCACGGCCATCGGACTCGCCTTCCTCGGCGGCATCATTCTCAACCTGATGCCCTGCGTCTTCCCCGTCCTCTTTCTTAAAGGCCTTGCTCTCGTGCAGTCTTCCGGGGAGCAGCGCAGCCGTCTCCGCAGCCACGGCCTCGTCTACACCCTCGGAATCCTGGTCTCCTTCTGGATTATCGTCGGCGTGCTTCTAATCCTCCGCGCGGGCGGCAGCCAGGCCGGATGGGGATTTCAACTTCAATCCCCGGTCTTCCTCACCCTGCTCGCCGCTGGCATCTTCTTCTTTGCCCTCTCGCTCTCCGGCCTCTTCGATATTGGCCTCTCGCTTACCAGCGTAGGCGGGGGGCTCGCGCAAAAGCAGGGCTACACCGGGAGCTTCTTCACCGGAGTTCTCGCTACCGTGGTCGCTACCCCTTGTACCGCGCCTCTTATGGGGGCAGCTATCGGCTTCGCCCTGGCCCAGCCTGCGGGAATCACCTTCGCTGTCTTCACCGCGCTCGGCCTGGGTCTGGCCACCCCTTATCTCCTGCTCAGCTTTCAACCTGCATGGACACGCATTCTCCCCCGGCCGGGCGCCTGGATGGAGATATTCAAGCAGATCACCGCGGTTATCTTCTTTGCGACCGTCATTTGGCTGACTTATGTCTATGGTTCGCTCTTCGCAGGGGGCGCCAGCGGAGGTCAGGCTGTCTACCGGGTGGCCCTGCTGCTCGGCTGCTTCCTGATGTTGGCCATAGCGGGCTGGGTCCTCGGCAGATGGCCGGCACGCTGGTCGAGCTCGATCGCTGCAATCCTGATTGCCGCCTTCGGCTTGGCGATTCCGCTTTATCAGCCTAAGGACACCACCCTTGTCTGGGCTCCTTATTCGCAGCAGGCCCTCGATCAGGCTCGCGCTGCTAAGCATCCTGTTTTCATCGACTTCACGGCGGCGTGGTGCCTTAGCTGCCAGGTCAATGAGCGACTCGTGCTCAGGTCAGCCGATGTCCAGCGGCAGTTCAGCAAGAACAAAGTGACCCTGCTCCGGGCCGACTGGACCCAGTACGATCCTGCTATCACGGGAGAGTTGGCTTCCATCAACCGCAGCGGTGTCCCCACTTACGTCATTTATCCTGCCTCGGCCAGCGCTCCCGCAGACGTGTTGCCGGAACTTCTCACCAAGGACATCGTTCTGACCGCGCTCAAGAAGGACACCAATCCGTAGTTTATTTCGTGTTTTGGCGCGAAAAGTTTGTTGTGGTAAATGAGGGCCTTTACTGGGTATTTGGGGTTTTGCGGTGGTTTGCGATTGTGCAATCGTGGCCGTTTTGTGGTTCTTTGTGTGGTAAAGGCGGTGTGCTGAACACCACTCATTCGAGGACTTAAACTACGCCACGGATTTGAACTTTATTTTCGCCCGGCACTCATTCGTTGCTATCCCTCCGATCGCCGTTGTGCCGTTTGCGCTCCTTGATACGCGCGATCTCGTCCATGCGTTGCGCCAGCAGTTTCTCTCGCCCTTCGTTCGTCGGCTGGTAGTACCGCCGACCCTGGAGCCCGGCAGGCAGGCACTCCATATCAGCTACCCGCCCCTCGACATCGTGGGCGTACCGGTACTCCTTGCCGTACTCCAGTGACTTCATCAGCTTCGTCGGGGCGTTTCTCAGGTGCAGGGGCACGGGCTCAGCGGCAGTCGCCTCAATATCCGCCCGCACTGCGTTATATGCTGTGTAGACTGCGTTCGACTTCGGGGCCAGCGCGAGATAGACCACGGCCTGCGCCAGGGCCAACCCGCCTTCGGGCTGTCCCAGGAAGTGCATGGCATCGCGCGCGCTGAGGCAGAGGTTCAAAGCCTCGGGAGCTGCCAGCCCGATGTCCTCCACCGCCATACGCACAATCCGGCGGGCGCAGTACATCGGGTCCTCGCCCGCCTCCAGCATCCTCCCAAGCCAGTAGAGCGCCGCATCCGGGTCCGAGTTCCGCACGCTCTTGTGGAGAGCCGAGACGATGTCGTAGTGCTGCTCGCCCTTCTTGTCGTAGAGCAGCACACGCCGCTGTAATGCCTCCGCCGCCAGCGCTTTCGTAATCAGCACCTTGCCGCCGCCGTTCTCTGCCGAGACAGCTAGCTTCGCCGCCACATCCAGTGCATTCAGTGCATTCCGGGCGTCTCCGCTTGCGTAGGAAGCGATTGTTGCCAAGGCCTCGCCGTCTGCTGCAACACCGGTCGCTCCGAGCCCTCGCTCCTTATCGTCCAATGCCCGCCGCAGCAGCGCAACGACCTGTTCTTCGGTAAGCGCCACGAGGGTATAGACCCTGCACCGGGAAAGCAGCGCGGCGTTGATCTCGAAGGAAGGGTTCTCGGTGGTAGCTCCGATGAGCCGGATCGTTCCCCGCTCCACATACGGCAGAAACGCATCCTGCTGTGCCTTGTTGAAGCGGTGAATCTCGTCGACGAACAGGATGGTTCGCGACCCGAATCCGGCCGCTTTTTCCGCCTCCACCATCACGTTCTTGATCTCCTTGATTCCGCTCAGAACGGCGGAAAACTCGATGAAGCTGGCTTGTGTCCGGAGCGCAACGATCTTGGCCAAGGTGGTCTTTCCGGTTCCCGGCGGACCCCAGAAGATCATCGAGGTCGGGTCGTCGCTCTCGATAGCCAGTTGGAGCGGCTTGCCGTCGCCCAACAGGTGCTTCTGCCCGACGTACTCCTCCAGTGTGCGCGGCCGCATCCGCTCGGCCAGGGGAGTATGGGTTCCACGACGATCATGCGAAGCCGGAGCACTGATCGGCGAAGCATCGAATAAGCTCATCGTCCCACCCGCAGCGCAGTCCGCTGCCGGGCAGCCTCGTACAACAACAGGCTGCCCGCTACCGCTGCGTTGAGACTCTCCACGTTGCCAGGGCAGGGAATCGTCACCCGCGCGTCGCACATCTCCGTCCATTCCGACGCGAGTCCGGCCCCTTCGTTCCCAATCATCAGCGCGCAAGGGACTGTGAGGTCCATCTCGTGCGCCGCGATAACACCGGAATCCTCTGCTCCAACAGCCGCGATTAGCCGCACTCCGCGAAGCCTAAAATCCTCGATCTCCGATACAGTTGCAGCGACGACCGGCACCCGAAACACACTCCCCACACTCGCCCGGAGCGCCTTCTGGTTCCACGCGCTCACGGTTCCCGGCGTCGTCAAAACGCCAGTCGCGCCGAAGGCCTCCGCCGACCGCACCAGGGTTCCCAGGTTTCCGGGGTCCTGCAATCCCGCCGCAATCAGCAACAGCGCAGCCGGACCCGCGTGAGGCATGACGTCCTCCAGCACCCAGACCGGCGGGACCAGCAGGGCCGCGACGCCCTGCGGGGACTGCGTCTCCACCACACTGCCGAATACCTCGCCGGTAAGCCGCAGCACCTCCACACCTCGCGGAACTGCTCTCGGGGTCGCCCGGCTGTCACTCACGAAGACCGTCTTCAGCACCATTCCACTGCGCAGCGCCTCTTCGAGCAGGTGGTCGCCCTCGATCGCGACCATGCCCCCGCTCAACCGCGGGTGGCCCTGAAACGCGGCTCGCAGCTGCTTCACCCGCGCATTCGACCTGCTTGTCAGCACCATCTCAGGCATAGGCATCCTGCAAAAATTTTACGCTGTTCACCGCATCCTGCAGGATAGCCATCGCCTTCGCGCCCTCAGGGTCCAGGGAGGAACCTTGACGAACCAAATCCGGTGATGCGGAGTTGCAGGCAACGCGTGGCCTCGACGCTGTAAAGAAGCATCGTGTGAATGAAGGTGTAATCCTTTGGAAGGGCGGCAGCATGGGTGCGCCAGTGGATTGCCAGGGTGGGCTGTCGTCTGTCGAAGGTCTGGAGGATCAGCGAAGTGCGGCCAAGATGATTGGGGGAGGTGACTACCTCGGCCGAAGTCCAGCCGTGCCGGTGCATCAGCGCCGCGGAGTAGAAGATGTTCTGGATGGTGTTCTGTGCCTGGGTCTCCTCGACGATCGCAGACGGCGGAATGCCTTGCGTCTTTGCGAAATCAGCCATGACGTGGGCTTCGGTGTACTGGTTGTGGGCCGCGCCTCCGGTCATGACGATGTGCGGCGCTATGCCTTTTCTGTATTCGCGAACGCCTTCGAGCACTCGCGAACGCTCCTCCGGTGAAGGGCTGCCATCGAGGTTTGCGGGCGATCCCAGAACGATCAGGGTATCGAAACGATCTCGGGGCGTGTCTTCTGTTGGGAGCGAGAGGAAGTTCGCGACCACGGCCAAAGTAAGCAGACCGGCGGCCAGCAGGAGATAAGCAATACGTCGTTCGAAACGCTTCATCGTGGCCAGAGTAGCAGCTCTATCCGGTCTTACCGGTGCTTGTTTTCGGTCGGTGTCTTCAGTGCAGATCGGGGTAAGCCTTCCATTGAGGCTGGATGAACTAGTTTGCTTGCGAGGCGGAGGAATCTGGAGCGGTCCAGGGCAGAACATGAGCGGCAAGAGGCGGAAGGCGTCGCGGCCCTCCCGCCGAAAGCTCCAGCGAAGCTCAAAACAAAGAAGTCAAAGACACGGTTGCCGCATATGATTCGACAACTCCAGACCGCTACGCGCAGCTTTAACGTCATCGCACAAAAAGGGCCACCTGGTTATAGGAGGCCCTTTTTGTTGCAGGGTGCGCGGATGGCTATATCTTGAAGAGCTTCCTGCGGGCTGCTCCGACTGCTCCTAAGAGGCCGGTTCCCAGGAGCACCAGAGAACTGGGTTCCGGAGTTGCGGCAGCCACCGGGGATGCGGACAAGCTGAAGATCGCCGGATAGTCCGCAAGAGTGTAGTAGTAGCCATTGGAAAGCGTGTTGTCCGTACTGGAGACGAACGAAGTATTTTTGGTGGGAAGAACGAAGCCGTCTTCCGCTGTGTAGGTGGGTGATCCGGCGTAGTTCCATATCACGTTGGCGCCTGAGTCGGAGAGCACGAGGAAATAGGTCGTGTCAGTGGCCAGCAGATAGTTCGTTGCTGCGTTGAAGACCAGAAGACTTAAATAAGGAGTCTGATAGGTGTCAGAAGCGTACGTGAAGGTAAAGAGAGTAGAACCCACGGTACCGTTTGCGTTAGCGGCCTCCAGTTCCAACTTGGGAGTGCCGCCCAGAGCGGATTTTACCTCCACTGTCGCGGACGTCAAATTCATCTGAGTCGACCCGGTTGTAAACGCTTCACCGACGTACTTGGCCCGGTCTCCCGCCAGAGCGAACTGGTTCAGGTTGCTGAGTATGGTGTCGGCATAGGCCGAGGTGCACGTGACCGCTAATCCAGCAATCGTCAGCGTGGCCACTCTTAGAAAGGTTTTAGTAGCAAGGCAGGTAGTCATGATTCTCCTCAAGGACAGATTTAGAAAGACAGGGATATATTTCCTAACCGTAAGTTGGGTGTGTGGAACAGGGGCCTGTTATGAAATCTTTAATTTGAGTTTCGTCTTGGTATGAGCAAGTGTGAGGCCAATTGATTTTGGCCTGTATGCCATAAAAATTCGGGTAACGACCATACCCCTGGCTCAGCGATAAGCAGAAAATTGCTTCTGTGAGAAACACTTTGCCCAAGGTGCCTCGAAAAGCGTCCGCTCACCAGATCGCCGGTAAGAAGCGACCGACAATGGAAAGGCGGCCTTGGTTCTGGGCGCCTCCGCAGCCGATTCGGTGTGTGGGATGGAAGAATCTCGATGCGCATTCTCCCCTGCGAATCACGCAGCGCGCCAGATCTTGCCTTGGGAAGTTCGGAAGATGTGAGCAATCCACTTGGATGATAAGTCGTCATCTCGAACAGGTGGACGCCGCCCCCTCAGTATTCCCAGGCGCTTAAAGCGGATTTCGGATGGGTATACACCGCAAGCTGTCCTGCCGGACGGGCCCACTTCGCGTGGGGCGGTCACTTCGTGACTTGTGTACCGGTCTTGACACCATATATTGCGCTGGCCCTCCCGTTGGTCGGGTTTGGAGTACATCGGTTGGAGAACCGGAGCCTGCTTAGCAGAAGAGAAATTCTTTGGTGCGAAGTTCCTTGACTGTATCGCGGAGCTTCGCGGCCTTTTCGAACTCGAACTTCTTTGCCGCCTCGCGCATGTCGGACTCGAGCTTGCCGATGTAGCTGTCCAATTCCTGTTGGCTAGAGAAGTCCGGCATGCCTTCTGCATCGTCGGTCAGATCGGCATAGTCGGCTTTGAGGATGCCCGCGAGGCCCATTTCAAGGGGCCGGACGATCGACTGCGGCGTGATGCCGTTCTCCTCGTTGTAGGCGACCTGCTTTTCGCGCCGGCGGTCGGTCTCGTTGATGGCGCGCTGCATGGAGTCGGTCATCTTGTCCGCATACAGGATGGCTCGGCCTTCGACGTGACGGGCGGCGCGGCCGATGGTCTGGATGAGAGAGCCCTGGCTGCGGAGGAAGCCTTCCTTGTCCGCATCGAGAATAGCGACCAGCGACACCTCGGGCAGGTCCAGCCCTTCGCGAAGCAGGTTGATCCCGATCAGCACGTCGTACTCTCCCTTGCGCAGGTCGCGCAGCAGCTTGATGCGCTCGAGCGTCTCGATCTCGGAGTGCATGTACCGGCAGCGCACGCCTACCTCTGTGTAGTAGCTCGCGAGGTCTTCGCTCATGCGCTTGGTCAGGGTCGTCACGAGCACGCGCTGGTCTTTGGCGACGCGATCGCGAATTTCGGCCAGCAGGTCGTCGATCTGTCCCTTGACCGGGCGAATCTCGACGACCGGATCGATCAGCCCCGTCGGGCGAATGATCTGTTCTACGACGACGCCTGCCGACTTGGTCAGCTCGTAGGGTCCGGGCGTGGCGGAGACGTAGACGATCTGTCCGGTGCGGCTTTCGAACTCTTCGAAGCGAAGGGGGCGATTGTCCATTGCGGACGGGAGGCGAAATCCATAGTCCACCAGATTTTGTTTGCGGCTGCGGTCGCCGTGCCACATGCCGTGCAACTGCGGAACGGTGACATGGGACTCGTCGATGAAGAGGAGGTAGTCCTTGGGGAAGTAGTCGAGCAGGGTGGGGGGCGGCTCGCCCGGGAGACGCGCGGAAAAATGGCGGGAGTAGTTTTCGATGCCGTGGCAGAAGCCGACGGACTTGATCATCTCCAGGTCGAAGCGGGTTCGCTGGTGGATGCGCTGCGATTCGACGAGGCGGCCCTGGCCTTCGAGCTCCTTCTCCCACCACTCCATCTCCTCGAGGATGGAGGCGATGGCCGTGGTCTTCCGCTCCGGCTGGACGACATAGTGCGATTTGGGGTAGATGGGAAGCCGGGAGTACTTCTGCTTGACGGTGCCGAAGAGCGGGTCGATCTGCGAAAGCGAATCGATCTCGTCGCCGAACAGCTCGATTCGATAGGCGTTCTCGTCATAGGTTGGATAGACCTCGATGATATCTCCGCGGACGCGGAAGGTTCCGCGGCGAAAATCGACGTCGTTCCTCTCGTACAGGATCTCGACCAGCCGCCGGGTGATGTCTTCGCGCTTGATCCGCTGACCTTTTTCGAGCAGCATCAACATGCCGTAGTATGCCTCGGGCGACCCCAGACCGTAGATGCAGGAGACGGAGCTGACGATGATGGCGTCGCGACGTTCGAAGAGGCTGCGCGTGGCGGCAAGGCGCAGCTTGTCGAGCTCTTCGTTGACGGTCGACTCCTTCTCGATGAAGAGATCGCCGGCCGGAATGTAGGCCTCGGGCTGGTAGTAGTCGTAGTAGGAGACGAAGTATTCGACGGCATTGTTGGGGAAGAAGGTCTTGAACTCATGGTAGAGCTGGGCGGCGAGAGTCTTGTTGTGCGCGAGGATCAGGGCAGGGCGGTTCAGCTCCGCGATCACCTTGGCCATGGTGAAGGTCTTGCCCGAGCCTGTGACCCCAAGCAGGACCTGATCCTTTTCCCCGGCGTTGATCCCGGAGATGAGTTCGTTGATCGCGCGGGGCTGATCGCCCTGCGGCTTGTAGGTGGTCGAAAGCTGAAAGTCCATCTTCGTAGGATAGTTTATTAGTACGGAGGTTGCGATGAGCGAAGGAACCGAGTTGTGGCTGATCCGCCACGGAGAGACGGAGTGGAGCTTGAGCGGAGCGCATACCAGCCGGACCGACATTCCATTGACCGAACATGGGCGAAAGCGTGCCGAGGAGCTGAGAGACTACCTGAAAGGGACACAGTTCGGGGCGGTGTTTGTCAGCCCGATGCAGCGTGCACGTGAGACCTGTGCGATAGCGGGTCTGGCGGATGGGGCGATCGTCGATGATGGACTGAAGGAGTGGGACTACGGCATCTATGAGGGCAAGACGACGAACGAAATTCGGGCGCAGGTGCCGGGCTGGTCGGTGTGGAAGAACGAAATTGTGGGGGGCGAGGCGGTAGAGCATGTGGGGGGGCGCGCCGATGCTGTGATTACCCGCGCCCTGGGGGCTGCACCGGAGGGAGGCAAGGTGGCTTTGTTTGCCCATGCTCATATCCTGCGGATTCTGGCGGCGCGCTGGATCGGTTTGCCTGCCGAAGACGGGAGTTTGCTGGCGCTGGGGACCGGGAGCGTGAGCGTGCTGGGGTGGGAGCGCGAGACGCGTGTGATCGAATCGTGGAACCGCGGGTTCGAGTAGAAGCGGGCTAGAGAGTGGCTGCGGAAGCTCTTTCGATGCCGAGGATCTGCAGCCAATCGGCCGGGCTGTGAGCGAGGTGGTCGGGCGGGGCATCCTCGAGGGAATGCGGCTTGAGGCCGAAGGTGCAGCCGACGCTTCGGGCGCCGCAGTTCCTTGCTGTGAGAACGTCGGTGTCTGTATCGCCGATCATGACGGTTTCTGACGCGGGGATGGTGCTGCCAGTGATTTCGCCGGCTTCAGCGATGAGCCTCAATAGGCCGTGAGGATCGGGCTTCTTTGTGTGAAAGCTGTTGCCGCCGTAGTTGCTGAAGAAGAAGCGCGACAGGCCGAAGTGGTCGCAGATATCGCGCGAGGGATTGACAGGCTTGTTGGTGAGAACAGCCAGCAGGATGTCGGGGTGACCGGCCCGGATGGCTTCGAGCGAGTCCAGCACACCGGGGTAGACGTAGGTGAAGTCGAGCTTGTGAATGCGATAGTAGTCGAGGAAGAAGGCGAGCGCGTCAGCCACATACTCTTCGTCGTGGCTGTCGCCTTCGGGGTCGCCGAGAGCGCGGCGAACGAGCATGGAGGCGCCGTCGCCGATGTAGCCCGCGATGACGGCTTCGGGGAGTCTGGGCTTGCCCAGGTGGTTCAGCATGGCATTCACGGAGTTGCAGAGGTCGAGGCGTGAGTCGATGAGCGTACCATCGAGATCGAAGACGAGAAGCCGCGGCAGGGGTTCGTGTGACATTTTACAAGGCTAATCGATGTGGCTGCGATAAGATTCTGAGGAACAAGGAGGCACCATGCTCAGAGTGATGGGTGGAAGCTGGACGCGACGGCAATTTGTCGCAGGGCTGGGGGCTGCCGGATTCGTTGCTTCCAGTGACATGCAAAGTGCTGCTAAGACAGAGATGACCGGCGATGCAGCGTTGCGCGAGCTGATGGAAGGCAACAGGCGGTTCGAGGCGCAAAAGATGACCTCGTTCGAACTTGATCTGAGAATTTTGAGAGAGAAGACGGTGAACAAACAGGAGCCGTTTGCCGCGATCCTGTCGTGCGCGGACTCGCGTGTGCCGGTTGAATTGGTCTTCGACCAGAGCATCGGTCACTTGTTTGTTGCGCGGGTGGCGGGGAACATGGTGACTCCGGAGATTATAGGCAGCCTGGAGTACGGGGTTGCGGTGCTCGGGGTGAAGGCAATTATTGTGCTGGGGCACTCGAACTGCGGAGCAATCAGCGCTGCGATCCAGGCCAAGGATGTGCCGGGACAGATCAGCGTTTTATATCAGCACCTGATACCGGCAATCAAAGATGCCCATGGGGATGTCGCCTCGGCGGTGCGGATGAATGCTGCTTACCAGGCGAAGCTGTTAAGCGAAAGCTCGACCGTGATCGCAAAGGCGATCCACGAGGAAGGTATTAAAGTTGTGGGGGCAAGCTACGATCTGGCGACCGGCAGGGTAACGCTGGCTGCATGAATGCACACGATTGCGAGTGGCGCCTGACGCGTTTGCCACGATGCATTGGAGGCTAGTGGACGACGGGTTGGAGGCTAGTGGACCTGGATGTCGCCAGAACCAGTGCTGGCTTTGACCAGGGGACCTCCGCCATTGACCGCGCCCGTAATGTGCTGCCGGTTCATACTGCCCTGCATGGTGATCGGCTGCGCAATGTTGATGCCGCCGGAGCCCGTGTCCGCATCCAGATTGAAGTGGGCGTTACCTACTCCAAGATGGATTGAGCCACTGCCTGTGTGGAGATTCCAGACCGCCTTAGGCAAACCCTCCGCCTCTATGTCGCCGGAACCTGCACCGGCTTTCAAGGCTCCCGACAAGCCGTAGAGCCTAATCGAGCCGCTTCCGGTCTCAGCCTTCACGTCCCCAGGCGTGGCCTGCTCGAACTCTATATCTCCAGATCCTGTACCCAGAGTTGCGGGGCCGCTGACACCGTGTGCCCGAACCGATCCGGCGCCGCTCTGTGCCTTCAGGCTGGCCCCAACATTCTGGACAACGACATCCCCGGAGCCGGTGGTGACCGCAAGCGTGGATAGCCGGGGCAGCGTGATTTCGTAATCGATGGTGATGTTTCGAAATAAATCGTTGTTGTGACGCTCACCGATTTCGATGTCGTTGCCGTTTTGAACGATGGGCGGATTTTTGACGATCTGCTCAATCCGGGCATCGGCATCGCCGTTTCCCATCCAGCCGTGACTGGAGTGAACGATACCAGCGATATGAACCTGATTGTCAGCCCCGGAATTAAGGTGGATGTAGCCTGAGCCAGTCGAGACGGTAACGTTAGGCGAACTCCCTGCGCTGAGGGTTCGGTCGAACTTGGAGTCCGCGGCGAAGGCACAGGTGGCGGCGCAGAAGGTGAGGACAACGGTCGCTGCACGATTGCGGAAGGTCATGGGGTCCTGCTTTCGTAAACGTTAGGAGATTTTTGTTCGAGTTAGCAAGTGCTGACGACTTTGGTTCGATGGCCTTGGTTTCCTACTGCTGGAGAATGACTGTATCGCCCGCGTTCAGCCCAGCCAGCACTTCGGTCCTGGTGCCGTTCGATATGCCGGTTTTGATGGCAACCTTGCGCCGACCAGTCTTCTCTTTTGAGTCGGGGATCTCGACGGATGCGTTGCGGGTGTTGTCGTAGACGACAGCCTGTTCAGGCACCGTAAGCACGTTCTTATGTTCATCCAGCAGTATCTCTGCGTTTGCCGTCATATTGGCCTTCAGCTCGCCGCCGGGATTGTCGATGGAAACCCGGACCTCGAACGTGGTGACGTTATCTTTCTCGACTCCAAGGGGGGCGATCTTGGTCACCTTTCCGAGAAAGGTCTTGTCCTTGAAGGATTCGACCTTGATCCGGGCGGGCTGATTCAGGTAGACCTTGCCAATGTCCGACTCATCGACTTTACCTTGCACGTAGACATGAGTGACATCGCCGATCGTCATGACCAGGGTGGCGGTCGACCCGAGAACGAGAATGGAGCTGACGGCATCGCCTATTTCCACGTCACGCGAGAGGATGGTTCCCTCCATTGGCGAAGTGATCGTGGTGTAGCTGAGTTGCTCTTCGAGCTGCTTGAGAGAGGCCTGGTTCTGGGCTACCTGTGCCTGCGCCTGGCGGAGTCTGGAGTTGTCGACGTTGATCTGTGAGACGGCTTTGTCGCGTGTGTTCGCGGCAAACAGGTACTTCTGCTGGGCGTCGTCGAGTGCCTGCTGAGAGACAACACCCTCTTTGGACATCTTCAACGCTCGGTCGTAAGTATGTTTGTACATCGGCAGATCGGGTGCTTCGGCGCTCACTTTGTCGTAGTCGATGGAGGAGGCGGCGGCGTGGGCGTTGGACTCGGCGGCCGCGAGCACCGCCTTCTGAGCGGCTACCTGGTCGAGGATCTCCTGCTGGTCGAGTTGCGCCAGGATTTGGCCCTGATGCACGTGTGCGTTGATGTCTGTGTCGAGGCGAGTGACTATACCCGAGGCTTTGGATTTGACCTCAACCTTGGTAATGGGCTGTATCTTGCCCGTGGCGACAACGGACCGTGCGATGTCTCCGCGCTCCGTCCTGGCTAGTTGCGAGGGCTCGAACTTCGTGGTGTTACCCCGGGCTGTGACCGCGACGCCGAGGAGGATGGCAGCCACGAGAATGGTCAGGCCGGTCCAGAGCCAGAGTTTCCGTCTGTTCTTACGCTGTGTGGCCAATAGATGCTCCCGTGGTTCTGATCTGGTGGTTCATCTCCACGGGTGTTACGCAGAGAGGCCCCATGCAGTTCCCTGGGCGTAGGGAAAAATGAACGTGCCACCCACGGCCGCTGCAAGGCGATGACGATACGGGAGATCCTGAATGGGCTGCAGCTTTCTTATGCGTACTTGCGGAGCACGCCGAGGACCTTCCCCTGGATGCTGACATTGGCGGCAGGGGCATAAATGGGGGCCATCTCTGCATTGGAGGGCTGCAGGCGAACCATACTGCCTTCCCGGTAGAAGCGCTTGAGAGTGGCATCCGCGCCGTCGATAAGAGCGACGATGATCTCGCCCTCTCGCGCAGTCACGGTGCGCTCGACCAATACATAGTCGCCGGAGACGATGTGCTCATCGCGCATGGAGTCGCCGCGCACCTCCAACGCGAAGACCTCACGATTGCCGATAATGTCGCTCAAGGAGATGCTTTCCGCGCTTTCGATGGCCTCGACAGGCTTGCCGGCGGCGATGCGGCCAAGGAGTGGCAGGCGATCGGAGCCTCTTTTGTTGGTGCGGACGGGTAGTACGTCGATCGAACGGCTGCGGTTGTGCGCTCGTTGCAGCAGGCCTTTGTTTTGCAGATTGGTTACGTGCTTATGGACAGTGGCGAGAGAACTGAGGCCAAGGCCGCTGGCTATTTCTTCATAGGACGGGGAGTAGCCATTCTTCTGAGTGAAGCTCGAAAGAAAGTCGATGACCTCTTTTTGCCGCCGCGTGATTGCCATGTCGCGATTGTAGCGAATAAAAAGCGAATTGCAAGAGCTTTGTCGGTGCACTTACTTTTGTCCGCTGCGGCTCGCTCAATGCAAGGCTCGGTTCAAGGTCTGGGCAAGTGTTCGTCTGTGTAAGTTGAAAACTCGCGGTGCGCAAGATGAGATGGTGCCGTGTACCGACACAGATTCATCTGGATTCCCATTTTGAAATTGTGTGTGCAATAAATTGCAAACAGGCCTTGTAACCTCGGTTCCCATGCACCAAGGTAATAACACCAACGCCGGTCGGTAACGTGACGATCGAGTGTTGGAGCCAGGGAATGGCGAGATTCGGGGAGAGATCAAATGCGCGTCCTTATCGTTGAAGATGATGTGGCTCTGGGATTGTTTCTGCAAAAGGGGTTGAGGCTGGAGGGTCACGACGTGAGCTGGGTGGGGGATGGCGAGGCCGCGCTGCTGCACGCGGAACAACATAGGCCAGACCTGATTGTGCTGGACCTGAGCCTTCCCCGAAAAGATGGGACCGAGGTGCTCGCGGAACTCAGCGGCCGCTTCGATGAGATGGCTGTGCTGGTCCTGACCGGGCGCAGTCAGGTGGAGGAGCGTGTGAAGTGCCTGAACCTGGGTGCGGACGATTGCCTGCTGAAGCCGTTCAGCTTCCATGAATTGACCGCGCGTTGCCGGGCTCTGCTACGGCGCCGGGAACACTACGCCGATCCGACGCTGCGGCATGGGGACGTCGCACTGAACCGCATGGAGCGCAGGGTGACACGAGATGGCCGGCCTATAGAGCTGACGGTGAAGGAGTTTGCCCTGTTGGAGTTCTTGATGATGCAACGGGGACGCTGCTGCAGCCGGACCGAGCTGCTGCGTGAGGTTTGGCAGATGACCCCGAGCGCAGGCACCAACGTGGTGGATGTGTATATCAACTACCTGCGGAAGAAGCTCGGAGGGCGAAGCATGGAAGGCGAGAACGGATCGTGTTTGATCGAGACGATTCGGGGCGAGGGCTACCAGATCGGCGGCCTGAACAAGATGGTGGCGCGGGTAGCGAACTATGCGGCGAACACGGCGTTCGCAGGTGCTTAGGGCCATGGAAGCCGGAGGCGAACGAGTTCTTGTGGAGCGCATCGACACAGCGCTGCACGGGCTGTGTCAACCGCTCACCGTGTTGCAGTGCAGGCTGGCCCTGGGAGAATTGAGCGGTGAACCGGACGCGATGCGTGAGGCGATTCAAGGCGCGCTGTTGGAGTGCGCGCGGCTGAACCGAACCGTAGGTACGATGCGAACGATATTGCAACAGGCGATGCAAAGCGAATAGACGAAAGGCCAGGGTGGCGGAATGAGTGTAGGACAGGATGCGGTATTGGGGTCGAGTGCGGTTCAGGCGGCAATGCGGACGGTTGTACTGGCGAGCGCGGACCTGGCGCTAAGAGAGAGGCTGCGGGCTTCGCTGGTTGGGCTGCGCTGGCAGGTGCGGGAGGCGGGAGGCGGCGCCGAGGCGATGGCGCAACTGGAAGACTCGCGCTCGGAGGCTCTGCTGGTCGATAGCTGGTTGCCAGACCTTGAAGTGGGCGAGTTCGCTACGGTGATTCGAATGCTGTACCCGACGATGGAGCTGCTTCGCGTCGACGGTGGAGTCGATGGCGGAGCACGAAGTCCGCGACGGAATGAGCTGCTGCATGCGTTGCGTGAGGCACAGGAGACGCCACTGAACGATACGGCGGCATGGGCCACGGCTCCGGGCTGCGTGCCGAGGGCCGGCACAAACGGACGAGTTATGGCTCGGGCATCGGCCGGCCCCGCACCGGTGCAGGCGCAGGTCAAACCGCAGGCACGGCTCGACATCGGCGATGAGACGTGGCAGGAGACAGCGCGTCGGCCGCAACCAGTTTCGGTGATGCTGCCTGACATGGTGGGCGGGAGTGAGCCGATGCGGGAGTTGGCGCGATTGATCCGGCTGGTGGCGCCGCGATCGACGACGGTGTTGATCGAGGGCGAGACGGGGACGGGAAAGGAGGTGGTGGCGCGCGCGCTGCATCGTTTGAGTACCCGAGCGGCGAAGCCGTTTACCGTATTGAACTGCGCGGCGATTCCGGAGGCCCTTCTGGAGGCCGAATTATTTGGCCATACGCGGGGTGCGTTCACCGGGGCTGTGCAGTCGCGCACGGGCCGTATCGAAGCGGCGCATGGGGGGACGTTGTTCCTCGATGAGATTGGCGAGATGCCATTGGCTTTGCAGGCAAAGATGCTGAGATTCCTGGAGTGCGGGGAGCTGCAGCGAGTGGGGGATAACGAGACGGTGCGGGTGGATGTTCGAGTGATCGCGGCGACGCACCAGCCTCTCGAAGAGCGGGCGGCGGAACGTGCGTTCCGCTTGGATCTGTATTATCGCCTGGCGGTTTTTCCGGTGGAGGTGCCCGCGCTGCGAACTCGTATGGAAGATCTGAGTTTGCTCGCCGAACACTTTCTTGAATTGCTGGGGCAGGAGATGCCTCGGAAGCGGCTGACCAAAGCAGCGGAGGCAAAACTGCGGGAACATAGCTGGCCGGGGAACGTGCGGGAGTTGATGCATGTGCTGGAACGAGGAGCGATCCTCTCGGGCGACAGCATGGAGATCGGCACCGAAGCGATCAGGTTTCGGCGGGCTAATCTGGCGTGATGCTTGCCGGATCAACTTCACTTCCTAAGAGCGCTCTCATACGAGGGCGCTTTTCTTTGGCTGGTGGACTGCATGAGGAACTGTGTGGAGGTGAAAGGATGCAGACGACAACGGCGATGAGCGATGTGCTGGGCCGGTATCTGGACCTGACGGGTAAGCAACTCCAACTGACGGCAAGCAACATGGCTAACGTCGACACGCCGGGATACAAGACGCAGGGGTTCGACTTCGAGCAGGAGTTTGCGCGGCAGCTCAACAGCAGCGCGAGTGGCGATGGTTCGACAGAGGTTAAGGTAGCGCGCGGGGATGTGGACGGCCTGGTGGCACGGCCCGATGGAAACAACGTGTCCATGGACCGGGAGGGGATGCAGTTGGCGAAGTCGCAGTTGCAGTTTCGTCTCGGCGTCGCGCTGCTGAAAACCGAGTTCTCTAACGTGATGAGTGCAATTCATATGGATTCGAAATAGCCATGAATATCTTTGGAGTGATGGATGTGAGCGCCTCCGCGTTGAAGGCGGAGCGGGTTCGGGCTGAGGTGGTCGCCTCGAATATGGCGAATGCCGAGACGACGCGTACGCCGGACGGTGGGCCTTACCAGAGGCATCATGTGGTGTTCTCGGCAGAAGGTGGGGATAGTTTTCAGGATTCTTTGGCGAGTCAGATGGACGACAGGCTGAGTAGCTACCTTCGAAGCGGGTCAGGCGGCGGACTTGCTGGCGGTCTGGGTGGGGGTCTGGGTGGCGGTATCACGGATACTCATTCGATACCGGGCGGGGTTGCGGTGACGGGTGTGATCAGCGATGCGAGCGCGCCACTCAGGCGGTATGACCCGCAGCATCCGGATGCCGACGCGGATGGGTTTGTGTCTTATCCGGACATCAACCCGCTCACCGAGATGGTGGACCTGATGGGGGCGACCCGGTCGTACGGCATGAATGCGTCGGCGATTCAGGCCGAGAAGAACATGATCAACTCTTCGTTCGACATTTTGAAATAAACGACACCGCGGATCAGTGAGATCAGAGACTGCAATGGAGGAGGCATGATGAGCGATGTATTCAGTGGTTCGGCGGTGGCGGGCAGCTTCGGCGTCGGAGGTGTCGGAGGCTTCAAGGACGGGCTCTTGAGCGGTATCGGCGGAGCTTCAGGGAAGGCAAGTGATTCCACAGCCGTGCCGTTCGCCGGAGTGTTGCAGGGAATGGTGCAGCAGACGGCCGCGTTGAACCAGCAGGCCTCGCAGGCTGTGACCGGGCTGCTGAACGGTTCCGGTGTAGAGGTTCACGATGCGATGATCGCGACGCAGAAGGCGAGCATGGCGTTCGAGCTTGCGTTGCAGGTTCGGAACAAGGCGGTGGGCGCTTATCAGCAGATGATGGGCATGCAGTTCTAGGTTGTTCGGTTGAATGGAAGAGTGCTGAGGCGAGATGGCAGAGACAGAGCAGACAAGCGGGGTGGGCATGCAGAGGTCCGCGCAAGGGGTTCCGACGGCCTCTGTCGGACCGACGGAAAAGGCGTTGGCGATGGTTTCGGCCATGCGGCAACGCGTGATGGCGCTTCCGGCACAGAAACGTACGTGGCTGATTGCGTCGGTCGTGTTTGTGGCGGCGATGTGCGCGGCGATGGCCTGGTTTGCAGAACGGCCGGACTGGCGGATCCTGTTCAGCGGACTGGATGCGAAAGACGTCCAGCAGGTGACCCAGGAACTCTCCGCGGCGGGAATTCCGTACCAGACGACGAGCGATGGAGGTGGCGTGCAGGTCTCGGCCGAGATGCTCGACAAGGCTCGCATGGAGGTCGCGGCGAAGGGTATGCCGCAGACGGGGCGGTTGGGATTCGAACTGTTTGACAAGCCGAACTGGGTCGGAAGCGAGTTCGATGAGCGAGTGAACTATCAGAGAGCTCTCGAAGGAGAGCTGGAACGCACGATTGGAACTCTCGGTGTTGTGAAGTCGGCGCGGGTCCATCTGGTACTGCCTCAGCCTTCGCTGTTTGCGGCTGAGGAGAAGGCGGCGAAGGCATCGGTGGTGCTGAAGCTGAAACGATCGACGCTTGATGCGGACCAGGAGGATGCGATTCGAAGCCTGGTGGCGAGCTCGGTAGAGAACCTTAGCGTCGACCAGGTGACGTTGGTCGACGCGGACGGGCGAGTGAACTTCAAACCGCGATCGAGCGGTGCGGCCGAAGCAGATGCGGAGCAGGCAATGGAGGCCAGGCTGGTCGCTATGCTGGAGCCTTCGGCAGGACAGGGTAATGTACGGGCCACGGTGAACGTAACCTATGATCACGGCACGGAGGAGCGGACCGACGAGGTCTATGACCCGACGCAGGTAGCGACGCTGAGCATGCAGAAGAGCGAGCAGGTCTCCGCGATGCGCGGCCAGGCTTCGGGTGTTCCTGGAACTGCGAGCAATTCGCCGGCTGCGGCTGCGGCGGGTGGCGTGGCAGGCTCTCAGGCGGCTGCCGCGCCGGGGGCGTCTCCGTTATTGCAGAAGCAGGCATTGCCCGTCTACCCGCAGCAGGGCAATGCACCGGGGCAGAGCTTGAGCGAAGAGAACGGCACCTATGGGGTGACGAAACATCTGGTGCATACGGAGCAGGGACCGGGGCGCGTCCGGCGTGTATCGGCCGCGGTGGTGGTGAACGATCGAAGTGAGCTCGCGGGCGCAGGAAAAACGGAGCACACGATCTGGAAGCCGCGAAGTGCGGAGGAGATGCATCGATTGGAGGAGTTGGCGCAGGCTGCGGTCGGCTTCGACTCGCGGCGCGGAGACCAGGTGGTGCTGGAGAATGTAAGCTTCAGCACGAACGCGCCTGAGGTGAAGCCTGCGGCGGTGGACAGGCTAACGGAAGCGGTGCGCACGCTGCTGCATATGCAGCCGGACCTGTTGCGCACCGGGATGATCGGCATCTGTGGCGTGCTGCTGGTGCTTTTCGTTCTGCGGCCGGTGGCCCGGCAGGTGACGGCGACACTTCGCGAACCTGTGCTGTTGACCGCTGGGAATCCAGTTCCGGAAGATCTGGAGGAACGAGTTGAGGGAACGGTAGAGGCATTGCTTTCCGGAGAGCAGGGAAGAGTGTCGCAGCGATTGTTGAGCAAGACAAAACAACAACAGCAGGGAATCTTCGATCATGTCTCCGAGCACATCCGGAATGAGCCCGCACAAAGTACTCGAGTGCTGGAGGCGTGGATCGGCGCGTCTGAGGAGGCGGTGTGATGGGAACGGCAATGCAGATGGCAGGCGCAGAGATGACAAGGCAGAATCCACTCTTATTGCCGTCCGAGGCAGGGTTCGCGGCTGCGGACCTTACCGGCCTGCGGAAGGCGGCAATCCTCATGGTGGCGGTAGGAGACGAGCTGGCGAAGATGCTCTTCCTCAGCTTGTCGGAGGCCGATGTGCGCCGTGTGACAGAAGAAATCACGCGTCTTGGCGAGGTTCCACAGACGCAGTTAACTCAGGTGCTGACAGAGTTCTACGGCTTGCTCGAGACACAGCAATATATGGTGCGCGGAGGTCCGGAGTATGCGCTGAAGCTGCTGACGGAGGCATTCGGTCTTATCAAAGCCGAGGAGATGCTGGCACAGGTAAAGAAGATTCGGGAACGGAGCAACGGAGACATGGCGATGGTGCAGCGAATGGACGCGCAGCATCTGAGCAAATTTCTGGAGCACGAGCATTCGCAGACGATCGCGCTTGTGCTGGCGCACCTGGATCCTAAGCGGGGATCGACGGTACTGATGAATCTGCAGGGTCCGATGCGGGTAGATGTGGTGCGGAGACTGGCGGAGATGCGGCAGTTTTCGCCGGAGATGGCGCAGACGGTGGCCATGGCGCTGCACAAGCGCATGGAGAAGATGGGATCGAGCGGAAGGAAATCGTACTCGGGATTCAAGGCTGTTGCGGAGTTGCTGAATCGCCTGGATCAGGTCGAGAGCAAGGTGATTTTGGAGGAGATCGAGCAGAACGAGCCAAAGGTGGCGATTGGGATCCGCGAGTTGATGTTCACGTTTGAAGACCTCCTGACGGTTCCTCCGGAGAGCATACGGGAGTTCGTGGGAGCTGCGGATAAGAAGGTCCTGGCGATGGCATTGAAGGGCGGCCGCGATAACGTGAAAGCGCACCTGTTCAAAGCGATGAGTTCACGGGCGGTCGAGATGATGAAGGAGGATATGGAGGCGATGGGTCCGGTGCGCATGAAGGAGGTCGGCAAAGCGCAGCAGGAGCTCCTCGCGTTGGCCCGGCAGCTGGAAAGCGAAGGACGAATGATTCTCAAGATGGAGGTAGACGATGACCTTGCAGTCTGAAACAGCAAGTTGTCAGGCCTCGGAAGTGAGGATGCTGCCATTAGGGCGTTCAGACAGTCATGCGGGGGGCGCGGCATTCGTGTCGCGGCTGGAATTTCGCGCGATGCGGGATGCAGCACCTGAGGTGGTGCTGGAAGCCATCCAGCCTATGACGGAGACCGCTCAAACCGAACTCCGGCTGAAGGAGGAGATTGCGGCGCTGGAGTCGCGCTTGCAGTCGCAGGCTCAGCAGATGTTGTCGCAGATAGAGACGGCACGGTTGGAGGCAAGCACCGAAGCGCGGGGCCATTGGGAGAAGGAATTGGAGGAGTCGATTGCAGCAGAACGGGAGCGCGTAGTTCGGATCGCTGAGCAGTTTAGTCGCGAGCGCGCAGGATACTTCGCAGGCGTGGAGGCAGAGGTGGTGAAGCTGGCATTGGCGATTGCCGCACGTGTGTTGCACCGCGAGGTACACCTCGATCCGTTGCTGCTGGCGGCGGCGGTAAGGGTTGCGTTGGAGAACATCGAAAAGGGTAGCACCACGATCCTCAGAGTGCCTCCGTCCTCAGGGGAGCCTTGGCGAGAGGTCGTCGCGGCAGAGAGTTGTTCGGTTCAGGTGGTGGAAGATGAACGGCTCAGCACGGGAGAATGCGTGCTGGATACCAACGTCGGCAGGGTTGAACTGGGCGTGAGCGCGCAGCTGGTTGAGATCGAACGAGGGTTCTTCGATCTGCTGCAGCAGAGGCCGGTATGACAGTCGCGGTAGAACATACAAGACAGCCGGGTGAGGCGAGCCTTTTGCCTTACATGGTTCAGCTTGCCACTCGGCCCGCATGGCGATGGAGCGGCCGTGTGGTGCAGGCCGATGGTCAGACGGTCGAGTCGGAGGGTCCACTTTGTTCCGTAGGAGAGTGCTGCGAGATTGTGGATGCACACGGCTCCCGGCACAGGGCTGAGGTCATCGGGTTTCGCGGCAGAAATGTTCTGACGATGCCAATGGAGGCGACCCAGGGGATTCGGTACGGAGATGCAGTCATGGCCTTGGGCTCAGTGCCCGCGATCGCTGTAGGGAACGGACTGACCGGAAGAATTCTCAATGCATTGGGGTCGCCGCTGGATCAGTCTCCGCCTCCGGTCTCCGTGGGAATGTGGCCGCTCGATGGCGCGCCGCCTCACCCGATGGAGCGAGAGCCAATTCGAGAGCCGCTGCAGACCGGGTTGCGTGTGCTCGATGGATTATTGACGGTCGGACGGGGGCAGAGGATTGGGATCTTTGGCGGCTCGGGTGTCGGTAAGAGCACGTTGATTGGCATGATGACGCGGAACACTGCTGCCGATCTCACGGTGGTTGGCCTGGTGGGAGAGCGCGGACGTGAGGTGCGGGAGTTTGTCGAGGATTCACTTGGCGAAGAGGGACGAAAGCGCTCCGTGGTGCTGGTGTCCACCTCGGACCAGAGTCCACTTCTACGAATGCGCGCAGCATTGGCCGCGACTTCGGTGGCGGAGTTCTATGCGGCGCGGGGGAAGCATGTGCTGCTAGTTCTCGATTCGCTGACACGGTACGCGATGGCCGCGCGGGAGCTTGGCCTGGCGGCGGGAGAGCCTCCGGCGAGCAAAGGGTATACGCCGTCGGTGTTCGCACGGCTCGCTAAGCTGGTGGAACGGGCCGGTAATTTCAGGAATGGAAGTATTACAGCGTTCTATACGGTGCTGATGGAGGGAGACGATCAGCAGGATCCAGTGGTGGATTCGGTGCGCTCGCTGCTCGATGGACATGTGGTGCTGTCGCGGTCGATGGCGGCGGAGGGATGGTACCCGCCGGTAGACGTGCTGGATTCGCTAAGCAGGTTGATGCCGGCGGTGACGACGCAGGAGCACAGGGCGCAGGCGGGGCTTGCCCGGCGGTTGCGGGCGGCATATGCACGTTCGGAGGATCTGATCCGTATCGGTGCCTACAAGGCAGGCACGGACGAAGACCTGGACCGGGCGATGCGCGCGATGCCTGTATTACGCAACTTTCTCGAGCAAGGCAGCAGCGAGTGCGTTTCGATGGCGGAGACGGTGGCACGATTGCAGACGTTGGAGTTGTAAGCGATGCGGGCACGTCTGGAGACGATGAAGCGATTGGTGAAGTTGTACGGCCTTGTCGAAGAGATACACTCCGCGGAGCTGCAGCTTAAGACATCGGCTCTACGTGAGGTAACGCATGCCGTGAGCGTGCAGCAGCAGGTTGCGCGCTCGGCTGATATCGAGGGCCGGCGTGCCTGGATGAGTGGCGATCGTATAGATCGGGAGATTGCTGCCAGCCAGCGAGAGCCTGCGGCATGGAGGTACGGACGTCTGAGGGAGATCGAAGCCGAGCGCGAACGAATGAAAGATGTCGCATTGACGAGCTATACGGCGAGCAGGTTGCGAAGCGAGCAGATAAGCCGTTTAGCAGAGGGTATTGCGGCGCGCGCGGAGATTGTAGAAGCACGTCGAGCGCAGGCGGTATCGGACGATCGCTTCCTGGCGCGGAGCAGGTGGATTGCTGCGCGGAATGAAGAGCTTATGAAGGAGCCGTGAAGTTCTTCTAATGTCAGGGCGGGTTGTTTGGCATTTGGAGTGCATCTCTTTGTGGGAGATACGAGAGAGGGTCGAGATGATGAGCACGGCCTTGATGATCGAAACTGACAAGCAGACGATTTCACGGTCGGGAGCACCTGGGCGCGATGGCGTGGAGACGACCACGTTTGCGCAGAGCTTTGGAGATCAGGTTGACCTCTCGGCCACTATGAAGACGAACGGCCATGCTTCTGATGGGGGGAACGAATCCCGAACGGAGAATAGCTCAGATCCCTTCAATAACGTGAAAGGACCTCAGGCTGTCACGGAAGCAGAGAATGGAAAAGTAACCGCAGGGGATCTGAAAGCCACCGTGGCGCAGTTTGCAGACCCGACTGCAACCCTCTCAATGGGGACGACCGGCACGGTTCCTGTTGAGAGCATCTCGGTTGTATCCAAAAGCAGCCTAGCCGATGAGCGTTCGAAGGCAGTTCATCAGGCAGTGAGTGCAGGTTCGGCAGAGGGGAGCGCCAACGTTCTCCCTTGGGCCACGACCTCCAAGGTGGTTGGCGATGCACTAGACAAAGAACCGCTCAAGGGCGACACGTACGGCGTGACCGAGACGTCATCGGTCACGCCGGAAGCTCGTTCGCTCACAAGCACGGTGGATCTTAATCCAGTTGGAAAGAGCGCGGCCGTCTTAGACGAAAGCGGTGCTCTATTGCGTTCACCTGGTGAGAGCAAGCCGATAGCGGGGATGCAGATTGTCGTGTCCGGTGTAAGTCCGGGCGCGACTCGCACAAAAGAAAGCACGAGAACGCAGACAACTAAGAACGAATCGGTAAAGAAGTCCAGGTCTGCTGGAGGGATGGAAAATCCCGCGATGGCCGTGGGCGAGAGAGGTATAACGGAGACGAAACCGCTCGTTACTTCGCCAACTACAGCATCAGGGCAGGTCATCGCGCAATCGAGCAAAGTCGACGCGACTGCGCCCGAGACGTTTCCTGACAATATTGGCAGACCTGTTACGCCTGCGGTGATGCTCGTGAGCAAACTCCAGGAGGACACTGGTACCGGGACGGCAGGAATGGCTGGTAATTACACGACTGAACCCGCAGCAGGCAATCATCCGGAAGCGAACCCGATTGTTGCGAGTGGATCGGCAGCGGAGATATCAAAGACGCCGACAGGATCGGCAAGCGGCGACAAGGACCGCAATCGGGAGACCATCGGTGTATCTGAGGGTGCGTCATCGATTGGCACCCGGATGGAGATTGGTGGAGTTGCCGGTGTGCTGCCGGGCACGGGTGCGGCACACGCGGGCATGAGTGGAGGCGCGGCCAGGCTCCCGACGGCGGAGTTGAATGCACATACGGCCGGTTTACAGATGGGGCTGGAAGAGAATATCGGTTCTGGTGCAGGTCTCGATGGCTCGGCGATGTCGCATCGGACGTTGCTGGCGACGCCGACCGCGCTTGAGGTTGGCGTTCCGAACAGTACCGAGGGTTGGTTGAAGATACGCGTCGAGATGGACTCTGGCGGGGCAGTCAATGCGTCCTTGTCCTCGGCTACCTCTGCTGGGCAAGAGATGCTTCATCGGGATTTACCGGCGCTGACCGCTTATCTCCAGCAGGAGCGGATCGAGGTGGCGGCCGTTGTCGTGCATGCGAATGCGGAGGTAAGAGCAGAACTTAGGCAAGGTGGAGATATCGATCAAAGAGGACAGGAGGCACCACAGCAGAACCGTGGGCAGCAAGACGACGGGGATTCAAGCGGCGGAGGATTCGCGTACCCAGGCAAGCCGGAAGACGGCTTGACGACGGCAAAATTGAGCGGAGCTGGCGGCGCGGAATTGTTATCGATCAAGTCCTATGCAGGTGGCGGAAGCTGGTTGAACGTAAGAGCGTGAGACCAGATATCGACTATCAGATTCAACACAACGGAACAGGAGAGAACGATGAATACAGCACAAATGCATTCGATCAGTCAGGTGCAATCTCCGGCTTCGGCCAGAGTAGCTTCGGCTTTATCTCCACATGTTGCCGCGACCGCAAAGGCGGTGGGATCAGCGGCCCCGACACCGGCAGCGAGTACGGCTGACGCGTCGAATATCACTTCAAATGATTTTCTGACATTGCTGGTGAGCGAATTGAAGAATCAGGACCCGACGCAACCGGCTGACCCAAATGCGTATATTTCACAGCTGGTCGGAGTCAATAGCCTGCAGCAACTGATCCAGATCAATCAGGGCCTGACTTCTGTAGAGACGAGTGGTTCTAGCTCAACGCTGGCCGCTCCCAAACCCGCGGCTGTCGACGGCTCAGGATCAAACTCGAACCCTCTGGCAGGCCTAAACACACTGGTGAGCGACGACCCAACGTTGGCCACACAGTCGTTGCTGGGTGCGAATGCGCCGGCAGGCGGCGTTACGACGAATTAGCTGACTTCAGGTTAATTCAGGCAAAACAGCACTTAACCAGGAACGACCAAGGAGAACGACGATGGGTAATTTTTCGATAGCATTGTCCGGACTGCAAGCCGATTCGGTTTCACTCAATACGATCGGCAACAATCTGGCCAACCTCAACACAACGGCATATAAAGGGCAGACTACCTCGTTTGAGGACCTGTTCTATCAACAGATCGGGCAATCCGGATCGGGAGACGCAATCCAGGTTGGAGCTGGAACGAAGGTCTCGGGAACGAGCACCGACTTCAGTGAAGGAACGCTGCTGCCGGACGCCAATGCGAACCCGACGGACATGGCGCTCTCGGGCAATGGGTTTTTCCTTGTGAATCAGAACGGCGTGCAGTCGCTGACCCGAGCAGGCAACTTCCAGGTCAGTCAGAATGGCAATCTGATCACACAGGACGGCCAGCAGGTGATGGGCTATCCCGCGGTCAATGGCGTGGTCAATCAAAACGGAGCTCTTCAGCCAATCGTCATCCCGGTGGGTGCGACGGAGGGAGCGCAGGCGACCCAGAACTTTACAGTCACGTCCAACCTGAACTCAGGGGCCACGGTGGGCACCTCGTTCACTACCCCGCTGATGGTCTTCGATTCTCTGGGCCAAAGCCACAATGCAACCGTGACGTATAACAAGACGGCTACGAACACGTGGAGCTATGCGGTGGCACTTCCTGCTGGTGACGCAACGGGAGCTCCAGTGAACAACACGGGGACATTAACTTTCGATTCGAACGGCAACCTGACTACTCCGGCCGGAAGCATTTCCGGGATCAGCTTTCCTGGGATGGCGGATGGAGCGAGCGACCTCACCCTGAACTGGAATCTGGATGGAAACGGCGGGAGCCCAACGATCACTCAACTTGCGACCGCATCAACCAACAACACACAAACTCAGGATGGTTTTTCGAGTGGCAATTATCAGACCATTTCGGTGGACACAAGCGGCCTTATCAAGGCGCAGTTCAGCAATGGCCAAACCTCGACGGTCGGGCAGATCGCGGTGGCAACCGTAGCCAACACACTAGGGCTGGTTGCTACGGGGGGCAATAACTTCACTACGTCCGCGGCATCTGGTCAGGCGACTGCTGGAGTTGCCGGCGCCGGCGGCCGGGGAACGGTCGAAGACAATGCGCTGGAACAGTCGAATGTCAATATCTCGACGGAGTTCTCCGATCTGATTGTGGCTCAGCGGGCATTCGAGGCGAATTCGAAGACCATTACGACCTTCGATACGATATCGCAGGATGTTCTTGCGATGATTCGATAGGTGCATGCTCGATTGAACTAGAGGCAGCAGGCCATTGCGGGATCGGAGGATCGATACCGGCGGTGTCTTGTTGCCTCATCGTTTTATGCTACGACGTGACGAAGAGCAGGGTCCGGGCACCTATGCCGGTGGACTTGCCTCCTGAAGAATTCCTAATCTTTCGCAAGGGCGCACTGGCCACACGCTTGCATTTACTCCCGGCATCATGGCTATTTCTCCCACAGTTCTGGTAGATCCGACCTCCCCTGCTGCTCCGGCGAGAGCCCCCGTCGCGCGTCTGGTGATTGCCATAACAGGTGGAGTGGTGTTTGTGGTCCTCAGCATAGGGGCCGCAGTCTATTACCTGGCTCATCTCGGCAAGCTACCGTTGCAGGGGACAGCGGTGGTGAAAGCACCGCAGAGCGCACCGTTGGCCACCCATGCTCTTGTTGTGGAGCCGCTGTTGGTGAACCTGGCAGACGGAGACGGCAGCTCGTATTTGCGAGTGGCCTTGATCTTGCGATTGATCGACCCGCCCGTAAAGAAGGGTGTGAAGTCGAAGGAAGCAGAGAACAAGGAGGATGCCAGCGAGACGGTTGCCGCCGTGCGGGATACGACGATAGCGGTCCTCGCGCGCCAGACCGCAGACGGGCTGTTGGCGCCAGATGGCAAGGAAAAACTGAAGGCCGAATTGAAGTCGGCGCTGGCTAAGAATAATGGCGATCTGAAGGTTTCGGACGTTTTTTTCACTGACTTCCTCGTGCAGAAGTGAGACATACAGATGGAGGAGAGGGTATGACCGGTACGGAACTGGCGAGACGCAGTGCAGGTGCATCAACTATGACCGATTTGAAGTCAGCCGGGCAACGCCGGGCTCAGCCGTGGATGGCGCATATTGAAGAGCATCCGTCCTGGAACGTTCTGTCGCAGCTGCGCGTATCGATGCAGGCTGGCATCCCGCTGAACCGTTTCAAAGTGCGGGATTTGCTTGAACTCCAAAAGGACCAGGTGTTTGAAAGCGCGTCGCCGCACACCGAAGATGTATCTCTTCGAATCGGTAAGGTGCAGTTGGGCTGGAGCGAATTCGAAGTGCTGGAGCAGCGTATGGCTGTCCGGCTGACGCGGCTCGGATAGAGATCGATTATTTTTCAACGACAGAAATATTTCAATGGCAGAAAAAAACTCCATTTCTAACAGGCAGGAACGCGATGTGTCTTTTGCAGGATACAGAAGGAACCATGACAAACAAGATCGCCAGTCGGGAGCTGCGTGGCATCGTCGGATGGGTGTGCGGCCTGATGCAGAGTTGGCCTCGCGAGCGTACTAACCGGCAGATGCAACTGATCGAGACCTTGGCTCTCGGTGGGAAGAAGCAACTTATGCTCGTAAGTTGCGGTGGAGAGCAATTCCTGGTGGGCGGCGGTTCGGAGAGCATCGACAGCATTGTGCGACTGGGCGCTGAAAGCCCGGCCGGAATGGCCGCTAATCGCCTGGAAACATCATGCCGTTAACACAAAAGCTAAAGCTGGCCGGATTGGCTCTCTCTGCATTGCTGGCACTGACAACACCGGCTGCGGCTCATGCCGAGACCCGGGAAACCCCTTTATTGGCGGCGATGGTGTCGCCTTCACAGTCATTCTGGGTGAAGAGTTCTTCCGGGGGCGCAATGACGGTCCGAGAGCGCGCGGGTGTGATTCCTCACAAGGTAAAGACAGGTGTCGATGCAGGGGCGGTCTCTGACACCGCGACCCTTAAGAAAAGCAATTCGATCGCGAAGGAGCTCGCCGGAGGTAAGGACGTTCCGTGGTCCATAGTGCTGGGTTTGACGCTGTTGACGCTGCTTCCGGCGCTGTTGCTGTCGATGACGCCGCTGGTGAGATTGCTGGTGGTGTTTCACTTTCTGCGGCAGGCATTGGGTACGCAGACCGCGCCTTCCAACCAGGTACTCATGGGGCTGGCTTTGATGATGACCTGGTTTCTGATGCAGCCGGTTCTGCTCGACGTTGAGCAGCAGGCGGTCACACCCTACAGCGTGGGAGCGATCACCGGCAGCGAAGCGATAGACCGCGGTATCGCGCCGGTAAAACGATACATGTTGCGGTATGCGCGGGAGAAAGATCTGGCCGTGTTTGCATCGGCAGGCATGGTGAGGCGGCCGGATCGGAGAGAGGACCTGCCGATTCAGGCTGTTGTTCCGGCCTACATTCTCAGCGAATTGAAGGCCGGATTCCAGATAGGAGCGATCTTATTTCTCCCGTTTCTTTTGGTGGATCTCGTGGTGGCCAGCATTACAACCTCTATCGGCATGATGCAACTGCCTCCGGTCGTGATCTCCACACCGTTGAAGATCCTTCTGTTCGTGATGGTGGATGGTTGGAATCTGTTGGCCGACCAGTTGATTAAGAGTTTCTAAGAACCGCCAGACAAGGTTAGATCGGAGATAGATCAATGGGACCGGACCAGACAGTTGAAATCATGCGCCGGGTGCTGATCGAGGCGATGCTGCTCAGTGCACCTCTGCTGGTGACCGCTTGTGTCGTAAGCCTGCTGGTTAGCTTGCTGCAGACCGTTACAAGTATTCAGGAGCAGACGTTAACGGCTGTACCCCGGCTGGTAGTGGTGTTTGTTGTCACGGTGGTTGTGCTGCCCTGGATGGTACATCGTCTGGTGAACTTCACGCTTCATCTGTTTACCGGATTTCACAAGTACCTGGGATAGGCGCCATGGATCACACCTTAAGCGGATTAGCGGAAGATTGGCCGCATTACCTGACGAGCGCCCTGTTGGTGATGGTCCGGTTGAGCGGCTTGCTTGTATTCGCTCCCGTGTTCTCCTCGCCAGCCATCTCACCAAGGGTTAAAGCTGGATTCGTGTTCGCCATGACGGTACTGCTGGCGCCGGCGGTGGCATCGGTGCCGGGCGCCAGAGCCGTGCTTGACGCACCCGCACTTCTTGGAGAGCTTGGCGTAGGGCTGCTGCTTGGCCTTTCGCTCAGCTTATTGAACGAAGCGTTGACGTTTGCGGGCACGCTACTGGGACTGCAGTTCAGCTTTTCGCTGGTCAACCTGATGGATCCGAATGCAATGTTCGAGACCGCCGTTCTAGGACAACTGCTGGGATGGCTTGGTGTCCTGGTGATCATCGGTTCAGGTTTGGACCGCAGCCTGTTGACCGCAGTGGCGCGGAGCTTCAGCGCGGTTCCCGTGGGCCAAGCGGTGATCCAGGCTAAGACGGGCGCTGCGCTTGCGGCGATGGGCGGAGGAATTTTTCTGGCGGGCTTGCAACTGGCAGCGCCGGTGATGGCGGCGGGACTGGCGGTGGAGGTGACCATCGCGCTGGTGGCGCGCTTGTCTCCGCAACTGCCCGCGATGGTAGTGAGCATACCCCTGAAGACAATGACTTCCTATGTCGTGCTGATTGGGAGTCTGGCGCTGTGGCCGGGTTGGATCGAGCGGCATTTCACTGCGCTGCTGGATGCGGCGGCAAGACTGATGGTGCATCCATGAACTCTGATTGCGACAGTTTGATAGAGGTTTCCGAGTACAAAAAGTTCCGTTTCAACGTAGCTTCGCCATCTCTGCATCAACGGCAGCGATGGCGCTCGCCTGATTTCATCCGTAGTGATGATTCTGAGGCCGGTGTCGATGCGAAGGATGGTTGCCATGGCCGATAAGGGCACCGAACAGGCATCTCCACAGAAGAAGAAAAAGGCGCGGGATCAAGGCGACACTGTCCACAGCCGGGAGTTGCTTTCAGCCATGGCGATGCTGGGCGGCCTGGTGATGCTGGGAACGATGTCGAATGGCTTCGTTGCGGCCTGGTCCAGGGTTTATGTCGAAAGCATTCACTGCGCGACTGTGGGCGTTCGCAGCCTGAATGCACAGCCGGGCGAGGGGCTTCTGAACGATGCGGTGCGCCGAATCCTGTTGCCTGCGTTACTGCCGGTCGGGTTGGTGATGGCCGCGAGCTTTACAGGAGCGCTGATATCTGGCGTGGCGCAGAGCGGTGGTGTGCAGTTCCATCCCAAATCCGTAGAACTGAAGGTTTCGAAGTTGAACCCTGTCACAAACTTTGGAGCACTATTCAGCTTGCGGTCCGCCACCCGCGTGGTGAAGTCGCTGGTTCCCGCGGGGGTAATGGTGGTGCTGGGCTGGGGCGCGCTGAAAGGTTTGATTATCCCAATGCCTGTGATGAGTCTGATGCGGCTGCCCTCTACGTTTTCGGCGGCATACGGACTTGCGCTCGACGCGGCCTGGGTGACGCTGGCCTGGTCGGGGCTCGACTATGCGATCGAGTGGAGGAGCTGGAATCAGCGGCTCAAGATGAGTAAGCAGGAGGTTCGCGAAGAGATGCGGGATGCAATGGGCAATCCGCAGATCAAGGCGAAGATGCGCCAGATGCAGCGAGCGCTGCGCAAACGCAAGGTAAAGGCGGATATGTCTCGAGCCAGCGTGATCGTGACCAACCCGACACACTATGCCGTAGCACTGGAGTTCAGCTTCGAGACCATGTCGGCGCCGACAGTTCTGGCGAAGGGCCGCGACTTGTTTGCGGCGGAGATTCGTGAAGAAGCACGGTGGGCGGGAATCCCGATCATCGAGAATCCGCCATTGGCAAGAAGCTTGTACAAGATGGTCGAGCCCGGGCAGTCGATCCCGTTTGAGTTGTATGCGGCGGTTGCTGGCATTCTCGCCTATCTCTACCGCCAGAAGGTAGAGGAACGGGTGCGGCGCGAGCAGCAGGATAAAGAAAAGGCGCGGCAAGGCGTGGCCCGGCGGTAAGCGGGAGCGGATGTTGTGCCGTGTGGGATTGCAAAGAGTGGCTTTGGAGGTGGGATATGAGTGCGATCGCGAAGAAAAAGAGTGGCGGGTTTGAAATGGCAAAATTGCAGGGACTGCTGTTGCCTGTAGCGGCAATCAGTATGGTGTTCGTGATGATCATTCCGGTGCCGAGCGCGCTGCTGGATGTTCTGCTGGCTGCCTCGATTACGGCATCCGTGATTGTGTTTCTCACTGCGGTGCAGGTGCGGAAGGCGGTGGACTTTTCGGTCTTTCCGACATTGTTGCTTTTGCTCACGCTGTTTCGCCTGTCGCTGAACCTAGCGTCCAGCCGAAGGATACTGCTGCATGGACAGGAGGGGACCCAGGCCGCTGGCTCCGTAATTGAGGCGTTCGGGCAGTTCGTGGTGCGTGGGAACTACGTCGTTGGACTGGTGCTGTTTCTGGCTCTGATCGCGATTCAATTCCTGGTGGTGAGCCATGGCGCGGTGCGCACCGCAGAGGTGACAGCGCGGTTCACGCTGGATGCTCTGCCCGGCAAACAGATGGCCATCGATGCGGACATGAATGCCGGGCTGATCGATGAGCAGGGAGCTCGGAAGCGCCGGCAGGCTATAGCTCGTGAGGCGGAGTTCTATGGAGCGATGGATGGGGCGGCGAAGTTCAACCAGCGCGACTCGCTCGCGACGATCCTGATTACTGCGATCAACATCGTCGCGGGATTGCTGATTGGGGTTTTGCAACACGGGACCGACCTGGCGACTGCGGTCAAGACATACACGATCCTGACGGTAGGCGACGGCCTGGTGACGATGATTCCCAGCCTGCTGGTGTCGATAGCCGGAGGCATGGTGTTGACTCGCGCCTCATCCGCTGGCTCCCTGGACGAAGAGCTTGGGACGCAACTTCTCAAAGGGCGGAATACGCTCTGGATTGCGAGCGGGGTGCTGCTTGGGCTGGCTTTGATTCCGGGTCTGCCGAAGTTGTCGTTTCTGCTGATGGCGGTAGGTGTTGGGCTGATTGCGCGGAGGCTGCCAACTGCAAAGGAAGCGGCTCAGGCGCTGGTAGAAGGGAATGAGGATGTCGGGGCCAATGAAAAGACCAGGGCGGCCGACGCGGCCAAGGGCGAAAATCTGGCTTCGCTGTTGAAGATGGACGAGTTGACGCTGGAGATTGGATTTCAATTGATCTCGCTGGTCGATGAAAAGCAGGGCGGCCAGATGCTCAACCGCATACGGGCGCTGCGACGGCATCTTGCGACCGAACTCGGATTCATCGTTCCCCCCATCCATATCACGGACAATCTTCGGTTGAAGCCGCGAGAGTATGTCATCAGCCTGCGCGGCATAGAGATCGCGCGTTGGCACACGGAGCAGAACTGCCTTCTTGCGGTGAACGCCGACCCAAAGGCGCGAGTGCTGCCGGGCGTGGAGACCAAGGAACCGGCATTCGGGGTACAAGCGCGATGGATTCAGCCTGGGCTGGAGGAGCAGGCGCTGGCGGCAGGCTACTCGGTCGTAGACCAGACGACGGTCATTGGCACCCATCTAGGCGAGCTGATTCGCAGGCACGCGCATGAGCTGCTGGGGCGGCAGGAGGTGAAGCGTCTGCTGGACAGCATGAATGAAGCGTATCCCAAGCTGGTAGAGGAACTGGTGCCGAAGTTGATGACACTCGGCGAGGTGCAGAGGGTGTTGCAGCAGTTGCTTCGGGAGCAGGTTTCGGTTCGGGATCTCGGTGCAATCCTTGAGGTGCTGGTGGAGGCCGCGCAGCAGTCGAAGAACGTGGTGCATCTGGTGGAGAGCGTAAGGCAATCTCTGGGACGCGGGCTGGTGCATCCTCTGTTGGATGGAGAGGGCGGCCTGCGCGTGCTGATGCTCGAGCCGGGGCTTGAGAGCGAGTTGCTGCATACGTTTGATCCGCAGGGGGCGGGGCTGCTGCTGGCCGACGGGGAGCGTCCCGCAGGCGTTCCGGGAGACTTCTTAAGGCGGCTGGTGGAATCTGTGAAACGCCTAACCGGCGGTGCCTCCACCTCGGCATTGCCCGTGCTCTTATGTCCGAGTCCGGCTCGTTATCACGTGAGGCGTTGGCTGGAGCCGTTTCTTCCTAAAGTAACGGTTCTGGCTCCAGCAGAGATTCCCGCGGAGATTCGGGTACGCAGTATCGGAACAGTCGGTTAGAGGCAGGTCAGCAAGGCGCGGCGAGAAGCGAAAGCAGTTAGATAGACCAGGACATGGAGGAAGTGATGGGTACAGAAAATTCGATTCCGGTGAAGGCCTTTCAAACATTTCCAAAAGGAATTTTCTTAGGCGAGCCCGAGGCGTCGACTCACGGGATGGGGCTGATGATGAGCGCCGCGAGATCGATCACGGCTGCAGATGCGTTTGTTCCATTCTCTGGGGAGCGCGCGGAGGAAGGCAGGATATCAGAAAGCATCAGTTCAACCGAGCGCGACCAGCTACTAATGGAGCATCTTCCGACGGTGCGTTACCTTGCGCGGCGAATCCATGAGCGGCTTCCACAGCATGTCGAACTGGAAGACCTTGTCTCGGCCGGAGTGATCGGCCTCATCGATGCATTTTCAAAGTTTGATCACGCGAAGAAAGTTCAGTTCAAGAGCTATGCGCAATTCAGGATACGCGGCGCGATCCTGGACTCGCTGCGTACCCTCGATTGGAGTCCGAGAGAGCTCCGGCGCAAGGGCAGAGCGGTCGAGGAGGCGATACGGTCGGTGACGCAGCGGGTGGGCCGGGCTCCGGCGGAACAGGAGATCGCGGCTGAGATGGATCTGGGTCTTACTGAGTACCAGCTTCTGCTCGGGGACCTGAGAGGACTTGAGATTGGCAGCCTGCATATGGAGCGATCCGAGGACTCCGGCGACGAGGAACTCGCCTATATTCCCGGTTCACCAGAGGACGATCCGCTGTTCCGTTGCCTCAAAGGCGAGATGAAACAACGGCTGGCGGATGCGATCGACGAGCTGCCGGAGAAGGAGCGCATGGTGCTTACGCTTTACTACTACGAAGAGCTCACGATGAAAGAGATCGGCCTGACGCTGAATGTAGTCGAGTCGAGAGTCTCGCAGATTCATTCCTCGGCCGTGCTGCGCTTACGGACGGCGCTCGCAGGACTGCGAAGCGCCGCTTCCTCGAGCAACAGCAACGCGGTGAAACCGAGGAGTTCGGCACGTTGACGCTACGGGTTCAGCTGTCGGTTTGGACAGCGACGATAGCTAGACAGAACATCGCCTGAAAGGAGAACGCATTGGGGAAGCAGCTTGGGCAGGGAGATATAGATGCGTTGTTTGCGGCGGCTGGCGCAGGCGCCGGTTCGCAGGCAGCGCCCTCCGGCAACGTACCTCGAGAAAAATATAACTTCAGCAGGGCAGGCCAGATCAGTAACGACCAGATGCGTGCAATCAGTTCGGTAAACGATTTGTTTGCGCGCAATCTGATGCATATGCTGGGCGCGTGGCTGCGGACGCCCTTCAAGATGAAGCTGGTGGCCGGTGAGCAACTGCCTTTCAGCGAGTTTCTCGAACGGCTCTCTTCTCCTACCTACGTTTGCTCGATCCGGTTGGAGCCTTTAGGAGCCGTGGGACTTCTGGAGTTGGAGCTGGCCCTTGCTGCACCGATCATTGATGTTCTCCTGGGCGGTATAGGGCAGGCGTGGCCGTCGCGGGAGCTGACAGATATCGAGGAGGCGATCCTGACCTCGGTTGTCCAGATGGCTATTCAGGAGTTGAACCTGGCGTGGCAACCGGTGGGGCTCGAGTTTGTCTTTGAAAAGCGCGAGACTGACGCCGCGGTGGCGCGGATGATGACCCCGGGAGAGAAGACTCTGTGCGTCAGCTTTGAGGCAAGAATGCCGGAGGCCCAAGGAGCCATGAATCTATGCCTTCCCGCGGTGGTGTTGAACGCAATTTTGCGGCGGCTGATCTCTGAAGGCGACCGTCCGCGGCGACGCTCCAAAGAATCCCAGTTGAGGATGCGGGAGCTTATGGGCGAAGCGAAGGTTGGTACATGGCTACAGTTTCCAACGATGAGACTGCGTGCTAGCGAACTGGCATCGCTGGCCCCGGGAACACTTCTGCGCCTGCCACTGAACCAACACGCATCTTCGGAGCTGAGGGTTGGCGGGTTTGTCCTCGGCCATGCACATCCCGTGCGGACGGGAGAACATCGCGGGGCGCGACTTGAGGCAGGTCTTGATAACCGAAGCGCAGACGATCTTGCCGGCAGCGCTGAACCTTCGGATGCGACGCTCAGCGTGAACTGAGAAGGGAAGGAAATGGAGGAGTCGATGAACTTGGGTGAGAATGGCGCTTCTGAAGGGGGTCTAGGCCTGCTGTGTGACATTGAACTGGACGCGACGTTGCAATTCGGCTGCCGCGAGATGGCGTTGCGCGAGGTGCTGGAGCTGGGGCCCGGGGATGTTATCGAACTGGATCGGCATGTATCCGAGCCTGTCGACCTGGTAGTGGGAGATCGTATCGTCGCACGGGGCGAGGTCGTAGTCGTAAACGGCAACTTTGCTCTGCGCATTACAGAAGTGGCAACGCCTCAACTTCGACTGGAGAGTATTCGATGCCTGTTCTAGGAAATAAAACTGTTGGATCGGGAGCGGAGGCCTTCATGCCAGGCGCTCTGACAGCGAATGGGGCGATGTGGGCCGGCGACGAATACAGGCCTTCGAAACGGGCTGGAGGTCCGGGCCCTGGAGGTGCGCTTCTGTTCAGCGAGGCGATTGCGCAAACCCAGCACCGCAGGCTTTGCGGCAACGAGGAGTGCGCCAGCGGGTGGACGATGCCTTGGCGCAATCGCCGCCGCCCTATCTTTGAAGGGCAGTGGGGCTGCAGCGGGCGGTGCGTGCTTGCGATGATGCAATTGGCGGTCGAGCGCGAGTTAGGAGACGGAAGTGAGCGGACGGTTGTGGCTCCGCACCGGCACCGGGTTCCGCTGGGGTTGTTGATGCTGGCTCAGGGATGGATCACGCATCCTCAATTACGGAGGGCGCTTGATGCGCAGCGTGAGAGTGGAACGGGCGGATCGGCGACTGGCTGCAGAGTGAGTGTGGCGTAGAACCGGAACAGGTGACCCGTGCGCTGAGTATGCAGTGGAACTGTCCCGTGCTGACGACAGAGGGATTTTCGCCGGAGGCCATGGCTTTGGTGGCTCCGAAGCTGATGGTCGAGGAGTTCGGGTTGCTGCCGCTTCGGGTGGCCGGGCAGCGCATTCTGTATCTTGGATTCGAGGACCGGCTGGATGCATCGGCTGCGTTTGGGTTCGAGAAGATGCTGGATCTGAAGGTAGAGAGCGGGTTAGTAGAGGGCGGACAGTTCCGGGCGGCACGTACGCGGCTGCTCGACTGTGAGTGTATCGAGACCAGGCTGGAGACGGTGGCCGACAAAGACGCCATGGCTGCGCGGCTGACGGCGATTCTGGAACAACGGCAGCCTGTGGCTTCGCGGTTGGTGAGGGTGCACCGATATTACTGGATGAGGGTCTGGCTGGAGAGTGGCGCCGCAGGCAAGACAGGCACTCTGCCCGGAACACCGGAGGATGTCAGCGATCATGTTTTTTCGATCGGCAATTAACCTGGGTGTGGTGACGGGGTAAACTCTGCGGGTTACGGGCGGTTTTGAGGGGTGTTTTAGGAAACAGGGCTGCATGATGTGGTCTTTTCGATGGTAAAACGTGGTGGATTGCGTGGTAAAGATGGACAGCGAGAGGTCTCTTCCACACGTGTCGGAAGTGCGCCATGCTTTGAAGGTTTATTTTGGGCCAAGTCACGAGGCAAATCGAGAGGTTTGAAGTAAGACGCATCGGCGTCCGGCTTACTTAGGGTCACGGGGTAAGCCAAACGAATGCCGGGTCGATGTATCGGGTATTCGAAAGCCCATGTCCCAATGGCGGGGCGTGGGGTACCCGCTTCATTGCCTGCCGGGCGGTTCACCAGAGGTGAACGTGCTCTGAGGAGGGTCCGATCAAGTGTACTGGCTTCGGATGAGTATCCCTCGGGGGCTAAGCCCTGTTGATTGAAATTGACTTACGGCGCGGCTGAAGGCGCGCCCCTGCAAGCCCCGACTTAATCAGAGCTTCCCTAAAGCAAAGAGAGAGGACCGGTTGGTCCTCTCTCTCTCTCTTTTGTGGCCACTGTGTCTTCTTTACTTGTTCGATCGGCAGTTTATTTCTGCAGCGATGCTGTGTCATCCGATGCTTGATGCGTGATGATCGATGGGGAAGTGGCGCTCCGGTCAGAGTCCTGGCTTGGTCCGAGGCCCAGCTTGATGATGGCGCGGGAGTCCGGGATCAGCTTGGTCTGCCAGCCGTTATCGGATTGGAACTTCTGCATGGCAGCTTCAGTCTGGGAATCCCAGTGACCGGAGGCTTCCCCGGTCAAATAGCCGGATTTGATGAGAGAGGCCTGGATCTGGGTCGCGCGGGTATCGTCGATGGCGCGCTGGCCGGCAGGGCGGGCTGGCGACTTCGAGCGGTGATTGAAGAGCCTGGGCGAGGTAGGGCCGCGACGAGCGTGTGTCATCGCGATGGCGGGGATCGCCGTTGCCAGGATGAGAGCGGAACTCAGGAGGTGTTTACCAAACCGCATAGTCGGAGGATACCTTTGAAGTTAAATATCGGCAGGACAATCTGCGTTCTTCAGCGGATGTGTAAGAGTATCCCGAGAGTCGCTCGGTTGGCAACTGAGAAGCCCTTCCATGAGTACATCTTTCGTGTCCGGCAACCCGCGTCTTCGCAGTTTTCGCAGATCGTTACGGCGGGACTGAGGTGCCGCCCTTTCAAGGCAACGACTTAATTAGAGGTTACTTGAAGCTGATTTCGAATGGGTATACACCGCAAGGCTGTCCTGCCGGACGGGCCTCCTACGCTCTGTCATCCTACAAACGAAGACCTGTTTGCGGGGACGGCGATTCGCGGGCGCTTCGTGCCATGTATACCGGTCTTGACAACATCTGTTGCGGTGGCACTCCCGTTGGTCGGGATCAAGAACAGGCTACATCGGTTGGAGAACCGCGCTACGTTCGGGCTACCCTGATACACTCCACCTCGTGAAATCCCTAGCCCTTAGCGCAACACTCCTGTTCGCAACCCTTGCCCGCGGACAAAGCCCTGCGCCGGATACTATCTACATCCACGGCAACATCCTCACCGGCACACACCTGCGCCCGGACGATCCCTCACCGACGCCGGCGAAGGTAACGGCGCTCGCGATAACGAACGGGAAGATCCTCGCCGCCGGCACCGATATTGGCCTGCTGAAGCTGAAAGGCCCGGAGACAAAGATCATCGACCTGCACGGCGCCTTCGTTATGCCCGGCTTCAATGACGCCCATACCCACATCGGCGAAGCTGGGCGCCAGAAGCTGGCTGTCGACCTGGTCGGCGTTCATTCTCTGGCAGAGATGCAGCAGCGCATCCGCACGTTCGCCTCTACAGCCCCGCGGGGAGCCTGGCTGCAGGGCGGCGGCTGGGACCATACCCTCTGGCCGGGCGGCAAACTACCCACCCGTACCGAGATCGACCAGGTGACCGCCGGCCATCCTGCGATCTTCTCCCGCGTCGACGGCCACATGGCCCTGGCCAACTCCGCCGCGCTCGCCGCCGCCAACATCACCGCCGACACCCCCGACCCGGCCGGCGCGAAGATCGACCGCGACGCCTCCGGCAACCCAACCGGCATCCTTCGAGAGCCCGCCGCCAGCAGCCTGGTCTTCAGCAAAATCCCGCCGCCTTTGCTGGAACAGCGCCGCAAGGCCCTCACGGTCGCAATCGGTGAGATTCTCGCCAACGGCGTCACCAGCGTGCAGGACAACTCCGACTGGGAGGACTTCCTCGCGCTCGAAGAGCTCGAACATACCGGCCAGCTTCACCTCCGGGTCGCCGAGTGGCTGGCCTTCGACCTGCCGCTCCCGGTACTCGAACAGCGCCGCGCCAGCCACCCGTCTGGCGATCTGCTGCTCCACCTTACCCAGCTTAAAGGCTTCATGGATGGATCGCTCGGCTCCCGCACCGCCGCACTCGAGGAACCGTACGCCGACGACCCCGGCAACTCCGGCCTGCCCCGATATGAGCAGGACAGGCTCAACCAGATGGCCGCCGAACGCGCCGCGGCAGGCTTCCAGCTCGGTTTCCATGCTATCGGCGACCGCGCCAACGATATGGCGCTGAACGCCTTCGGGGTCGCCGAACAGGTCGCCAACCCTGCTCCCCAGCCACCGGAGCCCAACAGCCCCGACGCACACATCGTCACCACACCGCGCCCCGAGCCCGTCGCCCCGGCCAGCCTCCGCCTCCGTGTGGAACATGCCCAGGTCCTGTTGCCCCAGGACTTCGCTCGTTTCGAATCCGAGGGCGTCATTGCCTCGATGCAACCATCCCACCTGCTCACCGATATGAAATGGGCCACAGACCGCCTGGGGCCCGAAAGGTCAGAGTATGCTTATGCCTGGAAGACATTCCTCAACCATCACATCACCCTTGCCTTTGGGACCGACTACCCGGTCGAACTGATCAATCCTTTCCGTGGGCTCTACTCCGCCATCACACGTCAAAATGAAGCTGGAACCATGACGTTTCAGCCTCAGGAGAAGATCTCGCTGAACGAAGCGATCTACGCCTATACCCAGGCCTCTGCCTTCGCCGAGTTCCGCGAACGCCAGAAGGGGCGCCTGGAGCCCGGCTACCTGGCCGACCTGATCGTCCTCGATCGCGACATAACCACCGCAGCACCCCAGCAAATCCTGCACACCAGGGTTCTTCGCACGGTCGTCAACGGCCAGACCGTATTTACTGCCCCGGCAGGCACGACCGTCCCCGCAGGCACGACAAAATCCTCCACGCCGGGAGCGCAGAATTAGTTGTTCAGGAGACTCAGCCCCTCTGCTCTCGCCCATCTTCTGCTTCTGGCAGTCGTGCTGGTCTGGGGCGCAACGTTTGTGCTGGTCAAGGACGCTCTCCGCGACGCCTCGCCGCTGCTCTTCAACCTTCTCCGCATGACCGTTGCCTTCTTCGCGCTGGCCATCGCCAACCGTCGCCACCTCCGGCATATTGACCGCGCAGCCTGGATCTCCGGCCTTGTTGCCGGATTCTTTCTGGCCGCCGGATATCAGTTCCAGACCGCAGGCCTCGCCCTTACCACGCCGGCCAAATCCGCCTTCATCACCGGCATGGTCGTCATTTTTGTGCCTCTTTTTACACTGATCCCGGCCTTGCGGTCCTTGCATACGCCCGCTCCTCGCTGGACCACCGGGTTTGGAGCGATGCTGGCGTTCTCGGGGCTGCTCCTGCTCACTACCCCGGGAGGAACCTCGTGGCGGAACCTTTTCACAAGCATCGGACCGGGAGACACGCTCACCCTGGTGTGCGCCATCGCCTTCGCCGGTCACCTGCTCGCTCTCTCCCACAGCTCAACCCAGGTGCCCATCCGCCAGCTCGCTACGCTTCAGATCGGCTTTGCCACCGTTTTCATGGCCATCACGCTCCCGTTGGGCGGACGGCCCCACCTCTCTGTCACACCCCGGCTGTTGATCGCTCTCGCGGTTACCAGCCTGCTCGCGACCGCCGCCGCCTTCACGATCCAGAGCTGGGCGCAGCAACATCTTCCCGCGACCCACACGGCTATTCTGCTTACCCTTGAACCGGTCTTCGCCGGTCTTACCTCGTTCGTTATCCTGCACGAACGGTTGAGCCCTCGCTCTTTATGGGGTGCCGTCCTTATCCTTGCAGGTATCGCCTCGATCGAACTCCTCTCCGCAGCCTCGCCCTTGTCAGTCCACCCCGAATAAAGCCCATGTACCCCGCGTACACTTTCGGCCTTCTTTCGCGTCTAAAAAAGTAGTTAAGAACTACATCGAGAAGGGGCATCTGCGGCAGACCGGAACAAACAATGACAACTGCGGGGGTCCCTTCGGCAAGCTCAGGGCAGGCTCTTCACTACATTCCGGATGACGCCAAAAACAACGCTGCGTTCTGGATAACGACAAAACAAAACGACCGGCAAAACCAAGTTTTTAGACAGGTTCTAATGATGCTCTGATCGAGTGTGCTGGCTTCTGATGAGCAATCCCTCGGGGGCTAAAGCCCTTTTCTAATCGCGCAACTTACGGCGCGGCTGAAGGCGCGCCCTTTCAAGACCCAGCATTAATCAGAGTTTTAGAAGACAGACGTGAAGATAGACGTGGAACTGCACCGATCATTGAACGCATCGACAGCATCCAATCAACGACTATACTTAAGGTTTCAGCCGGCCTTCGCGGTACGGCGCCCAGCAAAGTACAAACGAGGTTAAGAAATACTGATGGATACAAATCGCACCTCCCCTACGCTTCTCGATCGCATTCGCGGCCGCCGCCTCACCGCGACCTTTTCTCTCCTCGCCACGCTTTCGGTCGGCATCCTGCTCGGCTCGGTGCTCACGCGCAACGTCAGCGGAAAGGAGCAGGCCAGCGTCAACTCCTCCGACGCCAGACCACTCGTCATTCCATCCCCCGTGGCCCTCTCCAACGGCTTCTCCCAGATCGTCAAGCAGGTCGGCCCCGCCGTCGTCAATATCAATACGGAGGAGCTGCCGAAGCAATCCACCAGCAAGCGCGGACGACGCGGTATGCGAGGAAACCAGCCGGATGGCGACGATCAAGGCCAGCCACAGACCCCGGGCGACATGCAGGACTTCTTCAACCGCTTCTTCGGCGGTCAGGGTGGCCAGGGCGGAGGCGACGAGGAAGGCGACAGCGGTGCCGGTGGAGAACGGCGCGCCCTAGGCTCCGGGTTCATCGTCGACCCGCGCGGCTACATCATCACCAACAACCATGTCGTCGATAAGGCGGACAGAATCTCTGTCAAGCTCTCGACCGACCCCGACGGTGGCCCCGGCGACGAAGGCCGTCCCGCAACTGTGATTGGCGTAGACAAAGACACCGACATCGCCGTCATCAAGATCGACACTAAAGAGCCCCTTCCGACCATTAAACTCGGCAACTCCGACGGTGCGCAGGTCGGCGACTGGGTTCTGGCCATCGGCAGCCCCTTCTCACTCTCGAAGACCGTCACCGCCGGCATCATCTCTGCCAAGAATCGCTCTATCGACGAGCCCGGAGCCAATGGCGTAGCAGGCGGCCAGTTCCAGCGCTTCATCCAGACCGACGCCGCCATCAATCCCGGCAACTCCGGGGGTCCGCTGGTCGATATGGCAGGCCAGGTGGTGGGCATGAACACCGCCATCTACACCCAGTCGATGGGATCGCAGGGCGTCGGTTTCGCGATGCCGGCCAACACTATCGCGTCCGTCTACAACATGCTCATCGGGCCCGAACATAAGGTAGTGCGCGGCTCCATCGGCATCCAGTTCCAGGTTGCCCAATCCTCCGCTGTGGGCCGCATCTATGGCTTTACAAACGGGGTCATCGTCGGCGTCGTCACGCCCAATGGAGGAGCCGCCAAGGCCGGAATGCAGCCCGGCGACGTCATCGTCTCCATCGACGGCCGCAACATCAAGGATGGCGACGATCTGGTCAACGACATCTCCGGCCGACGCGTTGGGTCGACGGTCAAACTCGGCTTTCTCCGTAACGGCAAGCAGGAGTCGGCAAACGTGGTGATCGGCGACCGTGCGAAGACCTACGCCTCAATCGCAGGGGATGAGAACGACAACACGACGCCCGAGGAAGCCGATGCCGGGCAGAACAAACTCGGCATCACGGTCTCGGCGCTGCCGCCGCAGATCACGTCCAAGACTGGCATCAAGAGCGGCGTCATCGTCACCAGCGTTCGTCCCGGTTCGTTTGCCGATGATATCGGCCTGGGCAAAGGCGCAATCATCACTGCCATCAACCGCAAGCCGGTCACCGATGAGGCGAGCTACAGGGCCATCGTAGCCACGCTCAAGTCCAAGGACGACGTGGTCTTTGTGATCCAGTCTCCAACCCAGAAGGGCTTCAACTCGTATGTCGGAGGGACACTCCCGTAATTTACTGCGTGGCGGCGACGTGGGCGATGTGGGCGGTATCGAGGAGGGTGAGGAGGATGCGGCGGAGGGCGGTTTCGCGGCCGGTGGGGTCGTACCACTCCTGGAGGGTGTGGATGCCGCCTCCTGTGCCTCCTGTGCCGATGGCGATGGCGGGTATCCCTTTGGAAAGAGGGATGTTGGCGTCGGTTGAGCCGAGGCGCTGTTCGGTGCGGAGGGTGAGGTGGCGGTCGACGGCGCGCAGGGTGTGGAGGATGGGGGAGTCGGCGGGGAGGGCGGCGGCGGGGCGGCTTCCGATGGTCTCGATGTGGAGCTTTGGCGGCGGGGTTGTGGTCTTGCGTGTGGTGTGAGCGGACACGGTGTCTTCGAAGATGCCGTGGACGGCGGTTGCGGTGGAGACGAGTTGGGCGGCGTCGGTGGAGCGGAGGTCGAGCAGGACGGTGGCTGATTCGGGGATGGAGTTGACGGAGGTTCCGCCGGAGATGTGTCCGGCGTTGAGGGTGGTGAGGGGGCTTGAGGGGAGTTTGAGGGCGGCGATGGCGGTGAGGGCCTGGCTGAGGAGGAAGATGGGGTTGGGCGCGCCGGCGTCGGTCCAGGAATGGCCGCCGGGGCCGGTGATGGTGACGCGGAAGCGCAGGCTGCCGATGGCGCGGGTGACGACGGCGGAGGAGCCGCTGCCTTCGAGGGCGATGGCGGCGGCGATGCGATTGCGGTATGGGCCGCGTTCGAAGAGGTGGCGCATGCCGCGAAGGTCGCCTTCGCCTTCTTCTCCTACGTTGGCAGCGAAGAGGATCGGGATGGGCGGCGTGATGTTGGCATAACGCAGGGCGGCGGCGAGGGCAAGCAGGGCGGTGAGGCCGGCGGCGTTGTCGCAGATGCCGGGGGCGTAGATGCGGCGGGTGCCTTTTTCCTCGATGGGGTTCAGGTTGGTCTCGGCGGGGAAGACGGTGTCGAGGTGTGCGGAGAGGAGGATGCAGGGGCCGGGGGCTTCGGATGAGGGCGCGGGGGCTAGTTCAGCGAGGACGTTGCCGGCGTCGTCGGTGTGGATGCTGGTGAGGCCGAGTTGGCCGAAGAGGTCGAGGAAGCGAGCTGCGCGGGCGGATTCGCCGAAGGGCGGGGCAGGGATGCGGACGATTTCGAGTTGCCATTGGCGGAGCTGGGGCTGGTGGAGGTGCAGCCAGTGAAAGGCGCGGTGGACGGCGATGAGTTCGGCGAGGCGGGTGATGCGTTGCTGGGCTGCGGCGGTGGCGGGCATCAGTAGACGACCTCGACGAGGAAGAGGCCGCGGGCGGGTGCGGTGGGACCGGCGGCGGCGCGGTTACGAACGGCAAGGATGCCGGCTAGAGAGTCGGCAGAGATGCGGCCAGATGCGGCTTCGACGAAGGTGCCTACGAGGTTGCGGACCATGTGGTGCAGGAAGCCGGAGCCGGTGATGCGGTAGATGAGGAGGTCCTGGTGGCGGTGCCAGGCGGAGTGGAAGATGGTGCGGATGCTGCCAGCGGGCGGCCGGAAGGGAGAGCTTTGGGGTTGGGATGCTTCGGCGCTGCGGCGGGTGGCGAGGTCGGGGTCGGAGGCGGCGAAGGAGGTGAAGTCGTGGGTGCCGAGTACGGTTGCGGCGGCCTGGTGGAGGGCGGTGAGGTCGAGGCGAAGGGGACAATCCCAGGCGTAGGGGGCGAGCATGGGAGGGCAGATCCGGGTATCTGGAATGCCCGAGGCCTCGGCTGCGTGGTGGGATGAGGGGAAGATACGGTATTCGTAGGTTTTGCGGAGTGCGCTGTGCCGGGCGTGGAAGGCGAGAGGCGCGGGTTCGACGGACAGGATGCGGATGCTGGGGGGGAGGGCGCGGTTGAGGGCTCGGTGGAGGTTGGTGGGAGGGATGGGGACCGAGAGTGTAAAGTCGGCGACCTGGGCGAGGGCGTGAACGCCTGCGTCGGTACGGCCGGAGCCCTGGGGGAGGACGGCTTCGCCTGTGATGGTGTGAATGGCGCGCGCGAGGGTGCCCTGGACGGTGGGGAGGCCGGGTTGGACCTGCCAGCCTTTGTAAGGGGTGCCGTCATAGCTCAAAGTGATCTTCCAGTGCGGCATGAGGATGCTTTGGACGGTATCACGGCGCGCGAGTGTGTGCGGCGCGGGGGCGGCGGGTTTGGGAGAGGCCTTATGGAAGGTCCGATGCAGTGTGCTGCTTTCGGATGATCATTCCCTTGGGGGCAAAAGCCCATTGAATTTGCCTTGACTTCTGGCGCGGCTGAAGCCGTGCCCCTCCCAAGACAGAACCTCATCAGAGCGTATCTAAGAACCTGTCCAGAGACCTGATGGATCTGGCTTTATTTCAGGAAAACAGACACCGCAAAGGCGAATACAGGGGTCTCTCCGCTGCGGCAGCAAAGTGCGCCGCCTCCGGTCGAGATGACGTTGATTTGGGTTGTGAGGAGAAAGCAAGAGCAAAGGCAACCAGCAACCGCAAAGGCAACAGCAAATAGCAACGCAAAGACAAAGACAAAGCAACGGCAGATGTGAAATACAGGGGAATCGGGTCACACGATGTGATTGATATACTTGGCACATTGGGACCGAAGAATAGATTTGGGAAGCATTGGAACGAAGCGGCGCCGGAGTGCGTATTAGTGCTCAGCCGTTGGCTCGGCAGGACTTGAGGCCGGTTGCGATGTGTGGCAGCGATTGAAGAAGTTCGAAGTTAATGAGTCGAAGCCGATCTTTGGGCGTCTTAGAAGGATTGGAAAATACTGGCTGGTTAATAACGCTCCGGCGAGCTGCGGGGCTTTCAGGGTTGCTGTGAGACCGGAGTTGTGCCCTGACGTGAACCGGGAATCAACGATGGATCAGGAAGAGTTGGAGAACGCAACGTGAGATTAAGGGATATGCAGGCGGCAGTAAGCGTGGCGCTGGTGCTGTCGAGTGTGATGACACAGCCGATGATGGCACAGCAGACGAATGCAAACGCGCCTGCGACCCAGGGGACGCCAGCGGCACAGCCGGCTCCTGCGACACAGACCAATCCGGCTGCGCCGGGGTCGATGGACAGCCCGACTGTTCCGGGACATCAGACGAGCCCGACGGCACCCGCGGCTCCGCAGGCCGTGGTGAACGATACGACCGGGCAGGCAGGTCTGCCACAGGCTCCTGCGCCGAAGTATACGGAGCCGCTGTATCTGCGGGATACGGGCCGGGATTACAGCAAGCCGAAGAGCCATCTTTGGAATCCGATTGCACCGTACACGCCGATCAACGTGCCCGGACCTCGGCTAGGCAATACGCCGAAGCTGGACGATCTGCTGCGGGATGGAAAGATCTATCTGAGCCTGTCGGATGCGGTGACGCTTGCGCTTGAGAACAACTACGACATTGCGATTGCGCGGTTGAACCTGGATATTGCCGATACGGACATTCTGCGGGCGAAGGCGGGTTCGACCATACGCGGTGTTTCTACCGGACTGGTGACCAATACGCTAGGCGGGCTGACGACGACGATTACGACGGGCGGTGGCCCGGGCGCGACCTCGGCTGGAACCGGCGGCGGCGGCGCGGGTGTGAACGGGCTGGTGCTGAGCACCAATGGCGGGGGTCCGCTGCCTGAATTTCTGGACCCGGTGGTGACGGGGACTGTCTCGTATGAGGCGACCTCCGCGCCGCAGTTGAATACCTTGTTCAGCGGCGGCCTGTCGGTGTTGAACACGGATACAGCGACGTACAACTTCGCTTACAACCAGGGTTTTGTGACCGGTACGCTGCTGACGGTGGGTTATAACAATACGCGTGTGACGGCCAACAACCCTTTCAGCGATTACAGCCCATCGCTGACGACCAACTTCCGGGCGCAGGCGACTCAGCACCTGTTGCAAGGGTTTGGCTGGGGAGTGAATGGACGGTTTGTCCTGCAGGCGAAGAACGACCGTCGCATCACGGATTCGGCGTTCCGGCAGCAGCTGCTCTATACCGTCAACCAGGTGGAGAACATCTACTGGGCGCTGGTGAGCGCGTACGAGGATGAGCAGGCGAAGGAGCGGGAGCTGGCGCAGTCGACGCAGTTGACCGCGGATAACCGCAAGCAACTGGAGATTGGGACGCTGGCTCCGCTGGACGTGGTGAACTCGGACAGCGCGGTGGCGACCGACAAGCAGGCGCTGGTGGCGTCGAAGTCGAACCTGGAGTATCAGCAACTGGTGATGAAGCAGGCGATTGCGCGGAACCTGAACGATCCGCAGCTTTCGACCGCGCCGGTGGTGCCTACGGATCGCGTCGGTCTGGACAGGCTGCCCGAGGAGGACATGGGCGTAGAGGACCTGGTCAAAGAGGCTTATACGAACAATCCTCAGATCGAACAGGCAGTGTTGAACATGAAGAACAACATCATCACGATCAAGGCGGAGAGGAACGGACTGCTGCCGGTGGTGGATGCGTATGCGTTTTATGGCGGGAGCGCGCTGGGTGGGGCTCAGAATCCGAATGCGGTGGACTTCAATTCCGGAGCTGCTTACCCACCGGGACACTTTCCTTCGATCGGCTATGGCACGGTGTTTCAGAACACGTTCAACAATAATGCTCCCGATAAGGGCGTCGGGGTGAACATCAACATTACGTTGCGGAACCGCACGGCGCAGGCGGACCAGGCGCGGTCGCAGATGGAATATCAACAGTCGCAGATGCGGCTGCAACAGCTTTATACGCAGATCCGTATCCAGGTGATCAATGGGCAGTACGCGTTGACCAACGACCGGGCCCAGGTGACGGCGGCACAGGCTGCGCGGGACTTTGCGGCGCAGAGCCGGGAGGCGGAGGAGAAGAAGTACAAGCTGGGCGCTTCGACCACGGCGCTGGTGCTGCAGCAGGGAAGGAACCTGGCGATTGCGGAGAATACGCTGATCTCGGATACGGCGGCCTATGGACGGGACCGGGCGGCGCTGGAGCAGTTGCTGGCGAATACGCTGGATAAGTACGGGATCAGCATCCAGGACGCGGCGACTGGCGTTGTGGGACAGGCTCCGGTGATTCCAGGGTTGACTGCACCGAAGGCACCGGAGGCTCCGAAGCCGATCTCGGTGAAGCCGACGCCGCAGTAGGGTGTTCGGTGGAGACGGGAAGGCTTAGCACCGATCTCCACCGATTGCACCGATCAGGAACAGGCAACGGCTTACCGCGGATGGGACGGAGAAGACGGATTCAGGGACGAATGACAGCAGAGGCGAGTTTTACGAGAGGCTTCGGATGGGCATTTCTTCCGGGGCTAAGCCCATTGAATCAGATCGACTTACGGCGCGGCTGAAGCTGCGCCTTTTCAAACCGCAGCTTTATCAGGGCTTCCCCAAGAGTGAAAGATGAGTCAGGGTGTGAGACCACTTCACAACGGCGGATGGGTACGATGGGGTGTGCAGGCCGGCTTCTGGGTGAACTAGACTAGAGAGCTATGAGTGAGGAACATCTGAATTCTCTGGCTCGGGCTGCTTCGGCTTATCTGCGGTCTGCGATGCATCAACCGGTGGACTGGAAGGAGTGGGGCGAGGAGGCGTTTGCGCTTGCGAAGGCGGAGGACAAGCCGATCCTGCTCGACATTGGCGCGGTGTGGTGCCACTGGTGTCATGTGATGGATCGCGAGTCGTACGAGAATGCAGAGACGGCGAAGATTATCGGGGAGCACTTTATCGCGGTGAAGGTGGACCGGGATGAGCGGCCCGATGTGGACACGCGGTATCAGGCTGCGGTTTCGGCGATCAGCGGGCAGGGGGGATGGCCGCTGACGGCCTTCTTGACGCCGGATGGAAAGCCGTTCTTTGGGGGGACCTATTTTCCGCCGGCGGATCAGCATGGGCGGCCGGGATTTCCGCGCGTGCTGCTGACGATGGCGGAGGCGTTTCAGAACCGGCGGGATGAGGTAAACGAGTCGGCTGGAAGCGTGATGGCGGCCATTGAGCACAATGAGTCGTTTATGGGCCGGAGCGGGAATCCGGGGCCGGAGCTGGTGGCGAAGCTGGTGGAGGGGACGCTGAAGCAGTTCGATGCGCGGTCGGGCGGGTTTGGTTCGCAGCCGAAGTTTCCTCATTCTGGAGCGATCGATCTGCTTCTGGATACGTCGTCGCGGGTGCATGGCGAGGGCTCGGGCGATGTGGGGCTGGCGGCGAGGACGGCGGCCATGGTGACGCTGGCGAAGATGTCGAAGGGCGGGATCTACGATCATCTGGCGGGCGGGTTTCATCGCTACTCGGTGGATGACCAGTGGGTGGTGCCGCACTTCGAGAAGATGTCGTATGACAACAGCGAGCTGCTGAAGAATTATGTTCATGCGTTCCAGACCTTTGTGGAGCCGGAGGCGGGGCGGATGGCGCGCGACATCATTCGGTGGGTGGACGAATGGCTGAGCGACCGCGAGCGGGGCGGGTTCTATGCGTCGCAGGATGCGGATTTTTCGCTGGAGGACGACGGCGACTACTTTACGTGGACTTGCGATGAGGCGGAGGCGGTGTTGAGCGCGGGGGAGCTTGCGGTGGCGAGCGCGTACTACGATATCGGCGAGATTGGCGATATGCACCACAATCCGGCAAAGAATGTGCTGCATATACGAGGGACGCTGGATGGGGTGGCGAAGTCGAATGGTATACCTCTCGATTTGGCGCGAGAGCGGCTGGCAACGGCCAAGGTGAAGATGTATGCGGCGCGGCTGAAGCGGCCTACGCCGTATGTGGACAAGACGATTTATGTCGCGTGGAACGGGATGATGATCTCGGCTTATCTGGAAGCGGGCCGGGTGCTGGATATGCCGGAGGTGAGGGCGTTCGCGCTGAAGTCGCTGGACCGGGTGCTGGCGGAGGCCTGGGATGGGGAGCTCGGGATGGCGCATGTGGTGGCGTATGGCGAGCCTGGAGTTGCCGCGGCGCGCGTTGCCGGGGTGCTGGACGACTATGTGACGGTTGGCCATGCGGCGCTGGATGCGTGGGAGATGACGGGAGAGCTGCGCTACTATATGGCCGCGTCTGAGGTTGCGGAGAGTATGGTGGCGCGGTTTTACGACGCGACCGGATGCGGGTTCTTCGACACGGAGGCGGCGGCGGAGGGAGAGCAGAGGCTGGGCGCGCTGGTGACGCGGCGGAAGCCGTTGCAGGATTCGCCGACGCCGGCGGGTAACTCGCTGGGGGCCGCGCTGCTGCTGCGGATGGAGGTGCTGAACGGGCGGGAAGACTATGCCGTGAAGGCGCTGGAGACGTTGGAGACGTTTGCGGGCGTGGTGGAGCACTTTGGGCTGTATGCGGCGAGCTATGGACTGGCGTTGCAGCGGATGGTGCTGCGGCCGGTGCAGGTCTGCGTGATTGGAGACGATGCGGCGGCACGGCGGCTGGAGGCGGTGGCGATGGCGCGGTATGCGGTGAATAAAAGCGTGATTCGGCTGCGGCGGGACCAGCTTGGTGCGCTGCCTCCGATGCTGGCCGAGACGTTGCCGCATCTGCCGGGGCTAAAGGACGGCGGAAGCATGGCGGTGGTCTGTAGCGCGCATGGGTGCCTGCCGCCGGTTTCTACTGCGGATGAGTTGATGGCGGCTTTGAATCAGACGCTGTGATGGGTTCCGAACAAGCTGAGGCCTAACGCCGATTTTCGCCGAGGACACCGATCAGGAACATGCAGAGAAGGTGGATGCCTGTAGCGCAGTTTGAGGCAATTTGCGGCTCAGACGCCGATTGAGGATGGCGCGGGCGGGGCGGTGGGGTTGGCGGCGCGGAGGATGAGCATGTTGGCAGGGTCGTTGCCGAGAGGGATGCCGTCGCGCTCGAAGGCGAGGATGATGCGACGGCGCAGCTCGCGGAGGACGGCGTACTGCTGGTTGGCCCGGACGCGGATCTGGACGGGGTAGGTGACGGCGCGGCCTTCGATCTTGTCGATGCCGAGGATGATGGGATCGGCGATGGCGATGTCCTTGAAGGCGGGGTCGTTGCGCACTTCGCCGGCAATGGCGCCGAGCAGGGCGATGACCTTGTCGGGATTGGCGCTGGCGTCGACGCTGACGTTGAGGGTGGCCAGGGAGAAGTCGCGGGAGAGGTTGGAGACGGTGGCGATCTGGCTGTTGGGGACGATGTAGAGGGTTCCGTTGCCGTCGCGGAGCGTGGTGCGGCGGAGGGAGAGGTCTTCGACGGTGCCAGTCAGGCTTGCGAGGGTGACGACTTCGCCGACGTTGTACTGGTCCTCGACGAGGATGAAGAAGCCGTTGATCATGTCCTTGAAGATGCTTTGTGCGCCGAGGCCGACGCCGACGCCGACGATACCGGCGGAGGCGAGGATGGGCTGGTAGGGGATGCCGAAGATGTTGAGCAGTTGCAGGAAGCCGATGAAGCCGAGGATGCCATAGGAGGTGGCGCGGAGGATGGAGGCCATGGTGCGAAGTTGAGAGGCACGATGGAAGTTGGCGGTCTGACCGTCGGCGCGGGTCCGCATCTTCTTGACGAAGAAGAGAACGATGCGCTGGAGCACGAAGAGGACAAGGAGGACGACCAGGATCTTCGGCAGCTTGTCGCGCAGAAGCACGATGACGTCGTCGCGCCAGTCGTGCTCGACGATCTGAGCGATGTGTTGGTCTTGCGAGGCCAGGGCCAGAAAGAGCATGATGGATGTGGCTCGCTTTCGTGAGAAGGTGCTGTAGAAGAGGATGCGCCAGCCATTTGTAAGATGCAATCGGGCGCAGGGGATTGGCCGCGGACGGTACTCTGCCGATGGGTTCAGGGGGGTAGATGATGCCACGAAAGATGATGCTTCGATGGGTTTTGATGGTTGCGGTATCACTGTCGGCGGTTGCTATGAGTGGGAGACTGAGTGGTGGTCAGATGTCGCCGCCGCAGCAGCCACAGATGCCGGGACAGAGCCCTGGTGTGCCGCCGTTGGGAGGGCGTCACGCGGCAGAGCCTGAGCCTCCACCCCCGGGGGTGGAAGAGCGTGCGGCGGTGGCGAGGAACAATGAACGGCAGAAGAAGCTGGTTGCGGATACCGACAAGCTGCTGGCGCTGGCTACGGAGTTGAAGGCGCAGGTGGGCAAGACGAACAAGGACGTGCTGTCGGTCGATGTGATCAAGAAGGCGGATGAGATCGAGAAGCTGGCGCATAGCGTGAAGGAACGGATGAAGGGGTAGAGGCGCGTGGCGCGCAGAACCAGCAAGGGCAACTGCGGGGGGCCTTCCCTTCGCTACGTTCAAGGGCTAGTTCGCTACGTTCAAGGGTTAGGATGACGACAAACAAACGACCGGCAAAACATCATCTCATTGACCCTGTTCGACCGCCCATGCTCTAATTGCCCCCTTTGTGAAGCTGGATGAAAACTCGCGTTCTAAGTTCTACGTTCTAAGGAGACCTTTGCATGCATGGTGTACGACTTTTGGCGGTGGCCGTTCAGGAACAGGTTGCAGGGATGCCTGTCTATGCTGGAGATAAGGATGGACGGATGTATCTTTGGATCGCGCTTGGAGTAGGGGTCCTGGCGCTTGTAGCGGCCATGCTTCTGGCGCGGGCGGTGATCGCGTCCGACACCGGCACCTCCGAGATGCGGGCGATCTCGGATGCGATTCGCGAGGGGGCCGAGGCATTTCTGAAGCGGCAGTACCGGACGATCGGGGCGATTGCGGTGGTGATCGCGGTGGCGCTGTTCTTCGGGTACCGGGTTTCGCCCCGGACATCGCCTTATGCGCTGAAGACGGTGGTGAGCTTCCTGGTGGGTGCGGTGTGTTCGGCGCTGGCGGGGTATACGGGGATGTACTGCTCGATCCGGGCGAACATCCGCACGGCTTCGGCGGCACGGACGAGTTTGAACAAGGCGTTGCGGATGGCGCTGCGGGGCGGAGCGGTGACGGGCCTGGTGGTTGTCGCGCTTTCACTGCTGGGAGTGGGGTCGCTGTTCCTTTTCTTCGGTGGCTTGCAGCATCCGGAACAGGTGCCGTACCAACTGGTCGGGTTTGGGTTTGGGGCTTCGCTGGTGGCGTTGTTCGCGCAGCTTGGCGGAGGGATCTATACGAAAGCGGCGGATGTGGGCGCGGACCTCGTCGGCAAGGTAGAGGCTGGAATTCCCGAGGACGATCCGCGCAATCCGGCGGTGATCGCTGACCTGGTGGGCGATAACGTGGGCGACTGCGCGGGGCGTGGGGCGGATATCTTCGAATCGACGGCGGCGGAGAATGTCGGCGCGATGATTCTGGGAGCCGCGCTTTATCCGGTGTTCGGGGTGAAGGGGATTCTTTTTCCGCTGATCGTTCTGGCGATCAACCTGATCGCGAGTATTGTGGGCGTGTTCGTGGTGAGCACACGCGAGGACGAGGACCCGATGCGGGCGCTGAACAGGGGATTTTACGTGACCGCCGCACTGGCGCTGCTGGGGTTTGCGGGCGCGGTGTACACGATGCTGAACGGGCCGCAGGTGCAGCCGCTGTGGCTCTTTGGCTGCGGCGTGATCGGGCTGGTGACGGCGTTTCTTTTTGTGTGGATCACGGAGTACTACACGGAGTCGCGCTACCGTCCGGTGCAGTCGATTGCTACGGCGTCGCTGACGGGTCCGGCGACGAACATCATCAGCGGTCTGGCGGTGGGGATGGAGACCCCGGCGATGCCAGTGGTGGTGATCTCGGCCGCGCTGCTGCTGAGCTACTACTTCGGCGTGCAGGGCCTGGCGGGGGTTGCGGGGATCAGCGACTACGCCAAGGGGATCTACGGGACCGCGATTGCGACGATGGGGATGTTGAGCTGCGCGGCTTACATTCTGGCCATGGATACATTCGGGCCGATTACGGATAACGCGGGTGGAATTATCGAGATGTCCAACCAGCCGGACTCCATTCGCGAACGGACGGACAAGCTGGACTCGGCCGGCAATACCACCAAGGCACTAACGAAGGGCTATGCGGTCGGATCGGCGTCGCTGGCGGCGTTCCTGCTGTTTTCGGCGTATCTCGAAGAGATCAAGGTGATTGTGACGGCCAAGGTGGCTGAAGCAGGCGGGTACATGCCGGTGGGCTGGAGTTTCACGAACATCAATCTGGCGCAGGTGCCGGTGTTCGTCGGCGCGCTGCTGGGTGCTACGCTGACGTTCTTGTTCAGCTCGATGGCGATCAAGGCGGTGGGCCGCACCGCTCAGATGGTCGTGCAGGATGTGAGGAACCAGTTCAAGGAGAATCCGGGGATTATGGCGGGGACGTCCAAGCCGGACTACGGGCGGTGCGTTCACATTGTGACGGGCGCCGCGCTGAAGGAGATGGTTTTGCCGGGAGCGCTTGTGGTTGGATTGCCGGTGGTCGTCGGGTTGATCTTCCGGCACTTCTCGCAGAGCTACCAGGCAGGCGCGGCGTTGCTTGGGTCAGGAGGAGGGTTGCCGATGGTTCCCATGATTGGCGACAAGGCGGTGAATCTGGCCGGGGCGGAGGCTGTGGCCGGGTTGCTGATGGTCGGGACGATTTCGGGCGTGCTGCTGGCGATGCTGATGAACAACGGCGGCGGCGCCTGGGATAATGCGAAGAAGTTTATCGAGACGGGGCAGCATGGCGGCAAGAAGTCCGAAGCGCATAAGGCGGCGGTGGTTGGCGATACGGTCGGCGATCCGTTCAAGGATACGGCGGGTCCGAGTCTGCATGTGCTGATCAAGCTGCTGGCTACGATCACGCTGGTGCTGGCGCCGTTGTTCGTATGACCGAATGGAAGCAGCGGGATGTGCGGCCTGCGGGTCGCACATTTCTTTGCGATCGTGCGTGAAGAGTCAAACATCGGGTGTTCCCGGTACAATCTTGTTCGGTGGAGTGGTCGAACTGCGGTTTAGCGATGGCTGCTTGGTTTGCGGCTGCTTGGTTTGAGGAACAGAGGACAGGTGCATGGCAAGAGTTTCGGCAACACGTGTTGAAGAGGCGAAAGGGACTGCGAAGTCCGCCGCGGCGAATTCGCTGACGCATGAGCAACTGGTGGAGTTCTACCGGCTGATGTATCTGTCGCGCAGAACCGACGACCGCGAGATTGTTTTGAAGCGGCAACAGAAGATATTCTTTCAGATCTCCTGCGCTGGGCACGAGGCGTTGCTGGTTGCGGCGGGTATGGCGCTGAAGCCGGGGTACGACTGGTTCTTCCCGTACTATCGCGACCGGGCGATCTGTCTTGCGCTGGGCAATACCGTCGAAGAGCAACTGCTCCAGTCGGTGGGAGCGGCGGAGGATACGGCCAGCGGCGGGCGGCAGATGCCTTCGCACTGGGCCAGCCAAAAGCTGAATATTGTGACGCCTTCGTCATCGACGGCGACACAATGCCTGCATGCGGTCGGGTGTGCGGAGGCGGGGAAGTATTTTTCGCGGCATCCCGAGGCGGCCGCGAAACACGAAGGGGATTATCGCGAATTCAAGGACGTTCGCTTCCACGGGGATGAGGTGGTTTATGTCTCGATTGGAGAAGGGTCGACGAGCCAGGGAGAGTTCTGGGAGTCGTTGAACACGGCCTCGAATGGGAAGCTGCCGGTGCTGTATGTGGTGGAAGACAACGGATATGCAATCTCGACGCCGGTCGAGGCGAACACGCCGGGCGGAAATATCTCACGGCTGGTGGCGAATTTCCCAAATTTTCATTTTGCGGAGATTGACGGCACCGACCCGATTGCGAGCTACGAGGCGATGGTGGAGGCTGTGGCTCACTGCCGCGCGGGGCTTGGGCCGGCGCTGGTGCATGGGCATGTGATCCGGCCGTATTCGCACTCGATGAGCGAGGATGAGCGGGACTATCGATCGCGAACGGAACTTGAGGCGGATGCGCTGCGGGATCCGATCTCGAAGATGCAGGTATGGCTGCTGCGCGAAGGAATTCTAGATGCTGAGCAGATCAATGCGCTGGAGCGAAAGGTGGATGAAGAGGTCCAGCGGGCGGCTGATCGCGCGACGCAAGCGGTGTTCCCGACGGTGGACTCGATTACGAAACATGTCTATTCAGAAAATCTGAGTTCGCAGGACGCACGATTTGATACCCAGCCGATGGTTGCCGCCGACACGACGGAGCGGACGATGGCGGACCTGATCAATCGCTGCCTGAAAGACGAGATGCGGCGGGATGAGCGGGTTGTGGTGTTTGGGGAAGATGTGGCGGACGCTACGCGGGATGAAGCGCTGCGGGCGGGACAACTGAAGGGCAAGGGCGGGGTCTTCAAGCTGACCTCCGGGTTGCAGACGGAGTTTGGCAACGACCGGTGCTGGAATTCACCGCTGGCCGAGGCGAATATTACGGGGCGGGCCATCGGGATGGCGATTCGCGGGATGAAGCCGGTGGTTGAGATTCAGTTCTTCGACTATATCTGGCCCGCGATGCACCAGATGCGGAACGAGCTTGCGCTGGTGCGCTGGCGGTCGAACGGGGAGTTCAGCTGCCCGCTGGTGATGCGGGTTCCGATCGGTGGGTATCTGACGGGCGGATCGATCTATCACTCGCAGTCGGGGGAAAGCATCTTTACCCATACGCCGGGAGTTCGCGTGGTGATGCCATCGAATGCGCTGGATGCGCTGGGGCTGTTGAGGACGGCGATCCGGTGCGACGATCCGGTGCTGTTTCTGGAGCACAAGAGACTGTATCGCGAGACGTTCGGGCGCGCCGCGTATCCTGGACCGGACTACTGCGTTCCGTTCGGCAAGGCGAAGATCGTACGACCGGGCAAGGACCTGACCGTGCTGACCTATGGTGCGGTGGTGCCGCGGGCCTTGCAGGCGGCGCAGAAGCTGCATCGGGAGAAGGGAATCGATGTGGAGCTGATCGATCTGCGGAGTCTGACGCCGTATGACTGGGAGGCGATTGCGGAGAGCGTGCGGAAGACCAGCCGCGTGATCGTCGCGCATGAGGACATGCTGAGCTGGGGTTATGGTGCGGAGATTGCCGCGCGGATTGGCGATGAGCTGTTTCACGACCTCGATGCGCCGGTGCGACGGGTCGCGGCGATGGATACGTTCGTGGCCTATCAGCCTTTGCTGGAGGATGCGATTCTGCCTCAGCCTGAGGATCTGTACCGGGCTATGGACGAGCTTGCCGCTTTCTGAGGCGGTGGTTGCGCGGGTGTGGTGAAGGAAGGCTTGACACCGATTTGCACCGATGACGCCGATTAAGGACGGGCAACGGGGTTGCGGCTGAAGCTGGCTGGAACGCAACTGCTTTCCTGGATTCGTGTTTCTTCATGCAGGCGGACGCACTGCTAGATAAGTTTCGTGGTGCGGGCTGTCCGGAGCATAGGAGAAGGAGTCGTCATGAGGCCTGCTCAGAGAGTTGCCGGGTTCTGCGTGAGCGTGCTGTCTCTGTTGATTGCGGGGCGGCCGGTGAGTGTGGCGGCCGCAGGCAAGAAGTCCTCGCCCGTCAAGCAGATCCAGGGTGAAGATCGTGTGTTGCATGCATTAAACCGCTTCACCTTCGGGCCCCGGCCTGGAGAGGTGGCACAGGTGCGTGCGATGGGAGTGCAGCGCTGGTTCGAACAGCAGTTGAATCCGGCGAGTATCGATGATTCGGCTCTGGAGCAGAGGCTTGCGATGTTCCCGGCGATGAAAATGCAGCAGGTTGAGCTGTTGCAGCGATACCCCAGCCCGCAGATGCTGCGGCAGGTGATGCAAGGTAACGTGGCGCTGCCAGCCGATCCGGTCGAACACGCGATTTATGCGGACCAGATTGCTTTTTACCAGGCGGAAAGAGCGAAGCGGGAGGCTGCACAAAAGCCTGCAAATTCCGCCGGGACGAGCGTTGCGGACAGTGTCGATGCGAAGGGCAGGGCCGCGCCGGCCGGTGATGCGGCAGACCCGGCGACGTATGCGGACCAGTTGTACTCCGGCCTGGACGCGGTGCGGATCGTGAATCTTCCACCGGAGCAGAGGATGCAACGCATTCTGGCGATGACACCGGATGAGGCGATGGCGTTTCGCAGGAGTTTGAGCCCGGGCGACCTGGCGGCGGCGACGGAGGGATTGACTCCGGAGCAGAAGGAGACGCTTGCGGCCCTGCAGAGTTCGCCCCGGATGATTGGAGGGGAGTTGCTGGCTTCGCGGGTGATGCGCGACATCTACAGCGAGCGACAACTGGAGGCGGTGATGACCGACTTCTGGTTGAACCACTTCAATGTGTTTATCGGGAAGAATCAGGACGAACCGTATCTGCTGGCTGCGTATGAGCGCGACGTGATCCGGCCCCATGCACTGGGCAAGTTCGAGGACCTGCTGGTGAGCGTGGCGAAGAGTCCGGCGATGCTGATGTATCTGGATAACTGGCAGAGCATCGGGCCGGATTCGCAGGCAGCGATGCGGGCGGCCAAGGCTGCGCGAAATCCGCAGGCTAAACAGGCGCAGAAGGGCCTCGGGTTGAATGAGAACTATGCACGCGAGCTGATGGAGCTGCATACGCTGGGGGTGCAGTGCGAGGTGAGCCAGGATCATCCGGTGAGTGCGCTGGAGAAAGACTGCGGCAGGGGGTACACCCAGCAGGACGTGACCGAGGTGGCCAAGGTGCTGACGGGGTGGATGATTGATCGCCCGTTCCGGAGCGGCATGTATCAGTTCGAGGAACGCAGACATGAGCCGGGGAGCAAGACGGTGCTTGGCGAGAAGATACGGGAGAATGGCCAGGAGGAGGGGATGCAGGTGCTCCATATGCTGGCTACCAGTCCGGCTACGGCGCGGTTTATCTCGACGAAGCTGGCGGTACGATTTGTGAGCGATACGCCGCCGCAGGCGATGGTTGACCGAATGGCGAAGGCATTTGTGGCGAGTGGCGGGGACATCAAGGTGGTTCTGCGGACGATGTTCGACTCGCCTGAGTTCTGGTCGCCGCAGGTGTATCGCGCGAAGGTGAAGACGCCGCTCGAATTTGTGGTTTCGGCGGTGCGGGCAAGCGATGCGGATGTGACGAATGCGGTGCCCCTGACTGGGGCTTTGGCGAGGCTTGGCATGCCGCTGTACGGGATGCAGACACCGAACGGGTATAGCTGGATGGCGGCTCCGTGGGTGAATGCAGGCGATCTGGTGAACCGGATGAACTTCGCTCTCGGTTTGAGCGGCGACCGGCTGCCTGGGACTCAGACTGCATGGACGCGGTTGCTGGACCAGAACGGATCCGGTACGTACCAAGATTTGATCAGCGCCGAGGGTGGGGTTGGGCAGGCAGCGATGAAGGAGAAGAAGTTGGAGTTAGCTTTGTTGGGGCAGCCAGTAGGCGAGCGGACGAGGGCGACGGTGCTGGAACAGGCCCAGGGCCAGGCTGGTCAGCCACAGGTGAAGAATAGCTTTGCGATCCGTCCTGGTGGCGACGAGCCTGTGGCGGCGGTGCTGAACCCGGCAGCGATGACGCAAAATGCCAAGCCGCCGCAGGACCGGCAGGCGGCGGCGATGGCCGGTCTGCTGCTTGGGTCGCCGGAGTTTCAGCGGCGGTAGGAGAATCTCCCAGGACCTTGTTCAAAGATGTGGCGCGAGGCAGGAGCACAGACAAGGGAACGGGGCGAAATGCGAGTATCTCGACCGCTTTTTTGTGTGATGCAAGGAGAGAAAAGCAACCGCAGATCCCTACGGGATGACAAACGAAAGGACAGCAACGGCAGGGGTAGAAGAAGAGGCAGGAATAAAGGCAGCGAGTTCCGGACTTCGAGGCCATGAATTCGTGAACGCATCGGGATTGGGAGAACGAGATGATTAACATGAAAAGTCAGGCGGATCAGAGCGATTGGGGATGCGATATCCACGGACGCGATGCGTCGCGGCGCGGGGTAACGCGGCGCGGGTTTATGAAGAACGGGGCGCTTGCTTTGATCGGCACCTCCACGATTCCGGCGTTTCTGTCGCGTAGCGTACTTGCCGAAGTGACGACGGCGGCTGCGAACCATAAGAAGCTGGTCGTTCTTTTTCAGCGCGGTGCGGCCGATGGACTGAACATCGTGATTCCTTATAAGGAGAAGAACTATTACGCGATGCGGCCTTCGATCGCGATTCAGGAGAGAGATGTCCTCGATCTGGATGGCGAGTTCGGGCTGCATCCGGCAATGGCTGCGTTCAAGCCTCTGTACGAGCAGGGACACCTGGCGGTGATCCATGCGGTTGGGTCGCCGGATACGACGCGGTCGCACTTCGATGCGCAGGATTATATGGAGAGCGGCACGCCGGGGGTTAAGGCGACCTCCGACGGCTGGCTGAACCGTGCGTTGCAGGCGGAGGCAGTGACGGGCAAGCCGCTGGCGTTCCGGGCGGTGGCGCTAGGCACACAGGTTCCAAGGACGCTGCAGGGGAGGGTTCCGGCGATTGCAGTCAATAATCTCGCGGATTTTTCGGTGGGGGGCAGGGGCGCTCAGGCCTCGCCGATCAGCAATGCGTTTCAGGCGATGTACGACGAGAGCTCGGATGCGATGCTGCACGGGACCGCCCAGGATACCTTCGAAGCTGTGAAGATGCTGAAGGCGGCCGATCCGGCTCACTATCAACCGGCGGCCGGGGTGGTGTATCCGAATACGCCGTTTGGCAGCAGCCTGAAGCAGGTTGCGCAGTTATTGAAGGCAAACCTTGGGGTTGAGGCGGCGTTCTCCGACATTGGCGGGTGGGACACGCACCAGAACCAGGGAGGCGCGGATGGGCAGTTGGCTAATCGGTTGAGAGAGCTTTCGGAGACGATTGCCGCCTTCTGGAACGACATGGGCGCGGATGCGGAGAACGTGACCCTGGTTACAATGTCGGAGTTTGGACGGACCGCGCGGCAGAATGGCACCGGCGGCACGGACCATGGTCACGGGAACGTGATGTTCGTGCTTGGAGGACAGGTGAAGGGCGGAAAGGTTTACGGCAGATGGCCGGGGCTTTCGGAGGAGCAGCTTAATGAAGGCCGCGACCTGATGGTGACGACGGACTTTCGCCGCGTGCTGGGCGAGGCGGCGTGGAAGACGCTGGGCTCGAAGAACCTGGAGCTGGTGTTCCCGGGAGCTCAGGTGAGGCCGGCGGAGTTTTTGAACTTCGCGTAGAAGGAGACAACATCAAGGGTACTCGGGAAGAGGAGAGACGAAGGGTTGATACAGGCATCTTTCCACTCCGGCGGCAAAGTGCGCCGCCTCCGGTCGAGATGACGTTCGTTTGAGATGGGTACGGCAAAGGCGATCCTGTTTTCGATGGGACCTCTTTATACCGTTTATAGAATATGAAGAATAGTAATCTACGAATAATGGAAAAATCGGGACAACTTTTCTTTTAGTGCCGCGTCTTACTAGGTGTAGTCAGCAAGTGCCGGGCTTTCAGTTCCCACGGCCACGGCTTCCCATATCCGCACCAAAAGAACTACTCCCACAAATGTAAGGCCCCCACGGTATCGGGGGCCTTCACTCCTGCTGTTCGCATCCCCTTTGCACATGGTGAAGGAAATAGGCACTATTAGGCGTTATGCGAAGCCGATTTTGCGATCCAGCGCCGCGGCTCCTGCACCGTAGAAGACGAGCATGAGGGAGATGGCGGTGAGCGCGAGCAGGTTGCTGTACGAGTTGAAGCCCTGGTGAATGCCAACCAGAAACAGCGCTACCAGCAGATCGAAGGAAATCAGAGTTGCTGCGAGGCGGGTGAACAGGCCGAAAATGAGCAGGATGCCGCCGATGAACTCCGTAAAGGCCGACACGGAGCCGAGCCAGTAGGGCAGCCCGAGGGAGGCGACATAGTGGGAGAAGTGGTTCAGGGCTCCGTGCGGCACGACCTTCTGATAGCCATGCACAGCCATAAGGAGGGCGAGCGCGAGGCGCATTAGCAACGCACCCCAAGGCTGGAGCCTGTTCAGGGTATTGGACATAGGGAACTCCTGCGGCAAAAGTAACGTGAGGCGGCTGGAGTTAGCGGTGGTTTGGCGCGGAAGGTGCCGGGGAAGGCACGAGCTGGGGAACCGGGGTTGGCGGAAGGTACTGGTCGAGAAAGCGGGTGAGGCTTTCGCGGTAGAGAGTCTGGGATGGGGAGGCGAACTCGACGGTGAGCTTCGGGTCGGCTGCGGTTCGGTAGGCCGGGTCGAGTGTTGCGGCTCTGGAGAGGAGCAGCTTGGGGGTGACCAGGATGCTTAGCGGATTGGCCAAGGGGAAGCGATCGTGGAAGAGAAGGCGGACCGGGAGAAGAGCCGAACGCCGGTCGCGGCGCGCGGTGGCGAGGAGGTCTCCGCGGCCTGAATCGAGGATGATTGCCGGAATGGCAGGATGGTTGGCGGCAAGGTGAACGGCCAGGGCAGCGCCGATATCGATTCCATAAGGAACTATCTGCTGGGGCGGGATGGCGCGGGAGATCATGAGGTACTTCCAGGCGGACTCGGTATCCTGGGTCATGCTCTGCTGGCTGGGGTGGGTGGCGGCGCTTTGACCGTAGCCCCGGTAGTCGAAGCCAAATACATTGATGCCGAGCTCGTGCAGGGTAGCGAGGGTTGAGATGGAGGCGGCGAGGGAGCCATCGGAGCCGCACTCGAACAGGATGGTGGTATGGGCGAAGCGACTGCCGGGTGAGGCGGGAATCCACCAGCCTGTGAGTTGCGGGACGGCGGACTCATCCGGGGCGAAGTGGATGAGGTTATAAGGGGCGCCTGCGATCTCCGGAGGGCTGTTGGTGGTGCGGTCGGGATGCAGGACGAGTTGCCACTGGCCTTGATAGAAGAGCAGACAAAAGGTGAGATATCCGCAGATAAGGGCGGCGAGCAAGGTAAAACCGAGAGCCTTCAACAGCCAGACAGGATCGACCACCTCCAGTTCCGCGGCGGGCTGCTTACGATGGATTGGCTTTGGGGACGGTCGCGGCATCTATGGGTTCTATAGGGGCTTCTGTAGGAACTTTAGCATCGGAATAGTCAAGTACTGTGCGTTGAGCTTGTTCGGACGGATCCGGATGGGTTTTGCAGGGGCTTTAAGATGGAAAGTTGAGGTGAGTGTGGTGCAGTGGGTGAGATTATGCGGGTTGGCGGAGGCTCCCGGGGCGGGCAAGGTGGTGGAGGCGGAGGTCGAGGGCATCGCCATATGTTTGGCGAATGTGAAGGGAGAGCTTTCGGCGGTCGATAACGTGTGTCCTCACCGCCAGGGGCCTCTGGGGCAGGGGTGGATTGAGGGAGAGGCTGTGGTTTGCCCGTGGCACTCGTGGGCGTTCAACGTAAAGTCCGGGCTGGCGGATTATCCGGCTCATGAACGGGTGGAGGTGTTTCCGCTGCGGGTGGAGGGGGAGGATGTGTGGATCGATATCGGCTGAACTGGCTGATTGGCGCGACGTGGGGAATCAAAAGTGGAACATTTCGTTGAATTGAGGAAATCTCCCCAGGCATAACGTAACGAATCAAGGTAGGCTTCATGTGCAGGCAGACTCGAACTGAGGCTGTTGAGCACGAGGGGGTTGTTTCAATGAAGTTGCGCACGTACTTTCTTTCCGTTATCGCGTTGGTCGTTCTGGTTGGGTCGGTCGTTCCCGCGAACGCGCAGGATCAGGGCCGTCATCACCGCCGTCACCATCACCGTCACCACCGCCCGCGCTAGATTCTATATCTAGCTGTCGCGCAAAGGGCCTGGCCATTGTAGCCGGGTCTTTTTGCTGCGCGCTGTGATTGCGGGCGGTAGCCGTCCGGCTGTTTGCAGCGGTACTGATAGAATTTATTAAATCCACTCCTACGGAGAGGCAATGCAAGCAATACTGGCGCTGGAAGATGGGCGCGTTTTTCGCGGTAAGAGTTTTGGCGCACGAGCGGAATGCTCTGGCGAAGTGGTCTTCAATACATCCTTGACCGGCTACCAGGAGATCTTTACCGATCCCTCGTACGCGGGGCAGATCGTAGTTCTTACCAACCCGCACATTGGAAACTATGGGACGACGCCGCACGATGCGGAGGCGACGCGGCCCTACATCGAAGGACTGGTGACGCGCGAGTTTTCCGCGATGAGTTCGAACTGGCGCTCGACTGAGGTGGCGGACGAGTATCTGGAACGCTATGGGGTGCCCGTCATCGGGGAGGTGGATACGCGGGCGGTGGTGAGGCATCTGCGCGCCAATGGCGTGATGCGCGGTGTGATCGCCTCGGGCGACGAGCTGGATGTGGATGAGCTGGTGGCCAGGGCGCGGGCGATCAAGAAGATGGAAGGCACCGACCTTGCCAGCGAGGTCAGCACGAAGGTGGCGTATGAGTGGGATGCGAATGAGCCCAAGAATCAGACTGGCGACGCTTTGCTGACGGCTGCGCTGGACGATAGTGCGAAGCAGATGCACGTCGTCGCGTACGATTTTGGGATAAAAGAGAACATTCTGCGGATGCTGACGCGTGAGAACTGCCGCGTGACCGTTGTGCCGGCGAAGACCTCTGCCGCGGACGTGATGGCGATGGAGCCGGATGGAGTGTTCTTTTCGAATGGGCCTGGGGATCCGGAGCCGCTGGAGTATGCACAGGACAATATTCGGCAGTTGCAGGGCAAGGCGCCGATGTTCGGAATCTGTTTAGGCCATCAGTTGTTCGGGCTGGCGCTGGGCGGGAAGACCTACAAGCTGAAGTTTGGCCATCATGGCGGCAATCACCCGATCATGAATCACCAGACCGGGAAGGTAGAGATTACGGCGCAGAATCATAACTTCGCGGTCGATCCGGAGTCGCTCGACGAGAAGACGGTCGAGAAGACGCATACCAATTTGAACGATCAGACGCTCGCAGGCCTGAGGCACAAGACCGATCCGATGTTCAGCGTGCAGTATCACCCGGAGGCCAGTCCGGGGCCGCATGACTCGCATTACCTGTTCAAGGATTTCCGTAGGATGATGGAAGAGTGGAAGAAGTGAGCACTGGTGGTGGTATCTGATCATGCTCCGGCCAGGAGGTTTGAAAGGGTACAGCTTAAGCCGCGCCGGTACTGAGCGACGACATTGGACTTTAGCCCCCGAGGAAGAGTATGAGACCGGCGAGGGAGAAGCCACACATGATGGGCAGACTTACTTCGTTACGTCCAGTACTGCTGGAAGGGATCCGCTCTTTCGAGATGAACGACGGTCGCAGCTCTTTATCCAGACGCTGTAAAGACGTGCTCTTTCAAGACAAAGACTATTGAACTGATCATACGTCCGTTCACTGAAGGCGGAGAGGTCGTTTCGCCCTTTCAAGAGAGTGACCAAGGAAAAGATAATGCCACGCAGGAATGATATTGCGAAGATTATGGTGATCGGCTCGGGGCCGATTGTGATTGGGCAGTCGGCGGAGTTCGACTACTCCGGCACACAGGCATGCAAGGCGCTGAAGGCTGAAGGTTACGAGGTCGTGCTGGTGAACTCCAATCCTGCCTCGATCATGACCGACCCGGAGGTGGCGGACAGGACCTACATTGAGCCGTTGACCGCTGCTTATCTCGAAGAGATTCTGCGGGTCGAGGTGGAGATGCTCGACCCCGACAGCATGGGAGGCAAGGGAAGATTTGCGCTGCTGCCTACGGTGGGCGGACAGACGGCGCTGAACCTGGCGGTGGACCTGGCGGACTCGGGCGTGCTGGACAAGCTTGGCGTTGAACTGATCGGAGCGAAGCTGGAGGCCATCAAGAAGGCCGAGGACCGGCTGCTGTTCAAGGACGCGATGACCAAGATCGGGCTGGACATGCCACGTTCGGCGCTGATCAACAACCTTCGCGATGGTCTGGAGTTTGCCGCGAAGATCGGGTTTCCGGTAGTGATCCGGCCATCGTTTACGCTGGGCGGTTCGGGCGGCGGCATTGCGTATAACCGGGAAGAGCTGATGGAGATTTTGGCACGCGGGCTGGACCTTTCGCCGGTGCATGAATGTCTGCTGGAAGAGAGCGTGCTCGGGTGGAAGGAGTATGAGCTGGAGGTGGTGCGCGACCTGAACGATAACGTGATCATCATCTGCTCGATCGAGAACTTCGACCCGATGGGCGTGCATACGGGCGATTCGATCACGGTGGCTCCGGCGCAGACGCTGACCGACCGCGAGTATCAGAGGATGCGGGATGCGGCGATCCGGGTGATTCGCGAGATTGGGGTGGAGACGGGGGGAAGCAATGTGCAGTTTGCCGTCAATCCGCTGAATGGCCGCATGACAGTGATCGAGATGAACCCGCGGGTGTCTCGGTCAAGCGCTCTGGCGAGCAAGGCGACGGGATTTCCGATTGCGAAGATCGCGGCGAGGCTGGCGGTAGGATATACGCTCGACGAGATTCAGAACGATATTACGAAGGCTACGCCGGCCTGCTTCGAGCCGACGATCGACTATGTCGTCGTGAAGATTCCTAAGTGGCAGTTCGAGAAGTTTCCGGGTGCGGATGAGGGGCTGGGGCCGCAGATGAAGTCGGTCGGCGAGGTGATGGCGATCGGCAGGACCTTCAAGGAAGCGATGATGAAAGCAGTGCGTTCGCTTGAGACGGGCAAGAAGGCGACTGCGGATGACATCGAACCGCGGCGGCTGACGCAACGTCTGGTGACGCCGCATCCCGACCGGCTGGCCTACATACGCTATGCCTTCGAACGGGGGATGACGGTGCGCGAGGTGGCACGCATGACCTCGATGGATCCGTGGTTCTTGAACCAGATCAAGCAGATCACGGATGAGATCAAAGCTGTCGGGGGCGTTCCGATGGCGGAGGTAACCGCCGACCAGTTGCGCACTGCCAAACGCATGGGGATTTCGGACGAGCGTCTCGCGGCAGGCTGGGGGTTGACCGGTGCGGAGGGCACGGCGGCGGTTCGCGCGCTGCGTAAGAAGCTGAATGTGATGCCGGTGTACAAGCTGGTGGATACCTGCGCGGCGGAGTTCGAAAGCTATACGCCTTATCTCTATAGCTGCTACGACGAGGAAGATGAAGCGGCTCCGACGAAGAGAAAAAAGATTCTGATCCTGGGGAGCGGGCCGAACCGGATCGGGCAGGGAATCGAGTTCGACTACTGCTGCTGCCATGCGGCGTTTGCGTTGAGGGAAGATGGTTACGAGACCATCATGGTCAACTGCAACCCCGAAACCGTATCGACCGACTACGACACCAGCGACCGGCTATACTTCGAGCCGCTGACGCTGGAGGACGTGCTTGGCGTGTATGAACATGAGGCTTCGTCGGGCGCGGAGATCGGGATGATTGTGCAGTTCGGCGGACAGACTCCACTGAATCTCAGTCTGCCGTTGAAGAAAGCCGGTGTGCCTATTATTGGGACTTCGCCGGAGTCGATCGATCTTGCTGAAGATCGCAAGCGATTTGGAAAGCTGATCGAGGAGTTGCAGATTCCGCAGCCGCAGGGCGCGATGGCTACCAGCGTGGAAGAGGCCGTCGCGGGGGCGAATCGTGTCGGGTATCCGGTGCTGGTGCGGCCTTCGTACGTGCTGGGCGGAAGGGCGATGGTGATTGCGTATGACGACGAGGCGGTCTCCAGCTACATGAGTACGGCGATTGAGTTTTCGCAGGAGCGCCCGGTGCTGATCGACCACTTTCTTGAGGACGCGATCGAGTGCGATGTGGACGCGCTCTGCGATGGAGATGATGTTGTGATCGCGGGCATCATGCAGCACATCGAAGAGGCTGGAATTCACTCGGGAGATTCGTCCTGCGTGCTGCCGGCTGTTGGCTTGAGCGATGATGTGCTGCAAACGATTCGCGAATACACACGCAAGCTGGCGTTCGCACTGGAGGTTCGTGGCCTGGTGAATATTCAGTTTGCGATTCAGCGGGGAATCGTCTTTGTGATTGAGGTGAATCCGCGTGCTTCTCGAACGGTGCCGTATGTATCGAAGGCGACCGGGATTCCACTGGCCAAGATAGCTTCGCGGATTATGGTCGGACGAAAGCTGAAGGAGCTTCTGCCGGAACAGGTAGCAAGCGGGAAAGATCTGGAGACGGGCTCGCACTACTTTGTAAAGTCGCCGGTGTTTCCATGGGGCAAGTTCCCCGGGGTGGATACGGTGCTGGGGCCGGAGATGAAGTCGACCGGCGAGGTAATGGGGGTGGCCGATAACTTCGGCGAGGCGTTCGCCAAGGCGCAGATCGCCGCAGGACAGGTGCTCCCGCTGGCCGGAACCGTGTTCCTGAGCGTGAACGACCACGACAAGGAAGGTTCGGTGGCGCTGGCCCGCCAGTTCGTGGAGATGGGATTCCACCTGGTGGCGACCCATGGGACAGCGCTGGTTCTGGAACAGGCTGGGCTGCAGCCGGAGCGCGTGTACAAGGTGAAGGAAGGGCGGCCTAATGTGGTGGATTTGATCAAGGGCGACCGTATCCAGTTGATCGTCAATACGCCGCGCGGGCAGGATACGTTCTTCGACGAGAAGGCGATTCGACGGGCGGCCGTGATGGCAAGAATTCCGACGATTACTACGCTTGCAGCGGCACAGGCGGCGGCTGAGGGTATTTCGGCGCTGCAGGAAGGAACTTTGAGCGTGGTTGCGCTGCAGACTCTTCATTCGAATCGAGTCGCGGACACGGCCTAAACCTGATGTGAGTACAGCCGGACGGTGCCGCGACAGCCCAGGTCAGGGTTCGAGACCGAAGGCTGCTCCAACAGCGTAGCCGATCATCGAGAGCGGGAGCCACGCTCCGACGAGCAGGCCGTCGCCACCCATCAGCCCGCTGCCGTGGTTGAAGGTGAAAAATGTGCGCCAGAGTTTTTCAACCGCGCCGCAGGTCTCGCAGAGGCCTTTGCCGGTAGGCAGATCGAGAACCCAGACGCAGACGACCGAGAACAGGACGAGGCCGGAGATCCAGACATAGCGGCCGATATCGTTCTGCTGGATGCGGGCTATGACGAAGCCCCCGGCTAAGGGTGCCAGGAAGGCCAGGATGCTGCCGATCAGCTTCGGGGCTGCTGAGTCGGGGTCGGGGTGGTTGAGCGAGATTACGCCCATGGCGAGCGCGAGAATAAAGACGGCCAGAAGGGTGTGGGTGAGAAACCAGAGAGACTCGCGGGCCAGGTCGCCCGGTGATTTGTCCTGCGAGATATCCTGATCTCTCATCATGCTGTTGTCCACAGGTTACTGCACTCGCAGGCAGGAGTGGTTACACCTTTCGTGCCATCTGTGCACTGTGCAGGTGCGATGGCGGCGCTTTCCCACGATGGAGCCGTTGGCTCTTAGAATAGACAGATGCTGCTTGAAGGCCTGCAACTCCCGCTGACTACGCCGTTTTATCCCAATGGACGCTTGAATCTTCGCAAGCTGGAACATAATGTCGCACGCTACTCGAAGACACCGGTTGCGGGATTGGTCGCGCTGAGCCAGTGCGGGGAGCCGCGGATGCTGTCGGATGACGAGACAAAGCAGGTTTTGCGCAGCGTGGCGGAGACGGCTGCGCCGGAGAAGGTGCTGCTGGCCGGGGTTTCCCGCGATAGCGTCATGGCTACGCTCGACCTGGCGGAATATGCCGCTGCTGTTGGATATGACGCGGTGCTGGTGAAGGCTCCGTGGCTGCCTGGAGGGTCTTCAAGCAGCCCCACCAACAAGGCGCTGCTTACCTACTTTCGGGCCGTGGCGGATCGGTCGTCGATTCCGGTTGTGCTCTATAGTCCGGCGAGGGACGAATGCAATGCGTTGTCCACTGAGACGGTCGTGGAGCTTGCCGGGCATCCTGGAATTATAGGTCTGGTGGACGGTAACGCCGGTGCTGAACGGATAGCGCAGTTGAAGCGTGAGACATTGGCAGTACGACACCAGGTCGATGTGACTGCAATCTTTCGAGCGGTCACCCGCCGTATGCGCGTCGAAGGCGAGGTTTCGGCAGGTCTGGTTTCGGCAGATTCTCTCACATCCGGCAGCACTGGGGTTGCGCTTGCGCCGTCGAAGCCGGCAAGCAAGACGAGAACGAAGATGGTAGGGTTTCAACTGCTCGCTGCCTGTACGACGGGAATACTGGATGGGCTGATGGCAGGAGCGGTGGGAGCGATGCCGGCTTTTTCCGCAGCGGCTCCGCAGGCGTGCTATGAGGTCCTGGCGGCCTGGAAGGATGGAGACGAGGCTTTGGCGCGAGAGAAGCAGGTGAGACTGCATGGAGCGGTGGAGAAGATTGAAGCGTATTTTGGGACGGCGGGGATTAAGTGCGGCTGCGATCTGAATGGATACTTTGGAGGCTGGGCTCGCCTGCCGCAACTGCCGCTCAGCGGTGAAGAGCGGGCAGAAGCGGAGGGGCTGATGCAGGAGCTTCGCAATTGACACTCGAAGGCAGAGAGTCTGGTTAATGCCTGGGGGTGACGGGGACGCCCATGCCGCTCAACTTGCTTCGAGCCTGCATGGCCTCCGGTGAGTTGGGGAAGCGCTGAATGAGCAAACGAAGCTCGCGGACGCCTGCGTCGTTCTGCTTCAGGGAGAGGAGGGCTATGCCTTTGTGCAGGTGCGATACCGGAGCTTTATTGCTATCCGGATACTGCTGCAGGACGTTGTCGTAGTTCTTGACGGCTGCAGCATAGTGACCGCCCCGATAGTCGATCTCTGCCATGTAGTAGAACGAATTGCCGGAGAGTGGGTTGTCGGGATAAAACTTGACGACATCGGCAAACTCGGACGAGGAGAGTGGGTACTTGGCAGACATGTAATCGCCGAGAGCCGTTTTATACAGCTCGTCCGCAGGTGGCGCCACAGGAGCCTGGGGAGGAGGCGCAGCAATATTGTCTGCTAGCGGAGTTCCTGCAGAGGGCTTACCTTTTCTTACTATTGGTGCGTGGGATCCTGCCGGGGGCTCAGTTGAAGGAGTTTCGGGAAGCGGGGTTGCGGCAGCCGGAGCGCCAGTGGATGCACCTGCGGAAGTCGGCAGGTTTGCGCTCATGGACTGTTGCTGGCTTTGAACCGACTGCATCAACTTCTCAAGAGTGCCGATGCGGGCCTTGACCTCATCGAGAGAGTCGTTGAGTGATTGAATCTGACCCGAGACCTGGTCGATTTTGCCATTCTGCGCATCCTGCTGGACCTGCATGTGTTTTTGCAGCGCGTCGAGGCTGATCGCCATCTTGTTGACCGAATCCGCGCTCTGTTGGACGAGGTCTTTCAAGACGCCCATGCGCTCGTCGTTGGACTGCTGGAGGCGGGCGACGGCATCCTGCAACTCCTGCACCTGGGTCTGCAATTGCACCATGTCTTTATTGGCGGCGAAGGCCGGGGCGGTGAAGAAGATAGAGGACGTAAAGAGCGCCAGGGATGCGAGGAGGACGGCTCTGCTGGCGGCTCGGAATGCCTTCGAGTCGGGTCTTCGATCGGGCGGTTCAGTTCGGGAAGTCTTGAAGGTCATGGAAGATGTGCTCAGCTTTCTTTCTGCCTGCCGGTCCCCGCACCGCACATGGCGCGAAGACCAGGCATGAGTGGAGTGCAGGAATTAGCGGTCCAGAGAGAACTGGGCGCGACGGTTCTGCTGCCAGCAGCTTTCGTTCTCCTCCGTGCAGAACTGCTTCTCTTTCCCGTAGCTGATGACGCGCAAACGGCTTGCCGGGACGCCGGCAGAGACGAGGGCGGTGCGAGCGGCATTGGCACGGTTTTCACCGAGCGCCAGGTTGTACTCCGCCGAGCCGCGATCATCGCAGTAGCCGCCGATGACGACCTTGATTGCCGGGTGCGCGGCGAGGTAGGAGGCGGCCTGCGTGGTGGCCGCAGTGGCGTCGGGCCGGAGATCGTAGCTGTCGTAGTCGAAGAAGACATCCTGCACGTTCTGGTGGAAGGCGGCGTCGGTGCCCATATCGCCTTCGGTCATGGCAGGCGCGGTGGGGGCAACGGGGACACGCACCGTGACGCGGACGTTGGCCTCGGTCGTGCCGCCGTCACCCTTTGCGGTCAGGTGGAAGTTGGTCGAGTTTGCAGGGGACACGGTTTTGGTGCCGTTCGGGTTGACTTCGCCGATGCCGTCGATGGTGACAGAGGTAGCGTCCTGGGTGCGCCAGTTCAACACCACTGACTGGCCGAGGTCGATGGCGAGGGGATCGGCTGAGATGGTTGCCGTCGGAGCGGCTGACGGGGCGGCCGGGGCAGGCCCGAGCGAGTTGGGGTTGACGCCGCTGGCTTTCTTGTGGCATCCGGTAACGGCGGCGATTGTAATCAGGGCGGCGGCGAGAACCAGGGCTTTGCGACTTCTAATTTGCAGTGCACTCATCTGTAGATCTCCTGCTTTGGGTAGTGTTTCAAGCGAACAAGGATGCCTGCGAGGTGGTTCCGCAGGGAAGGGGAGGGTTACTTCCAACTCCAGTTTGGCATATCCGCGCCTGCGCCGGTAAGAGCTCGTTTCTGCGTTCCATCGGCGAGCATGGTCCAGATCTTCATGTGATTGGCCCGGCCGTCTGCGGTGTTGGCATAGACGAGGTGTCTTCCGTCGGGCGACCAGGAGGGAAAGTCGCAGCGGCCGGTGTCGTGCGTGAGCTGAATCCAGCGCTTGGTGGCGATCTCCATCACGTAGATGTCCTGGCCGCCGGGCGCTCCGGGCCCGTACTTGCGATCCCATGCGAAGGCGAGGAACTGGCCGTTGGGCGACCACGATGGGGAGGTAGCGTAGCCGCCGTCGGTCATGCGCTGCACCGCGGAGCCGTCCGAATCCATGATGTAAAGCTGGGGCAGACCGGTTCGTCCGCTGATCCAGGCTATCTGCGAGCCAGTGCGCGGGTTGAACACAGGCGAGACGTCGGGTCCGCGGAAGCTGGTGACGCGCCGCGCTGTGCCGCCATTGGCGTCGGCGATCCATATCTCCGGGTCGCCGCTGCGGGATGAGGAGTAGGCGATCTCCTTGTTATTGGGGCTCCAGGCTGGCGAGAGATTGGTGCCGCCTACGGACGGAAAGCTCACCATACGGCCCAGGAGCATGGAGTACATGCGAATTTGGAAACCATCGTGTCCAAGCGACGAGAAGGCAAGGCGGCTGTTGTCGGGCGAGATGCGAGGCGACAGCGAGACGGTGCCGAGGTGCGTGACCGCGTGCTGATTCGCGCCGTCGTAGTCCATCTCCCAGATTTCTTTGTCGCCCCCGCCAATCTTCACGTAGAAGATTTTGGTTTCTGCGATGCCCTGGCTGCCGCCGCTCAGACGGAAGATGATCTCGTCGGCGAAGCGATGGGCGATCTGGCGTGCGGCATCCTCGCTTGCGGCCTCGCTGTACTGCTTCGCGAGAATCTGCGGGAACTGGAGGTTCTTTGCGTCGAACAGAAATCCGTTGCACACCACTCTGCCGCCCTCGACGCTGAAGCTTCCAAAGGCCACCATCGACGCGGACGTAGGCGCTACGGCCCACTGCTGGATGTTGATTTCGGCCGGGCTGCCGGGGGTTGACTGGGGAAGCATGCTCTTGGACACAATGTCGAAGATGCCCGCATTGGCCAGATCGCTGTCGAGCGTCGTATCGAAGGTGCGCTTCAGAGCCACCGTCTGGGGATCGGGTGAGGCGGGCTTGAAGTCGGCGACCGCGATGCGAATGCTGGTGACGCCGCTGGAGGTTTCGGTCTTGAAGGTGCCCTGTGCATGCAGGAGAGAAGCGCAGGCCAGAAGAAGGAGCAAGACACCGGAACGGACAAAGTGAGTGGGTCGTTCCGGGGGGCGTTCCAGAGAGATACTGGGGGGCAAACGTTTCGATCTGAACATTCTTTTCTTATGTTAGACCCAAAAGCGGAGAAGAACGCCGCGGTAATCAAGAGGTGTACGGCACACGGGCTCGCTGCGGGTTATTGCGGATGCAGATGGAAGGTGTATTCCACGGTAATGTGATCGCCCTGCGGCAGCGGCCCGAAGCCATCGACCCGCTGCACGGCCCGTTTCGCGGAGAGGTCGAGGGTGGGGGAACCGCTTGGAACCTCGACCCGTACATTCGAAGGCACACCCTCGCGGTCGATATCGAAGACGATGGTTGTGCTCTTGCCGAGCGAGGTGCGCGGGTCGGCCTCGGCGGTGTACCAGTTCTGCGCCACCTTGCTGTTGACGATGTTGACGTAGTAGGCAAAGCGGGCGCCGAAGGTGCGGTCTTCCACGGAGACGCTGGCTGTGCCGTTCTTGATCTCCAGGGTGGACTGCGCCACGCGGATTCCTGCTGTCTCGCCGGTCGCGGCTTTCATGGGTTGCGGCGGCAGGGGCTGGATATGTTTCGGGGGCGCGGGGGTCGGCTTTTCAGCCGTCTTGATCGGCTTGGTGATCTTCTCCGGGATCGCGACTTCCTTGGGGCTCGGCGGCGGTTCGGTTCTTTCTTTGGTGACGACCGGCGCGGGACTCGGCGCCTCGGAGGTAAGGACTCCCGTGTCGAGGGTGCGCTGCTTTGGGGGTAGGGGAAGCGCGGAGACCATGGTGGCCTGAATGGCGCCGGCGGTTGAAGCGTTTTCGCCCCAGTTCCTGCCTCTGCTATGGAGCAGGAAGGCCCAGCCGAATATGGCTCCCGCGACCAGACCGTGCAGGACCAGCGAACCGGCGAAGTTGCCGCGAAGATTGTCACCGCTGGCGTGGTCGTCCGGGCCGAATTGGAGGTGAGTGGCTATCGAACGGTCCCGCTTTTCACTTTTGAATCGGCTGGGTGACGATGCTGATGTTGGTGATGCCGGCCTGCTTGACGGCATCCATGACGGACGCAAATGCGCCGAACGGCACGCGCTCGTCGGCGCGCAGGTAGATGATCTTCTTGCCTGGGTCGCCTTTTCCGTTTGTTCTGAGCAGCGAGGGAAGCTGGTTGATATTGACTGGCTTGTCCTGGAGGAAGACGTTCTGCTCGCGGTCGATAGTGACGACCATCCGTTCTTCGGTGAGCTGATTGACTGTGCGGGTTTTGGGAATGGCGACCTCGACCCCGGATTGGAGCACCGGAGCAGTCAGCATGAAGATAAGCAGAAGCACAAGCACGACGTCGACCAGAGGCGTGATGTTGATCTCGGCCAGCGCTGTCTGGGTGCGTCCTTTCGCGGTGAAGGCCATCGCTAGAAGCTCCTCCGGCGAGGCTCTTCCGGTAGTTGCTGTTGCTGTGGAGGCGGGGTCAACATGGCGGCATTCTCGATTGCGTTCAGCAACTCGCGTCCAAAGTCGTCCATGCGTGACGCGAACTCGCGAAGGCGCGCGGTGAGCTGGTTGTAGCCCACCACCGCGGGAATCGCGACGACGAGACCGGCGGCGGTGGTAATCAGGGCCTCCGAGATGCCGGGCGCAACGGCGCGCAAGGTCGCCGCGCCTGCCGTACCCAGGCCATGGAAAGCATCGATGATACCCATGACGGTGCCGAACAGGCCGATGAAGGGAGCGATGGCGGCAATGGTCGCGAGCCAGGTCATGTGACTTTCCATCGCGGTTAGGGCTTCGCTCGAGGCGGTCTGCGCGGCTCGGTCAAGCGCAAGCGGATTGCGCGGGAGACCGCGTCCACCGTTCTGGCGCTGGTATTCGTCGTGAATTTCGCCGAAGACCGCGACCAGAGGGCTGGGTTTGAACTGGTCGGCGACGGCTGCGATCTCACTGAGCCGGGTGGATTTGCGAAAGGCCCGGACGAAGCGCTGGCCCTGCACCTGGGCCTTGCGGAAGCTCGACCACTTCGAGAGCATGATGGTCCAGGAAAAGATGCTCGCGATGAGCAGAATAACCAGTACGGCGAATGCCACCGGACCGCTGTTGTGGATCATCTCCATCAGCGCGCTGCCGTTAGCTCCCACAGGCGGGACAGATGCAGGATCCTCCTGAAACAGGTACAAAGCGAGTGCGACGGTCCAAACCATAGTTGTTGTCCACCTGTGTTCAGTGTAAATTGTCCTGCCTGTGAAATCTTGCTGCTGTGTGCATGGAGGCATCTGCCGTGGTGCCCGTAGAGGGAGAAGCCAACGAAGTATGCAGCGTTTGCGCGAGGTTTGCTATTCTCGCGGTACGTCCTTCTGAGGCCCCTATGCTGTTGGAGTTGCGCGCGGAAAACTATGCTGTCATCGACCGTGCGGTTGCAACGTTCGGCCATGGGCTGAATCTCTTGACGGGTGAGACAGGCGCGGGCAAGTCCATCCTGATCGACGCGCTGGCCCTGCTGTTAGGAGGGAAGGCGTCACCCGATGTCGTGCGCCATGGGGCCGACAAGGCCGTCGTCAGCTGTGTCTTTGAGCTGACACCAGGAGCGGCGGCGGTCCTCGAAGCGAATGGAATCGACTCGGAGGCCGATCATATCCTGCTGCGCCGCGAGATCGTCGCGAACGGCAAGGGACGGGTATTCATAAACAATCAGCCGGCGACGGTTGGGGTGCTGCGGCAACTCGCGCCGGAACTCGCGCTGGTGCATTCACAGGGCGAGACTCTGGGCTCGTTTGATCACGCGCAGCAACGGAGTCTGCTGGACCGGTTTGGCGGCGTCGATAAGGCGAAGGTCGCGGAGGCTTTCACCGCCTGGCGCGCGACGACACGCAGGCTCGAAGAGATGCAATCCGCCGAGCAGGATCGTCTGCGCATGGCCGATCTCTGGCGTTTCCAAAGCAGGGAGATAGAGCAGGCGGCGTTGCTTGCTGAAGACGAGGACATTCAGCTCGAAGCGGAAAAGCGCGTTCTGGGTAACGCGGAGAAGCTTTACACCGCGGCCATGAGCGCGCACGAACTGCTCTATGAATCGGAGAACGCAGCGGAGACGACGCTGGGCTCCGCGTTGAAGAATTTGGAAGAGTTGGCTCGCTATGATGCGCGGTTTCAGGAGCCAGCGCAGCAGTTGGCCGCCGCAAAGGCGATCGTTGAAGATGTCGATGCCGAGGTGCGCGACTTTGCGGATAATATTCACGCCTCGCCGGGGAGGTTGGAGGAGATTGAAGACCGTCTGGCGGCGCTCGACCGGCTGAAGAGGAAGTATGGCCAGACGCTGGCCGAGGTGATCGCCTTTGGGGCGGAGGCAGCGCGGCAACTTGCCGAAGTCGAGAACAGGGACGCGCTGCTCGGCGAGTTGCAGGCAAAGCAGACGCAGGATACCGTGGCATATAGGACAGCCGCGGCACATCTGACGGACGCTCGGATGGAGGCGGCGAAGCGCCTGGAGAAGCTGGCTGAGGCGCAGATCAACGACCTCGCGATGAGCACACGTTTCCATGTGCGTGTGACGGCCCAGTATGCTCTCGAGGCTTGGACGGCGCAGGGTTGGGATCAGGTGGAATGCCTGATTGCAACCAATGCGGGCGAGCCTTTGAAGCCGCTGCATGAGATTGCCTCGGGGGGTGAGATGTCTCGCGTGATGCTGGCATTGAAGGTCAAGGTCGAAGAGGCGGCGTCGGGCACGGGCGTACGCAGAAGGAAAGCAGCCCTGCCTCGGACGCTCGTGTTCGATGAGATTGATATCGGCATTGGAGGCCGTGCTGCTGAAGCCGTGGGCCGCAAGCTCAAGACGCTGTCCGGTGGCCAGCAGGTGCTTTGCATCACGCACCTCCCGCAGATCGCGGCATTTGCGGATCAGCACTTCCTGATCGAAAAGACGGAGAAGCGCGGCCGGACCCAGACCGAGATACGCCGCATAGATGACACCGAGCGCGCCCAGGAGATCGCGCGCATGTTGAGCGGCGCGAAGCTGACGGAGACCAGTCTGAAACACGCGCAGCACCTGCTGGAGAGCAGCCGCTGACATGGCGTCTGCATCCCGCGGAAGTGGAACTGCATCCCAGAAGAAAGAAGCTTGTCCGGAGGGATAACTATGTCGACTGATTCCAAGAAGTGCGCAATGAAGACCTGTCTTTGCACGCCGCCCAAAGGCGAAAAGTACTGCTCTCCCTATTGCGAGACCGCAAGTTCCGAGACCACGTTGCAGTGTGACTGCGGCCACCCGGCTTGCGCTAGCCAAAAGCTCTAGTCCGACGATTAAGATTTGTAAAAGCGATGCAGTACAGCCGCAAACGACTCACTTGCGAGAGTGGATCGTTGCGGCGGCATCCGCTTGCAGGCTGCACCATATTCGGTTCACTCCGGCTCCGATAGCGGAGCATAAGCGGTATACTAGAAGACGTGACTACAACCACTCTTGACCACGCTGCCATCAGCGAGAGCGTCAACAAAGCGAAAACCAAGCGAGTTCTCCTCCTCAAGCCACGCGGCTTCTGCGCCGGTGTTGTCCGGGCTATCGACATCGTTCAGATTGCGCTCGAAGCCTTCGGTGCTCCGATTTATGTGCGTAAGGAGATCGTGCATAACAGCTATGTGGTGAACGACCTTGCCGCGAAAGGCGCTATCTTCGTCAACGAGCTTGACGAGGTGCCTGAGGGGGCCCGCGTCATCTACTCGGCCCATGGCGTTTCGCCCGCGGTACGTGAGCGCGCGAAAGAGCGGGGATTGAAGGTTGTCGATGCCACCTGCCCGCTGGTCACCAAGGTACATGTCGAAGCCATCAAGTTTGCCAAGCAGGGTTACTCCTTGGTGTTGATCGGGCACCGCGACCATGATGAGATCGAAGGCACCCAGGGGGAGGCGCCGGATGTGACGCAGGTCGTTTCGACGGTGCAGGAGGTTGCGGATCTAGTCGTTCCCGATCCGAATCGGGTTGCATACCTGACCCAGACCACCTTGTCGCTGGATGAAGCGCGGGACATGATTCAGGCGCTCAAGAACAAGTTCCCGAACATTGTGGGGCCGCACTCTCAGGACATCTGCTATGCCACCGAAAACCGTCAGGTTGCGGTGAAGAATGTAGCGCATGACGCAGACCTGGTGCTTGTGGTGGGGTCGACGAACAGCTCGAACTCGAATCGTCTGGTGGAAGTTTCGCAGAATCTTCACACAAACTCGTATTTGATCGACACGGCCGATGCGATTCAGCCGGCGTGGCTGGACGGTGTCAATACGGTTGCTGTCACGGCCGGAGCCTCCGCACCCGAGGTTCTGGTGAAGGATGTCGTGGAGTATCTGAAGATGATGGGGTATGGAGATGTCGATGAAGTTGAGGTGATGCCGGAAAACGTACGTTTCGCGCTGCCGCCAGAGATTGTTCAGAGAATCAATCCCGCTTCTTAGCAGACGATAAGAACGAGAGAGTTGTTCCATGATGTCAACTTCCAATAATCCGCAGGCGGCAACTTCACCAGCGCAGCCGCGCTTTGGCCGGCTCGATCTTGGTCTCGAGCACGTTGCCAGCGGCATCGGCCGCGCAAGGGATTGGCTGCTGGGCCAGCAGAATCCGGAAGGGTACTGGTGTGGTGAACTCGAAGCGGACGTGATGCTCGAGGCCGATTACATCTTCATGCACGTCCTGTTAGGAACAGGCGATGCAGGCAAGATGGAGCGGGCCATCAACGAAATTCTGCGGCACCAGAATCAGGATGGAGGATGGAGCCAGTTTCCGGGCGGTCCTTCCAACATCAATTACGGAGTCAAAAGTTACCTTGCTTTGAAGCTGATGGGTTGGTCGAAGGATCATCCCGTCCTAGCCAAAGCACGCGAATGGATTCTGGCCAACGGCGGCGTCGTGGAGTGCAATACCTTCACCAAGATTTACCTCTGCGCTCTTGGACAGTATGAGTACGACGCAGTTCCGGCGGTCCCGCCCGAGATTGTCCTGTTTCCGAATTGGTTCTACTTCAACATCTACGAGATATCGTCCTGGTCGCGCGGCATTCTGGTTCCGCTGGCAATTATCTATGCGAAGAAGCCATTCAAAAAGATTGCGCCCGAGCAGGGAATCGAGGAGCTCTTCGTTGGCGGCCGGCAGAATGCGGATCTTCATCTGAAATGGGATCGGAAGACACCGATCAGTTGGCGCAACTTCTTTCTGCTGGTCGACCGCGCCTTTCATCTGGCGGAGCGAGTTCATATCCGGCCGTTGCGAAAGAAGGCGCTGAAGGAGGCGGAGAAGTGGATGCTTGCCCGCTTCGAGAAGTCAGACGGTCTCGGGGCGATCTATCCGGCCATGCTGAATTCGATTGTAGCGATGCGCTGCCTGGGTTACTCGGTCGATGATCCACAGTTCATTCGCGCCATGGACGAGTTTGAGAAATTGGGCATCGACTGCCCGGACGGTGCGTCTGGCTATTCCACGCCGACGTTCCGTATGCAGCCATGCTTTCCTCCTGTCTGGGACACGGCGCAGGTGATCTCCGCGCTGGGGGAGGCCGGAGTCTCTCGAAGCGATCCGCGTCTGCTGCGGGCTGCGGACTGGCTTTTGTCCAAAGAGGTTCGGCACAAAGGCGATTGGGCTCAAAAAGTAAAAAATGTTGAGCCGGGTGGCTGGTACTTCGAGTTCAACAATGAGTTTTACCCCGATGTCGATGATACCGGGGAGGTTCTGCTGGCATTGAACTGCGTGGACAATCCGCGCGAGCGGTATCAGCATGAGGTTTGCCAGCGCGCCCTGAACTGGATATGGGCGATGCAGTGCAAAAATGGCGGCTGGGCGGCCTTCGACAAGGACAATACTAAGACAATCTTCCAGTACATCCCGTTCGCCGACCACAACGCGATGCTCGACCCGCCGACGGTCGACATCACCGGAAGGATGCTGGAGATGCTGGCGCAGTACGGGTTCACGCGTGCCGATAAGCGCGTCGAGAAGGCGATCCAGTTCGTCCTGAAGGAGCAGGCCAGTGATGGAAGCTGGTTCGGGCGCTGGGGCGTCAACTACCTGTACGGAACGTTTCTGGTGTTGCGCGGCCTGGAGGCGATGGGCGTCTGGAGTCATGAGCCCTGCATTCTTCAGGCTACCGAGTGGATTCGCATGGTGCAGAATTCCGACGGTGGCTGGGGCGAGACCTGCGGCACCTACGATGAGGAGTTGCAGAAGGGTGTAGGACCAAGCACTCCGTCACAAACCGCATGGGCTCTCTTAGGTCTGCTCGCAGGCGGAGATTCCCGCTCTGATTCCGTAGCGAAGGGTGTGAGGTGGTTGATTGAGCGCCAGCATGCGGACGGCAGTTGGGACGAACTTGTACCCGGGCGCAATGGTGAAAGTTACTACACTGGAACAGGGTTTCCACGCGTCTTCTACCTGGGATACCACTTGTATAAACAGTATTTTCCTCTCCTGGCACTGACGACCTACAAGAGGGCCATGGAGCGGGAAGCCGCAGAGGCAGCATAGAGGACGAGCAGCAGCTACACACGCTACGTTTCGCACATTTTCGTTGGAGGAGACAACCGATGGCAGTGCCAGTCTCACAAGCTTGGACCGTCGCAACCTACGTTTTGAAGCAAAAGCTGATGGGCCGGAAGAAGTATCCGCTTGTGCTCATGCTGGAGCCGCTGTTCCGTTGCAATCTTGCCTGCGCCGGCTGCGGCAAGATTCAGTACCCCGCGCACATCCTGAAGGCAGAGCTGTCGCCGGAGGAGTGCTTCAAGGCTGTCGAAGAATGTGGAACCCCGATGGTTGCAATCCCCGGTGGCGAGCCGTTGCTGCATCCTCAAATGCCGGAGATCGTCGCCGGTCTGGTCGCCCGCAAGAAGTACGTTTACATGTGCACCAACGCTCTTCTCCTCAAAGAAAAGCTGCACCTTTTCAAGCCGAGTAAGTATCTTTCGTTCTCTGTACACGTAGACGGCCAGCGCGAGCACCACGATTTCTCGGTCTGTCGTGAAGGCGGGTACGACATCGCCATGGAGGGTATACGGGTTGCGGTCGAAGCCGGATTTCGCGTCACCACCAACACCACACTCTTCGACGGCGCAGATCCAAATAGCGTGCGCGCCCACTTCGATGAATTGATGGTGGCGGGCGTCGAGAGCATGATGGTTTCACCCGGATATACCTACGATAAGGCTCCCGATCAGAAGCATTTTCTCGGCCGTGCGCGTTCGAAGAAGCTGTTTCGCTCGATATTGTCGAACCGGAAGAAGACCTGGCGGTTCAATGCTTCGCCCATGTTCATGGAGTTTCTGATGGGTAAGAAAGACCTGACCTGCACCCCCTGGGGCATGCCGACCTTCAGCATCTTCGGCTGGCAGAAGCCATGCTATCTCCTGCAGGATGGATACGCCGACACCTTTAAGGAGTTGATGGAGACGGTGCAATGGCAGAATTACGGCACGGAATCCGGCAACCCGCAGTGCGCAAACTGCATGGTTCACTCGGGCTACGAGGCCAGCGGAGTCAACTACACCTTTGGCTCAATCAAAGGCCTGCTGCAGACAGCGAAGGCCATCTTTTTCAATCGATATGAGGATGAGGGTGCGATGAAGCTGCTGAACCAGTGGAAGCCCGCGCACACCGCGCCTCTCGTCCAGATAGGCTCGCCTCAGACTGCGGCCGGCAAGGCTGCTCAGCTTCAAGAGGTCTCAGGAGACTGACCATGGCGACTGAAACGCAGGAATCTGCAAAGCTCGCGCAGTTAAACCAGGCAAATCCCGATGACATCGAAGTAGCCGCAGGCCGTGAGCGCGAGCAGCTTGAGGGCTGGATTCCGGAGCTGGCGAGTGACGCTGAGATTCGTGAGGCGCTTGAAAAGGCGTTCGACTATCGCGGTGACATTACTGTCACCCGAAAAGACGGCTCACAGATCTCGGGATATCTCTTCGACCGTCGTCAGGGGCCCTCGCTTGCCGATTCGTACGTCCGCATCATCCCGGCAAACGCCCAGACCAAGGTGAATGTTGCCTACTCCGATATTGCCGCGCTCGCCTTCACCGGCAGGGATACGGCGGCAGGCAAGACCTTCGAGGCCTGGGTGAAGAAATACTGGGAAAAGAAGGCTGCTGGCGAGCAGAATATTCAGATCGAACCCGATAAGCTGGACTGAGATTTTGTCACGATACAGACTTCGACGGTGAACAGGGCGCGAATCAACTGGAATGGATAGGTAAGGGAAGAGCGTGACGTGCGCGTATTCATCACGGGAGCGACGGGCTTCGTCGGCGGCCATGTGGCTCGGCGCTTTGCGGCTGAAGGAGCAAGGCTCCGCCTCCTGACCCGCCAGACAAGCCGCCTCGAATCGCTCGCCGGCATCAACGCCGAGATGGTGAATGGTGATCTCCGCCGAACCAAGGAGTTCCGGATCGCACTCGCCGGTTGCGACGCTCTGGTACATGTCGCCGCGGACTATCGCCTGTGGGTGCGTGATCCTGACCAGATGTACGCGGCTAACGTTGACGGCACACGAGAGCTTTTGAAACTCGCCCGTGAGGCCGGTATACCTCGCGTTGTCTACACGTCGAGCGTTGCAACGATGGGCTTCAAGGCCGACGGCACTATCGTCGATGAGGACACGCCTGTGGGCCTGGCAGACATGATCGGCCACTACAAAAGGTCGAAGTTTCTGGGCGAGCAGCAGGCCATCGAAGCCGCCAAGGCCGGCCAGCATGTCATGATACTGAATCCGACAACCCCCATCGGCCCAGGCGATGCCAAGCCCACGCCTACCGGCAGGATCATCGTCGATTTTCTGAACAGGAAGTTTCCTGCCTATGTCGATACGGGTTTAAACCTTGTCGACGTCGAAGAGGTGGCCCGGATGCATGTGGTCGCGCTCGAGCACGGCACACCGGGCGAACGCTATATTCTGGGCGGCGAAAACCTGACTTTGAAGCAGATCCTCGATCGCATGTCCGCCATCACCGGCTTGCCCTCGCCGACCATGAAGGTTCCTCACAGCGTCGCAATGGTCTTCGCCTTCTTCGACGAAAACATCACCGGCAAGCTCCTCGGGAAGGAGCCGCGCGCTACTGTCGAAGCCGTCCGCATGGGCAGAAAAATGATGTTCGCCTCCTCGTCCAAAGCCGAACGCGATCTTGGTTTTCAGGTGCTTCCTATCTATCCGGCGATGCGGTCGGCAATTGAATGGTTTATTGCAAACGGCTATGCGCCAAAGCTATGAGGATTGCGATCATTGCGGCATTGCCCGGGGAGTTGAAGCCGCTCGTGAGACATTGGCGGCAAATTTCTACAGGAGTGACTGGGGTAAGGAAGTGGATACAGTCCAGCGGCGCGGACACCTGGATCGCGGTGTGTGCGGGAATGGGCGCTGAGGCAGTGCGGAGGGCCTATGCAGTGGCAGCGTCGGATGGAGAGCTGGACATGCTGCTCTCGGTTGGCTGGGCGGGCTCGCTCAGCGCCAGCGTAAGCCCCGGAACAGTTCACGTTCCGACGGTTGTCATCGACGCACAGACAGGGGAGCAGTTCAATCTGACCGGCAGTGGCAGAAGATGGCCCCTGGTGACAACCGCACACGTCGCCGATGCCGCCGAAAAAACCCGTCTCGCCGAAACGTACCGAGGAGCTGTTCTGGTCGATATGGAGGCGGCCACCGTAGCACGCCTGGCTGCGATGAACGGAATTCCTGTGCTCTGTATCAAGGGAGTGTCCGATGCGGTTGGCGCAAGGCTCCCTGATCTGAATCTCTTCATCGGCAGTATGGGAGAGATGCAGATGGCGAGGTTTATCGCTCACATCTCTTTGCGGCCACAGTATTGGCCGTCGTTGTTTCACCTCGGCAGGAACAGTGCCCGAGCAGCCGAGGCCATGCGAGACTTAATCCTGGAATTTATGAAGGAAAAGAATGTTGAAAAGCTCATTCGAACCGGCCGTGTCTAACCAAGTAAATAAAGTCCCCACTACTATGCGAGCCGCCGTCTATCGCGGCAAGAACGATGTGCATGTCGAGACGATTCCGGTGCCGGAGATTGGCCCCGATGAAGTCCTGGTCAGGATCCACACCTGCGGGATCTGCGGGACGGACCTCAAGAAAATTCACACCGGCTCCCATGACGCGCCCCGCGTCTTCGGCCACGAAATGGCCGGGACCATCGTCCGGGTCGGTGAGGCGGCCAACAGTTTCGCTGTCGGCGACCGCGTCATGGCCTACCACCACATCCCCTGCGGCCATTGCTTCTACTGCAGCAAGCAGACCTTCGCGCAGTGCGAGGTCTACAAAAAGGTGGGCTGCACAGCGGGTTTCGCTCCGTCGGGGGGAGGCTTCGCAGAATACATCCGCGTGATGAACTGGATCGTACGCCGCGGTCTCATCAAAATCCCCGATGACATCCCCTTCGAACAGGCCGCGTTCATCGAGCCGGTCAATACCTGCTACAAGGCGATTCAACTCCTGAATCTGCAACCCGATGAGACGGTCCTGGTCATCGGCCAGGGGTCAATAGGCATCCTGCTCGCCGCGCTCGCTCGCAAGACCGGAGCGACCGTACTGACCAGCGATTTCTACTCGGAGCGCCACGCAGTCGCCGCATGGTTCGGCCTCAACCGCCCTCTCGATGCCAGGGAAGATGTTGCTGCCGCGGCGAGGGCTGCAACGAAAGGTCGCGGCGCCGATGTGGCATTGGTTGCGGTGGGCGGCAACGCGCTTATCAAAACGGCAATGGACGCCATCCGCCCCGGCGGTCGCGTCGTCTTGTTCGCTCAGACGCAGCACGGAGAGGCACCCTTCGACCCTGCCGCGGTTTGCATGGATGAAAAGACTCTCATGGGCTCGTATAGTGCGTCGGTCGCCATCCAGGATGAGGTAACTCAGATAGTCTTCGATGGATATCGTGACGGCTTCGACCTGACGAACCTGATCTCACACAGGTTTTCGCTGGAGGACGCCGTCGACGCTCTCGACCTGGCGTCCCACCCCCAGGCCGACTCGCTCAAGGTAGTCATTCAACCTGGACTCATCAGGCGAGAGTCCGGACCCCTCCCACTATCGGAGTAACTTGCTATCCGTGTTTGTCCGTGACACTTCCCGGTCGATGTTTTCGCAATTCTGAAGTGGCGGCAAGGCTAATCGCGGGTTCGCTTCTTGACCTCGACGTTCAGCCGTTTGATCTTCTGGTTTAGCGTCGAGAGTGGAATTTTGAAATACTCCGCCGCCTCGGTCTGGTTCCAATGGCAGCGCTCCAGACGGTCCGATATGATGCGTCGCTCGATCTCTTCCATCAAGTCGAACAGCGAGGCATCCGGCTGATGGTCCAGCAGGGTGGCCGAATAGGTGCTGCCGGTCAATTGCGTGGGCAGCAGGTCCGCGCCGATCGTCCGTGAGGTGGCGAGAACAACACCGCGTTCCATCGCATTCTCCAGCTCGCGCACATTGCCTGGCCACTCGTAATCCATGATGACCCGCATGGCTTCGGGCGAGATTGATGGCACCTCAGTCCCATTCTCATCGGCATACAACTTCAAAAAATGAGCGGCCAGTAAAGGGATATCTTCACGACGGGAACGCAGCGGCGGCAGCTCCAGGCAGATGACATTGAGGCGGTAGAAGAGGTCCTCGCGGAACCGGCCCTGCCGCACGGCCTCTTGCAGGTTCACATTCGTCGCAGCGATGATCCGGACGTCTACCTGAATCTCCTGCACGCCACCGAGATGCATGAAGCGGCGGTCCTGCAGAACGCGCAGAATTTTGGCCTGCATGTCCATTCCCATCGTGCCGATCTCGTCGAGGAAGAGCGTTCCGCCGTTGGCTACTTCAAATAGTCCCTTTTTCGCCGTAACAGCCGAAGTGAACGCGCCTTTGACATGACCGAAGAGTGTCGATTCCAGCAGATCCGAGGGCACCGCTCCCGTATTGACAGGCACGAACGGCCGGTCGCGGCGCGGCGAGTTGGCATGAAGCGCCTTCGCGATCAACTCTTTCCCGGTTCCGCTCTCACCTTGCAGCAAGACCGTCGACCGGCTTGGCGCTACCTGCGCGATCAGGTCGAAGAGGCTCAACATCGGCTCGCTCTTGCCGACGATATTCTCGAAGTTGTAGCGCTGCTTCAGGGTTCGCTTGAGCTGGACAACCTCTTCCTCGGCGCGATGCCGGGCCACCGCCGCGCGAATATCCGCGAGCAGCTTTTCGTTATCCCAGGGCTTCTGGATAAAGTTTTCCGCACCCGCGCGAATCGCATCGACAACATTGCCGACGGTCCCGTAGGCCGTGATCATGATGACCGGCAGGTTCGGTTGCATCTCCGTGATACGCGGCAGCAGATCGATCCCGCTCTCGCCGGGGAGCGCTAGATCGAGCAGCAGCAGGTCGTACTCATTGCGCGCCAGCAGTTCCAGACCCGACGCACCGTCACCGGCCGTGTTCACGGTAAACCCTTCGAGACTGAGCAGCGTATCGAGCGACTCGCGAATTGCCATCTCGTCATCGATGATGAGAATGCGTGGATCGCCCACGACTCGTGCCGTGCGTTTCAGATGAAGCGACTCGGCTGCCAGTTCGGTTGTTTCAGACATGAATCGTCTTCCTCTCGGATTCCCGGATACCGGTTTCCGGCTGTTCGGCACTCAATGGCGTGCGAGCGCCGGAGGCAGGGAACTCAAGCTGGAAGGCCGTCCCGACGCCAAGTTCGCTCTCGACGTGAATCTTGCCCGCGTGCTCCTGCATGATGCCGTAGCTCACGGCCAGTCCGAGGCCGGTGCCCTTGTGCTCCCCCTCCTGCGGCTTGGTTTTCGTCGTGAAGAATGGGTCGTAGATCCGGTGCAGATGCTCCCGTTCGATACCGCCGCCGGAATCCTGAATTCGTATCAGCACCCGTCCCGCACCGTTGAAGGTGGCAATCTTAAGCGTTGCATCTGGTGTCCCAAACATCGCGTCCTTGGCATTCAACATGAGGTTCAGGATGACCTGCTGCAGCTTGCCCTGGTTTCCACGTATGCGGGAGAGGTGCGGTTCCAGGTTCGTCTCCACTCGAATCTGCGAGGTCTTGAACTGGTGCTCCAGCAGCGTCATCGTGTCCCGCAGGAGCTGATTCAGATCGATACTGGTGAACTCGGCGCCGCTGGTGCGCGAAAAGTTCAGCAGACCATTCACGATCTCGGACGCACGGAAGGTCTGCTGGGTGATTTTTTCGAGGATCGTTGCGAGCCGCTCATCGTCCCGCATATGTTTGGTCAGCATCTGCGTGTAGCTTGAGATGACGGCGAGCGGTGTATTCACCTCATGCGCCACACCTGCGGCGAGCAGCCCGATCGATGAGAGCTTCTCGGCCTGCGTCAATTGCGCCTCCAACTGCATCCGGTCCGTGATATCGTCCACCAGGATGATGCGTCCGACGGCAATGAAGTTTCGCGTCACAAGGGGCGCGATCGCGATGTTGGCAATGCGGACGGACCCGTTAGGCAGGGCGAGGCGGAATTTGTAGAGCGTGTGCGTCCCCTGATCCTCCTGCACGCTGTTGAAATTGGCGACAAAGTCCGGCGGAAATACGGCCGCGAGCGGCTGGTGCAGAACCTCCGTTCGCCCCTTCGCGAACATGCCTTCCATCTGAGTATTCCAACTCTCGATCCGGCCATCCAGATCGACAGCAAACACTCCGATATTGATCGATTCCACGATATTTTCGTGAAACTCCTTCAAGCTCTCGAACTCGGTAATCTTCTGTTCGAGACGTTGATAGAGCTGCGCGTTCTGGATCGCGATTCCGATGTAGCCGGCCAGCGACTCCAGCAGTTCCATGTCTTCGCTCGAGAGAAAGTCTCCATCGTCCGTGCGACCCAGCCCGATTACGGCGACCGTTCGCGTCCCGCCGCCCTCGCGATTGGCGACCCGGCAGGGAAGATAGTAGTTCAGGTCCAGGCGTCCGGCGCTATGCTGCTGTGCCGCGGGAAGACGAAGCACCTGCTGCGGGTTCTCAAGAAAGATATGGTTGTTTGCTCCGGGCCGGTCGAAGTCGAGGAAACGCACGTCCAACTCCCGCAGGTCGGGGGCTTGAAGGTTGGTGAGTCCGTGAGATGCGGCCAGATTGAAGTGCCGCACGGACGTTTCGCCATCTGCCTCAGAGGCAAGGAACACAGCAACGCGGGTGACCAGGAGCGTCTGCGGCAGCCGTTCTACGATCGAATCGAGCAGTGCGCGCAGATCCGTCTGCGAGTTGATACCACGTCCAAACTCTACGAGAGTTTCGCGGTAGTCGAATCGCTTCTGATCGAAGACGCGGTCGACCCGCGCCTGAATCGCTCTTTTCAGCGGATCGAAGACGATGCCTGTGATGATGATGCCGGCCAGCAGCCCCCAGACGCGCAGGCTGGGCAGCCGCGTATGCACCATCTCCGCCGTCACTGCTACGACGCCGAAGTAAAGTCCTACCAGCGAAGCCGTGGCCAGCGTGTAGGTCACGCCTCGTTTGAAGATCAGATCGACGTCCATCAGGCGGTAACGCACGATGGCCCAACTGAAGGTAAGCGGAAGAATGACCAGCGACAGCCCGGCGAGCTTGGTCAGCAGGGTCGGGACAGACCAGTCTGCGAGGTACGGGATGACATTGAAGATCGTAAACGGCGTAACGGCAAGCAGTGTCCCGCGGGTCAGCCACTTCAATTGCTGCCGCTCCAGCGCAGACTCCGCCCGCCGGTATCGCAGCCGGAACACGATTGCGGCTATGACGTAGTACAGCGCGAGGTAGCCTAATGCAATCTGATCCAAACGGTGCAGCAGCACCTCGGTCGCAGACCAGAAGCGAATAGCCCGGTACTGAAGGCCGATCAGGAACAAACCGGGTACATACAGCAATGTGCTGAGTATCCGCCGTCCCACGCGGTTCCGGTGCTCAGACGCAAAATCGTCCGAGAAGCTGACCGCAAAGTGCAGAAACAGCGCGGGCTGCAGCGCCTGCGCCGCCAGGTTTCCCCAGTAGATGAACCAGTCGAATGCTCCTGGTTCTCCCGTCGACCGGAAGCTGTACAGCACGAAGGAAGCCAGGCAGAACACATAGAAATGAACCGACTTGGGTGCCGTCCACCGCCGAAACAGCACATAGATTCCGATGCACAGGTATACCAGCGCGATGAGCCTGAACGCCTGGTTGATCGACCTGTCCTTTGGCTCCAGAATCACCTGGATATCCAGCCGCGTCGCTCCGTTCAGGTCGATCGCGTGAGACACCGGCCGGAGGATGGAATAGGTCGCGTGGGCCCAGATGCCGCTGCGAAACATCTCCCGCACCAGAGGAGCCAATCGCGCGGTAGGTTGATCGTCGATGGCGACCAGCACATCGCCCGTGCGTATACCCGCGCGGTGCCCGGGAGAGACGACCGGAACCCGCTCGGCCCGCAATCCACCCGCTGCCTCTACCCACCAGATGCCGTCCGTGGGGACGTCGAAGCCATTCTCCCGCTCGAAGTTGATCCCGGCCAGAACGCACACAGCCACCGTCGCCAACGCGAGGACGACTGCGAGGATTCGGGTTTGGGCAGCATCTTTCATAGGCTGGAACGATGGTGTAGCACATCAGGGGCCAAACTCGAAGAACAGGCTCATAACGCGATTGCCGTGCCCTACCTTGCTTGGGCCTACAGAAAATCATAACCCGAGTTCCTAATATGGATAGAACGTTGGCACACTGAGAGACTTACGTCTTCCTGCTCCTCCAGGTTCCGCATCTCAAATATTTCCGCTCCGAGGTTCACATCGAGGCGATTTTCACGGTACTGTAACATCAAAGAATTCAGAGATGGAATGGATGGGCGAACTTCGCGGCCGCGCTCCCTTCTTCAGAGGCACCGGTGACATTGAAACGCACAGATACAAAAATCGAGGACCGCTTCGTCCTTGTGAACGGAGCGAGAGTTCACTACCAGTGTGCGGGTGCCGGACGCCCTCTCCTGCTGTTGCACGGTCTTGTCGGCTCAGCGCATAACTGGCGTTTGAATATCGGTTTCCTTGCCCGGCACTCCAGCGTCTATGTCGTTGACCTCTTCAACATGGGCCAATCCGAGCGCGTTCCCGGCCTCGATGCTGGACTGGAAGCAACCGCCGACCGGCTCGCCGCGTGTATGGATGCGCTTGGCCTGGAGGAGGCCGACATCGCCGGCCACTCGCACGGGGGAGCCGTGGCTATGATGTTTGCCGCCCGTCACCCGAACCGCGTCCGCAGCCTCATCCTCTTCGCGCCGGCCAATCCCTTTTGCGACCTTGGCCACCAGCTCATCCGCTTCTATCAGACTCGATTCGGCATCTGGCTGGCGCGGCAGATACCTGTTCTGCCCCGCATGCTCAAAGCGACCGCCCTCAGCCGCATGTACGGCGATCCCGCGCGCGTGTCCAGTGGCTCACTGGAAGGCTATACCGATGGCCTCCACATTCCCGGCACCATCGATCATGTTCTCCAGATTCTGCAGCACTGGTTCGTCGACATGGGCCTTCTGCGCTCTGCGCTCACCGGTCTCAGGGCAAAACCAACGCTACTGATCTGGGGCGACCGCGACCGCGCCGTTGGTTTGAACTCCGGCCGCGAGCTGCAGCGCACGCTTCCACAGTCGAGCCTCGTCGTCATCCCAGGCGCAGGTCATATTCCGTTCGAAGAGATGCCGGAGGTCTGCAACAAGACCATGCGCGACTGGCTTCTCACCTGTCCGCTTTCCGCGCTTGTCTCCGTCGCAGAAACTCAAAAGGAGCTGCGCACCCTGGTCAGCCAAAGCATGGAGCGGCCTGCGCCCTCCGCAACCCACGTCACCGCCTGAAGGCCGACCGGCTCGGTGCTGTCTAGCTCAACCCAAACTCACTTGCCACCCAGGAGCGCATCTCCGCCTGCATCGCCGCGAGCTTGGCACCAGGAGATTCGGCGGTTCCTTGAAAGAAGTGGTCGGCTCCCGTAACCCAGACGAGGCGCTTCGGCTCCGGAGCCTTCTCGAAGACCCGCTCCATCGCATCCGGCGGTCCATACTGATCGTGATCGCCGCTGATGAACAGCTTCGGCTGCGAGCATCCGGGCAGAAAGCCGTAGGTGTAGTCTCGCCCTTCCGCACGCACCGGCACTCCAAGCCCGACCAGCCCTTTCACTCGCATATCGCCGCAGCAGGCGCGTAGTCCCACATTCGACCCGAAGGAGAAGCCGGCAAACAGCAGAGGCCGTTTCAGATTCTTCTCCACCCAATCCAACGCAGCGTGTACGTCATCCCGCTCCCCGCACCCGTCGTCGAACTCCCCTTCGCTGAGCCCGACGCTGCGAAAGTTGAACCGGAGTACAGGCAGACCAAACGACGCAAACGCCTTCATCGCGTGGTATACCACCTTGTTATGCATCGTCCCTCCGCCAGCCGGATGCGGATGGCACACCAATGCGGCATAGGCGGCATCCTCGCGTCCTGTATTCAGCAGCGCTTCGAGTTTGCCTGCGGGGCCGTAAAGATCTTCAATGGAGCGGATCTGAGATTGAGCGGGAGCATGAGTCGCTGAATGCATGGAGGAATGTATTATCTGGGTCATCTTAATCAGTCTATCGTCTTGGCATTAAGGCTGGAGCTTCCAGAACGGCTGATGTGGTCAGGCGTTGACGCATCATCACGTATGCTGGAGCACATGGCGATCGACCCCATCCAACTGACCCGGCAACTCGTCGACATCGAATCCACCACGTACTGCGAAGGGCTCGCCGGAGCCTTTCTGCATGACTATCTGACGTCCCAGCGCTATCAGGTCGAGCGCCAACCTGTGGCCCAGCCCGACCGCTCCTGTACCCCTGGCGCGGGCAGCGGCGACCGCTTCAACGTGTACGCCGCGCTGCCCGGTGTTACCCCGGATGTCGTGCTCTCCACCCACATGGATACCGTTCCCCCTTTCTTCGGCTGCACAGAAGATGATCTCTACCTTTATGGCAGGGGAACATGCGATGCGAAGGGCATTATCGCCGCCCAGATTGCCGCCGCCGACCAGTTGCGCGAAGCTGGTGTGAAGATAGCTCTGCTCTTCCTTGTCGGCGAGGAGCGCGACTCAGCCGGAGCGGTGGCTGCCAATCTGACTCCGAAGGGCTCCCGCTTCCTGATTAACGGGGAGCCTACCGATAACCGGCTTGCCATCGCCTCCAAAGGGGCGCTTCGCGTCGAACTTCGCGCCAAGGGCCGCATGGCTCACTCGGCCTACCCCGAGCTGGGCGAATCAGCCATCGACAAGCTCATCTCGGCACTCCACGACGTGATGGCGCTGCCTCTTCCGGTCGAGCCCGAGATCGGCCCCTCGACCCTGAACATCGGTCTCATCGAAGGCGGCCGCGCCCCCAACGTCATCGCGGATAAAGCGGAAGCTCACCTGCTAATCCGCCTGGTCGGGCCGGCCGTCGAAATAAAAAAATCGATCATCGCAACCGTAGGCGACCGCGCGGATGTTGAGTTCAGCCTCGAACTCCCTTTCGTTCGCATGCGCAAAGTAGGCAACCTTCCTACCATGGTCGCCAAATTTACCAGCGATATCCCCTCACTCACCGCCTGGGGCGAACCCTTTCTGCTCGGCCCGGGTTCGATCCATGTGGCCCACACACCCGATGAAAAGATCGAAAAGAAGGAGCTGCTGGAAGCCGTCACGCTTTATACCGAGCTTGCCACCAGCCTGGTTGGGTGAGACGTTTGCTGCATTGGATGAGAGGTTCGTGGCGTATGCCGGTGAGGGGGTCATCGTCAGATGCTGTTGTGGATCTATGCCCGGCACACCTCAAGAATTCGAGAGCCAAACTTCTCTACTTTTTCTACACCGAGACCCGGGATGGATTTGAGTTCAGTGAGGTTCTGTGGCCGAGCCAGAACAATGCTGCGGAGGGTGGTGGAGGCAAGGACGAAAAAGAGGGGGAGACCCAGTGTCTCGGATTCGGATTTTCGCCATTCGCGCAGGCGCTGGTCGAGTGTTTGTTGTTCTGGAGTAAGGGAGTCGGCTGGGTCCGAGGTGGTGGGGCGGGACCTAATGAAGGTTTCCTCGTGCAGATTGGCCCTGGTGCTTACCGCGGAATACACGGGCCGCTCCGCTGCGGTGAGAGAGCGCGCCTTTGGTCGAGGTGACGTATCTCTTTTATTCTTGTCCGGTCTGGATGGATTGTTCCCTCCAGAGCTGGTTGAGTTAATCGAAGGCGGTTTGTGCTGGATGGTTGAGGTGGGGTCAGAGTGTTCAGAGCGGCAGAGGGCGATGATATCTGCGCCGTAGCGGTCTGTTTTTTCGGGGCCTATGCCGGAGACGGTGAGGAGTTCAGAGATCGTTTGTGGGACTGCGAGAACTAGATTGTGGAGGACGGTGTCGCCGAAGACGATGAACGCTGGTTTGCGGGTCTTTGCGGCTTCGGCTTTGCGCCAGTCGCGGAGGTTGGTTTCGAGGACCTGCTGGGCGGGAGTGTAGGCAGCCGTGGCCTGGTCGCGTTCGGCTTTGAGAGAGGCTTCGGAGGTCCGGGTGGGAGTGCCTGCGCTGGAGACTCTGCTCAAGCGCTTACTGCGAAATGTGCTGGTTGCGCTGGAGATATCACGAAGGAGGAGGTCTGGAGGCAACGGGCCGGTGAGAGTGCGGCCTTCGTGGGTCAGGGAGGCTTTTTTGAAGGTGATGAGATTGCCTTCGGGGTTGGTCCAGTGGTCGGTGTTCAACGTGATGAGGCCGGAGCGGGTGAGGGCATCGAGCAAAGAATCGAAGACTTTGCGATCGGCGGCTGGGGTGTTACGCAAGGGGCCGGTGGAGAGTTCGGTATGAAGCTTGCCGGTGGCGCGTGTCGTCCCTTCGAGCGTGCGGAGGATGGCGCGGAGCTGGCGGTCTTCTTCTGTGGTGGGTGTGCGGAAGGTCTGTGCGGTGGCGCTTTGCGGGGCGCAGAAGTCGCAATGGCCGCAGGGACGGAGGCCGTCGGCAGTGTCGCCGAAGTGCTGGATGAGGGCGGCCATGCGGCATTGAGCAGACTCGGCGAACTGGACCATGCGGTCGATCTGTCCACGGCGCAGGGCGATCTGGGCATCGTAGCCCCTACTCCACGCTGCGTGCCGGACATTGTTTGACGCGGTCCGTACGTTGCCGGCCATATCGACGGCTGCTGCGCCCTGGGCGATCAGTTTTTCTACGGCTTTATCAAAGGTCTCGGCGTCCATTTTGAGGTGCTGGCGGAGAAGGTCGGGCATCTGGTAGTCCGGGGTAAGCAGGGCGGCGACGCGGGTGAGTTCGGTGAGGGCGGGGTAGTCGCGCTCGAGAAAGAAGTCGTGCATCTTGCGGTCGGCGAAGGAATGGAGCAGCACCGTGCGCGAGGGCTGCCCGTCGCGTCCGGCGCGGCCGATCTCCTGGTAGTACTGCTCGACCGAACCGGGCAGGGCGGTGTGGACGACGGTGCGGACGTCGGCTTTATCGATACCCATGCCGAAGGCGATCGTGGCGACCACCACCTCTAATTTTCCGCCGAGGAATTCGCGCTGGACTCGCTCGCGGGTGGCGGGATCGAGACCGGCGTGATAGGCAGCGGCGCTTCTTCCGAGGACGGAAGCCAGCTCTTCGGCGGACTTGCGGGAGGGGGCGTAGACGATGGCGGGGCGGTTGGCCGGAAGCTTGAGGAGGTTGGCGGTGAACTCGTTGCGGCGGGGTTTCGAGAGCTCGACGACCTCGATGGCGAGATTGTGGCGGCGAAAGCCGTGGATGAAGAGAGCGGGTTGCGAGAGCTGAAGCTGGGTGACGATATCTTTCTGGACGGTCGGGGTCGCGGTGGCGGTGAGGGCGATGACGGGCGCGGGGCGGAGGGCGGGGAGGAAGTCGCCGAGGGTGCGGTAGTCGGGACGAAAGTCATGGCCCCAGGCGGAGATGCAGTGGGCCTCGTCGATGGCGATCAGCGAAGGTTTTTTCCGGCTGAGCATCTCGGGAAAGCCAGGGACGCGCATGCGCTCGGGTGCGATAAACAGAAACTGAAGGGTGCCATCGAGGTAGTCGCGGCAGGCCTGGCGTGACTCATCGCGGCTAAGGCCCGAGTGGATGCGGGCCACGCGCAGACCCACGGCAGTAAGTTTGGCGGCCTGGTCGTCCATAAGGGCGATGAGCGGCGAAATGACCAGCGCGGTGCCTCCGCGGGCGATCGCGGGGAGTTGATAGCAGAGCGACTTTCCGGCTCCCGTGGGCATGACAAGCAGTACGTCGCGGCCGTCGGTGGCGGCGCGGCAGACGGCCTCCTGGTTGGCGCGAAAGGTAGGGAAGCCGAAGGTATGGTGGAGCAGGGTTTCGAGGTTCATGCGGCTGGTTTGAGTTTCGCATATTCTTCGTCTGGGGATGAAGTGACGTTTGGGGTGCCGTCGGGATGAAGATCGTTGGCCCCTGTGACTTGTTCGAAGCCGAAGCGGCTGTGGATTTCTTCGGCTGATCCGGTTGCGGATGGATAGAATCATGAGGTCGTGATAGACGTAATCGTTTTAGTAAAGGAAATTTGTGCGAATTCGTCGTATAACAAGAGGCAAGCCAGAGGTGGAGCCGTTTTGTCGAACGATAGCGCAGCGATCGTAGCTCCCCGTGGCAGACTCATGTCGCTTGACGTACTGCGTGGCCTGACCGTGGCTGGGATGATCCTGGTAACGGACCCGGGAACGTATAGCGCGGTGTACTGGCCGCTGCGACATGCTGAGTGGAACGGCGCAACGCCGACCGACATGATCTTTCCGTGTTTTCTGTTTATGAGCGGAATCGCGATACCGCTGTCCATGGCGGCGAGGATCGAGCGTGGTGCTGACCGGAGAAGGCTGGCTCGCCATATCGTGGTGCGCTGTGTCGCGCTTTTTCTGATTGGCCTGCTGGTGAATGGATTCCCCGACTACGATCTGCATACCATTCGTATGCCGGGGATACTGCAGCGGATTGCGATCTGCTATCTCTGCGGGGCGCTGGTGTATCTCTGGTCTGGCGGGGATGGACGCGTTCGACGATACGGCAGCAGTTGGGTCATCGGGGTCTTGATTGCTCTTCTGCTTGGCGGATATTGGGCGGTGTTGAAGCTGATTCCTGTACCTGGGTTTGGAGCCGGGCGGCTGGATTCGTTGGGCAATGTGGCGGCGTATGTGGACCGGGCTGTCATTGGGACGAGGCATATGTGGGCCTACGGAACGACGCCTGGATACGGTGTGACGTATGACTCGGAGGGAATTCTTTCGACCCTCACTGCGGTGGCTACGCTGCTGTTCGGCGTGATTGCGGGGGAGTGGATGCGGACCAGGCGTTCGGATGCACGGAAGGCGGGGGGACTGGCTTTGGCCGGGTTGGCGCTTGTGCTGGCGGGATGGTTTTTACAGCCGTGGCTCCCGATCAACAAGAAAATACTGACGAGCACGTTTGCGCTCTTCAGCAGTGGAGTAAGTCTACTGGCATTTTGTGTATGCTATGCGATTCTTGATATCAAGCGCTGGCGCTGGTGGGCTTCTCCGGCGCTAGTCTTCGGGACTAATGCGATCTTTGCCTTTGTGCTTTCGACCGTGATTACTACGCTTGCGAATCGAATTCATGTGCAGGCGGGCGGCGGTTCCATAAACCTGCACGCGTGGGGTTACCGGTATGGATTCGCGTCGTGGATGCAGCCGGTTCATGCATCGCTGGCCTATGCTATTGCGATCGTCTGCCTGAATCTGGCGCTCGTAGGTTTGCTCTATCGCAAACGGATCTTCCTGCGGGTATGATGATGGCATTCACAAAAGCAGCACGTTACTTTTCAGACGAAGTTTCAGGGAGAACGCATTGGGCCTTTCGATAGCTTGGAGGAGTTCGGTCACCACTCGCGCGGCAAGCGCTGGATTGGTTTTGATTGTGCTGGGCGCAACTGCGGCGCCCTTGCTTACACACGCGCAGGCCGTAGAGCAGCGGCAGCGTGGGACGGGAGAGCCCGGACCGCGGCCGGAGGAGCAGAGCGTTCCGATTCCGCCGGAGACGAGCTCGGTGACCAAGCATGACTGGAGCGCAGGCGGCCAGACGATCCACTACACAGCGACCGCGGGCAACCTGCTGATACGCGATGAGAAGGACAAGGTGAACGGCAGCATCTTCTATGTGGCTTATACGGAAGATGGTGTGGACGCGAAAAGCCGTCCGGTCACGTTTGTCTATAACGGCGGCCCTGGGTCGGCGACGATATGGCTTCACATGGGTTCGCTGGGACCTGTGCGTGTGGTGACACAGAGTCCGGAGGCTACTGGCCCTGCGCCGTTCGAATGGGTGCAGAACCAGTACAGTCTGCTCGACAAGAGCGACCTGGTTTTTATTGATGCGCCTCTGACAGGATTTTCGCGGGCCGTAGGGAAGGGAACCGCGAAGGACTTTGCCGGCACCGATCAGGACATCCATGCGTTTGAGAAATTTATCGTTCGGTACATCACGGCAAACCAGCGTTGGAATTCGCCTAAATTCCTATTTGGGGAGTCGTATGGAACGACTCGATCGGCGGGGCTGGTAAGTGCGCTCCAAAACGACGGCATCGAGTTCAACGGGGTGACGCTGCTGTCCTCGATTCTGAACTACAACCGGCGCAATCCCGGGCTTGATTACGAGGCGATCGGCTATATCCCTTCGTTTGCGGCGATCGCGTATCACTACCACAAGGTCAAAACGAGCCTGAGCATGGCGGAGTGGGTGCAGCAGGCGCGGGTTTTTGCGCGCGGACCCTATACCGAGGCGCTGCAGCAGGGGGATGTGCTGCCGCCGGCGGAGTTCGATGCGATGGCGGCGAAGGTGGCGGCGATCACCGGGTTAAGCGTGGAGTACGTGAAGGAATCGAAGCTGCGCATCTCCGCGACCCGGTTCCGCAAGGAACTGCTGCGCGGCGATGAGCGAATTCTGGGCCGGTACGATGCCCGGTTCGAAGGCTGGGACCCGGATGCGGCAGGGGAGTATCCGGGGTACGATCCGTCGGACACCGGAATCAGCGGCGTGTATGTCGGTGCGTTTCATGACTATATCCAGAAGGAGCTGAAGTATATGAGCCAGGAGCCTTATTACCTTTCGGGGCCCGGGCTCAATCAGAATTGGGATTTCAAACATCGCGCATCTGGCGGCGGAATGGGGCGCATGGCAGAGCAGACGGCTCCGGATGTGGCGGTGGACTTGTCGGATGCTATGCGGAAGAATCCCAGGCTGCGAGTGTTTTCGGCCAATGGGTACTTCGATCTGGCTACGCCTTTCTTTGCGACTGAGTACGATCTCAGCCACATGGATCTGCCGGCGAAGCTGCTGGGGAATGTCCAGTTTGGCTATTATCCTGCCGGCCATATGGTGTATCTGAACGTCGATGCGCTGAAAGAATTGAAGGGGGATATGGTGAAGTTCTATGCGGAGGCTCAGCAGCGCTAAGATTCGACCGCGGATTGCACGGTTGTCGAGCAGGAATCGGAAAGTTTTTTGATTTTTGACTGGGTGGGCGCACGGAGCGGACGGTGCGGATAGCTCCGCTTGCTTTGTGCATCTAAGTGTCCTAGAATGATAGTTAAGATATCTTTTCGGATATCTGCGGCCCGTTGTGAACAGGTGCGGAAGACTATCAAAACAAAGAGGTATAGATAAAGATGGCGAAACGTCGTGGTAATCCCAATTGGGGCAAGCCTGAGCCGATAGGGCCGGTTGTCCCGACAGTGACATCGTTTGAGCAGGTTGTGAAAGAATTCAAGTTGACGCCAGACCAGTACATTCGTTCGACCAGGCTTCGCGAATGGGCCCGGCGGAACAAGAATTCAAAGTATATTCCCGAGGCGCTGCTGGAGGCCTGGGGCTTCGAGATTGAGTCGACCCTGTAGGTTCTCGCCTGACACATAAGAAGAGCCGCCCTCACTGGGCGGTTTTTCTTTTTGCGACGCAGGTAGGATGGGATACGTCGAAAGAGATGCTGGCGGAAGGGGGCGCGATGTTTGCTGAGGTGATGGAGGCAGTTGCGGAGATTCGGGCGGGGCGGATGGTCGTGGTCGTCGACGACGAGGACCGCGAAAATGAAGGCGACCTGACCTTGGCGGCGGAGTTTGTGACGCCGGAGGCCATCAACTTCATGGCGAAGTTCGGCCGGGGACTGATCTGCCTGACGCTTACGGAGGAGCGCGCGGACTATCTGCGCCTTGGTCCGATGACGCAGGAGAACACATCCCGGTTCGGAACGGCGTTTACCGAGAGCATCGAAGCGCGGGAGGGCGTGACGACAGGAATTTCGGCGGCAGATCGATCCCATACCATCAGGGTGGCCATCGATTCCAGCTCCGCGGCTTATGATCTGGCACGGCCCGGGCACGTGTTTCCGCTGCGGGCTCGCAAGGGTGGCGTACTGGTGCGGGCAGGGCAGACAGAGGCTTCAGTCGACCTGGCGCGGATGGCGGGGCTGGTTACGGCGGGGGTCATCTGCGAGATCATGAATGATGACGGCACCATGGCGCGGGTGCCGGATTTGGTTAAATTCTGCGAAGAGCATGGGCTGAAGATGGTGACCGTCGCCGATCTCATCCGGTATCGGCTGCAGCACGAGCGATATATTCGCCGTGTTGCGGAGTCGCTGATACCTACGGCGCATGGCGAGTTCCGGATGATTGCTTACGAGAGCGAGGTTGAGGGTGGCGAGTCGCATGTTGCTCTCGTATATGGAGATGTGACGGGTGAGGAACCAATACCGGTCAGGGTGCATACGCATTGCCTGGCGGGCGATGTCTTTTCGACGACGCTCTGCGACTGCAGGGCGGTTGTGGAAAGTTCACTGAGAATGATTGCGGAGGCTGGGCTCGGGGCGCTGGTGTATCTCCACAATGGGACTGCCGGCTTTGGCATCGATCATGCCGTGACGCCGGGGCGTATTGTGCTGCACCGGGAGCAGCGGACGCGTGAGGGAAGCGACGAACGCGCACACCGGACGCTGCGGCAGGTTGGTCTGGGCGGGCAGATTCTGTCCGATCTTGGGATTCACAAGATCCGACTGCTTACCAACACTCCGACGCATGTACCGGCGCTGCAAGGGTTTGGCATCGAAATCGTAGAACAGGTGCCGGTGCCGATCGGGGTAGTTCGGCGGTAGTTTTGACGCAAAAAGTCTCGTCGTGGCAACGGGAGGGGATCTGTGCCCGTTGTATGGGTTTTTGAAGGGGTGTTTTGGGAAACAGCGCTGCAGGAGCGTGGTTTTAAGTGGTGAAGTTGTGGTGGAGTATGGCGAAGACATGGCCATCCGGATAACGCGGTTTGCCAGATAGGAAATACGCCATGGTTCAGCATTTATTTCAGTCGCCTTGGCAACTCCGAGAGAGGCCCCACATTCCGTTTCTGGAAAGTGGGGCCTCGGGGCACAACGGAGTTGGAATAGCGACGCTACCTGCCTGAGCGGGCGCTGGCGTGGAACAGCTCCGATACAGTCTGGACGAAGTGCTGTGCCGAAGCAGGGGTGGGGACGCCACCGCTGAGGATTGTCTCGTACGGGATGTCCTTGCCGCCGTAGTAGGCGCGGGTGTCTTCCTGATTCTGGTTGACGACATCGCCAGTCAGGTCCACACCGGCAAAGAGACCCTTGCTGCGGGAGTAGGTCAGGAACGCCGCATTGGCCGTGTCTGTTGTCGATGCCTGCGAATTACGGCCTACCGGACCGGCCGCTACGGCCACGTCTCCACCCAGCTTGACCTTGTCGTGGAGCAGGCGCTGAAAGGCGTCATGGGTGGTGCCGACCAGAACGAGATCGGTAGACTGGCCGCCGATCTGGAGGCCGAAGCTGGCTCCGGTGAGCTGGATGAAGGCGGGAGCGCTCCAGCCATGCCCAGTGCGGCATGAGACGACGCCCTGGCCGTATTGGCCCCCGACCAGGAAGGCGCCTTTCTTGAATCCGGGGATGACGGCTACGCAGGTGGCCTTCGCGGCAATGTCGTCGGGGATGCCTTTGTCGGGGGTGGCCATCAGCTCGTGGAGGACTGCGTGAGCCGCTTCAATGCGCTGGTCAAGCTTCGCTGTGTCGGCTGCGTGTGCGGCCAGGGTCAAGGATACAGAGATGCAGGCTACCTGAATGAACTTCTTCACCATCGAACTTCTCCTTTTGTGCCACGATCTTGTGCGTAGCCACCGTGTGTAGTGCGATGCATGTGCAATGGGCACAGTTGTGCAGGCCGGGGATTCGGCCACGGATTTGCACGGATGAGTTGGATTGAGAACAGGCAAAGACCAAAAAGGCGAAATACAGGGGTCCCTTCGGCAAGCTCAGTGCAGGCTCTTCACTGCGTTCAGGATGACGGCGAAAAACAAACAACAGCAGAGAAAGCCTACAGTGTCAGTTTTTAGACAGATTATAAGAGGGGATCGGATACTCCTATCGGGTCACGATTCGACTATACATAATATGTGTTATCGGACATAAGAAGTGCAGAGCTTCCTGAATACCCGGCGCTATTGAATTGTGGTAGCCTCAAAAAGGTTCGCGGAAGATGCGGAGAGATGGCAGAGTGGTTGAATGTACCGCCTTGGAAAGGCGGCATACTCGAAAGGGTATCCAGGGTTCGAATCCCTGTCTCTCCGCCACAATCCTATACGGAAATTATTTAGGTATTTACTCGCGAGCACCTGCCATGTAGTCGCCGTAAGGATTCGCATCATCGGCTCATCGTCCCGCGGATCGGCGGATACTTGTCCTGTACGACCGCGACCGGCAATACGTCGGAGTCTAAAACTACCTGGCCTCGCTCTATCACCTACAAGCAGATCATCCTGAAGCTGGCCCAGGTTTCTTAGACGCTGTCTAAAAACTGAAGGGTTCGGCCACGGATTTGCACGGATGAGTTGGATTTGAGAACAGGCAAAGACCAAAAAGACGAAATACAGGGGTCCCTTCGGCAAGCTCAGGGCAGGCTCTTCACTGCGTTCAGGATGACGGCGAAAAACAAACAACAACAGAGACAGCCTACAGTGTCAGTTTTTTTGACAGATTCTTAAGCACGAGCGGTAAGTGCGTGGACGCCTACGGCTTTCCAGATTGGCCGGCGAAGTGCGCTCAAGGGGTGTGGCTCTTCCCTGCCGCATCGTCACAAACAAAATATGCGCATAGCCGCAGAGCCTTCGTCGAGATAAGCGATTTATCCTTTGCTCTCCGGCTTCAGTTTCCCACCGTTGCATGTGCGCGGCGTACGAACGTCATGTCGTAGAAGCTCTTCGGGTCGATCGGCTGCTGGTATCCGATCAAGCCGAAGGCGCGCTGAGAGTTGATATTGTTCAGGACGTCTTTTTCCTTGACCAGGCTTTGCTCCGAGAAAGAGGGCCTCGTGTGCTCGATGCTCTTTACGAAGATGTACCGGTCCTGCACGAGCGAGGGTGGGAGCGCTTCGGTGATCTCCGCTGCGCTGTGAGTCGCGATAAAGCGATTCGCTCTTACGACAACGTTGACCATCTTCTGCACCAGGTCTGGACGGTTGACGATTGTGTCAGTCCGAGTCAGCAACCCGGTAAACTGATATCCACCCTGGAAGACTCTTTGCGTCTCTTCATAGGTCACGAGATCCAGAAGCAGGGATGAATCGCCGTCGACCAGCAGGCGAATCGCAGCGGGATCGGTCGTAATGATGGCATCGACCGTACCCTTTCTCACTGCATCCATCATGGGCTCGACGCCTCCGAGTCCGACGAAGGTCACAGAGTCCATAGGCAAGCCGACCGAGCGCAGGATCGAGGCGGCGATGATGTGGGTTCCCGAGCCAAGGTTCGATACGCCGATCCTGTGCCCCTTCAGGTCCTGGACTCGCCGGATCTGGGAGCGCAACTGGCGGCGCACGACCAGAGTGACCGCGGGCAGATCGGTGAAGGAGGCCACCATCTTCAACGGCCGGGCGTCATTCCTGGCCGCTACCGCATGATCGATCGAGTTCCCCGAGAAATCGGCGCGACCTTCTTCGAGCGCTTCGGCTACGTTTGGAGCTCCATTGAAATATTTGAACTCCGGGACAAGCTTTTCATCTTCGAAATAATGAAGAGCCTTGGCCAGGTCGAGCTGGAGATACATGATGTTGCCGCGAGGCGTGTTCCTCGCTATCACGACCCGCTGGTAGCGCTCATGCGGCTGCCGGCCCGCGCCGGATGCGGCACAGGCGCACCCTAGCAGGAACAGTACGGGAAGGCAGATCCTTCTGAGTTTTCTTACCAAATCGGCAGACCTCGGGTAGTGCATTATATGATGTTGGCACACGGTGGTCTCATCCATGTCCTTCCCGCACTAAAGGTCGCTGAGCGCCTATGCGCATTCTCCAAGTTGAAGACGAACCCAGGGCGGCGCAGATTCTTGCCAAGGGACTGCGCGACCAGGGCTTCGCCGTCGATCTTGCCTCGGACGGGGACGACGCACTCTACAAGATCGCTGTGAATGCTTACGACCTGGTCATCCTGGACCTCGTGCTGCATGGCCGGGACGGCTTCAGTGTGTGCAAGAGCATACGCGGAGATGGACATACCTTTCCCGTCCTCATGCTGACAGCACGCGACGCGGTGCAGGACCGGGTTCGCGGCCTGGACTGCGGGGCGGATGACTATCTCACCAAGCCGTACGAGTACACCGAACTGCTGGCGCGGATTCGCGCTTTGTTACGCCGGGGCGTCGTAGCCTATTTCGAAGGTTTCGAAGTCGCCGATCTGCGGATCGATACAGGCGGCCGAAACGTAACTCGCGGCGGACAGCGGATTTCGCTGACGGCGAAGGAGTACTCCATACTCGAGTATCTTGCGCGAAACCAGAGGCGCCTGGTCTCTCGTGAAGAGCTCTCGGAGCACGTCTGGGATGAGAACTTCGATGTGTTTTCCAATGTCATCGACGTCTACATCCTGCGGCTGAGGCGAAAGATCGATGCGGGACATGAGTTGAAACTGCTGCGAACCCGCAGAGGCGAAGGGTATGAACTCACACCTGAAGCCTAAGCATACGCTGCTGAGTTCCATGCTGCTGCGCCTGACCGTCTGGCACTTCCTCGTGCTCTCCCTGTTCACCGTGGTCCTCAGCGTCGTCGTCTACAGCTTGCTTGCAAGTAACTCGTATGCTCAGACCGATGGGGTGCTGACTTCACTGGACAGCGCCGCGGTCGATCTGCTGAGAAACGGATTGAGTGAGAGCGGGCTTGACGAACTGGCAGCGCGGGATGCCGTCCGGATACTCAGATTTCGAGAATATACACTTGCGATCTACGATTCCTACGGAAACCTGCTGGCGGAAAGACCGGCAGGTTTGAATGCCCAGGTAATCACCACCAGTGCAATAACCGACGATGGGCAGGTACACCTTAAGACGACGAGCGACCAGGGAAGACAAGGTACGACGCGCCGGGTCGCTACGATCCGCATCACGCTTCGGCCGGTTGGGCGCACTTACATTGTTGTAGCGAGCAGGCCGTTCGATTCTCTTCTCGAACGGCTTGCCACCGGCCGCCGTATTCTTCTGGTTACGGTGCCGCTGGCGCTCTTTCTGGCTGGTACGGCGACCTGGTTCCTGACCCGAAAAAGCTTTGCGCCGGCTTTGCGAATGTCGGAGCAGGCGCTTCGCATGAGCGCGGAAAATCTGGACGAACGCTTTCAGACGAGCGGGTCGACAGGAGAGCTGGACCGGCTCGCGGCGAACTTCAACGATCTCCTCGCGCGGCTGAGCTCCTCCTTCCACCAGCAACGCCGGTTCATGGCGGATGCCTCCCACGAGCTGCGCACGCCGGTATCCATCATCTGCAGCGCGGCATCCGTTACGCTCCAGCTTGCCGCGCCGACGACGGTGGACCTTCATGATTCCCTGCGCGTGGTTCAGCAGGAAGGCAGGAGGCTGACGCGAATCGTGGAGGATATGTTTTATCTTGCCCGCGCCGACAGCGGCGGACTTGTGCTGCAACGTACGCACTTCCACCTGGATGACCTCTTGCTTGAGACGGTCAGTTCGATTGGAATGCTTGCGTCCGCTAAGGGCGTTCGCATCGAGCTGGAATCGTTCGATGAATCCCCCGCATACGCGGATGAGGACCTGCTTCGCCGCGTGTTCATCAACCTGATGGCCAACGCCGTAAAGTATTCGCCGGTCGAAGGCCGCATCTTTGTGCGCCTGGAGCGCAGTGCGGACAGATATAAAGTCTCGATCCGGGATACCGGCCCCGGGATCAGCCCGCACGATCAATTCAAGATATTCGACCGGTTCTACCGCGTGCAGCAGGATACGGCTCACGAGGACAGGGACTCGGGCCTGACCGGGGGGGCCGGGCTGGGGCTGCCCATAGCCCGCATGATCGCGGAGGTCCACGGTGGCAGCGTTCGGCTGGAAGACTCCAGCGAGCGTGGAAGCGTGTTCGTTTCGATACTGCCGATACTCGCCCGGGCCTGAGCAGCGCCCGTGACTTCCATCCCGGATGGACACAGGCTCCAGATGAACACATATCCCAGATGAACACAGGATGAATTCTCGCGAGCCCCGCGCTCATGGAGGATTCAGGTGCGTGTCGCTATATTCAGTCCACCCACAGACCTTTGACTTCTCGGGGCCCGTATTGTCACTACGTGGAGCGAGGCTGCTGGCGCAGGTGCAAGAGGAGTTGTGCGCAATGGCAGATGGACGAAAGACCTTCCTACGATGGGCGATGGCAGCAGGAGCGCTTGCGACGATCAACCTCTATGCCCAGGCTCCCAAGCCGGCCTCGGCTCATATTGACAGTGCAGAGGCGGAGACGATACTCAAGGACCTTATCTCTATCAATACGAGCAACCCTCCAGGCAACGAGACCAAGGCGGCTGAGTATATCCAGACGCTCCTGAAGCGGGAGGGCATCGATTCGCACATCTATGAGCTTGAGCCCGGCCGGGGCAACCTGATCGCGCGCCTGAAGGGCAATGGGCAGAAGAAGCCCATTTTACTGATGGGTCATCTGGACGTGGTCGGAGTGCAGCGGGATCACTGGAACACCGATCCGTTCACTCCCACCATCAAGGACGGCTATCTCTACGGCAGAGGAGCGATGGACGACAAGGGTATGGTCACAGCGAACCTGGAAGCGTTTCTCGAGCTGCATCGCCGGCATATTCCGCTCGACCGCGATGTGATCTTTCTGGCCGAAGCCGGCGAAGAAGGCGGCCCGAAGGTTGGCATCGACTTCCTGGTGGAAAAGCATTGGGATGAGATTGCGGCCGAATCCTGCCTGAACGAAGGCGGCGCAATGGTCGTCGTCAACGGCAAGATTCAGTATGTCGCCGTATCCACAACGGAGAAGGTGCCATGGCCAACCAAGCTGATTGCGCATGGGACCGGAGGACATGCTTCGGTTCCGACGACCGACGATGCCGTCACGCATCTTGCCGCCGCTGTCGCGAAGGCCGGTACGTTCGAAATGCCGGTACACCTGGATGCGAATGCCATCGCCTTCTTCCACGGCCTGGCGCGCATCAGCAGTCCTGAGGATGCGGCGGTCTACGGCAAACTGGACGATCCCATTGCGGGCAAAGCCGCCCAGGAAAAGTTGAAGACGCTGAATCCACGCTACGCGGCTACGCTTCGCACCACGATCGTGCCGACGATCATCAACGGTGGATTTCGCGAAAATGTCGTGCCGTCGCAGGCCGAGGCAACGCTGGATATCCGCGTGCTGCCGCAGGACAGGATTCAAGATGTTGTCGCCGCTCTGAATAAGGTTATCAACGACGATGCGGTCAAGGTTGTGCCGCCGGACAGCGCTCGTCCAACGTCGCCGCCCTCGCCGGTGACCTCGGACCTCTTCGACGCGATGGAGGAGACACAGCGGGAGATGTTTCCAGGCGCGGCGACGTTGCCGATGCTGCTCCCCGCCACCACCGACGCCGCACAACTGCGCGCCAAAGGGATGTATGTCTATGGACTGGGCGGCGCGCAGACGGCCGATGACCGCGAGCGTGTTCACGGAAACAACGAACGCATTGCCGTGCCTGCGATCGGGCAGTTCAGTCAATTTGTCTATCAGACCATGCTGCATGTCGTCACCGACAAAACAGCTCGCTCGAATTAGAACGCTCACCAGAACCAAACGTCACTTTTGAAAGAGGATTCGATGCACAAGCTTCTGTCCTGGACCGAAACTCTAGTATGCCGTGGCGCTACTCTGGCCGTTTCAGTGTGGGTTCTCACGATCATTGCCGGCGGCGCGGGCTTCGCGCAGGTAGCTGGGGGCACCATCTCCGGCACGATTGCCGATCCCAGCGGAGCCGGAATACCCAAAGCTTCCGTCGTGGTGAAGAGCAGCGCTACCGGAGCCGAACGCACGGCACTCACAAGCGGCGCAGGCTTCTTTCAAGTGCCCGATCTTCCCGCTGACACCTACTCCGTGAAAACCACCGCTTCTGGCTTTGCAACGGAGGTCGAGTCCGGGGTCAAGCTCGTTGTGGGCGGTACACAGACCGTCAATGTAGTCATGAAGACTGGCGAAGTCAGCGAGACGGTTAATGTGCAGGCAGATGTCGCCACTGTCGATGCGACTACCTCGACAGTGGGAGAGAATGTCGGCCCGAAGACGATTGTCGAACTGCCACTGAACGGGCGGGATTGGACGTCGCTTGCGATCCTGCAGCCTGGGGTGGCGGCCGTGCGGACCCAGGCGGTCCCGGGGATCAACAACACGCGCGACAATCGAGGGCTGGGCAATCAGCTCACCGTAGCGGGAAACCGGCCGCAACAGAATAACTATCGTTTGGATGGAATCAGTATCAACGACTACTCGAATGGAGCCCCCGGCAGTGTGCTTGGAGTTGATCTGGGCGTCGAATCGATCCAGGAGTTCTCCGTCATTACGAGCAATGCAGATGCCTCGTACGGAAAGACCTCCGGCGGCGTGATCAACGCCATCTCCCGCTCGGGCACCAATGCGCTCCACGGGTCGGTGTATGAGTTCCTGCGCAACAGCGCGCTCGATGCACGGAACTACTTCGACGGCCCGACGATACCTGCATTCAAGCGGAACCAGTTTGGCGCGTCCGCGGGGGGACCGATCAAGAAGGATCGTACCTTTCTCTTCGGCGACTACGAAGGCATTCGGCAGAGTCTTGGGGTCACGTTCGTCAACACCGCGGTTCCGACCGCCGCCGCCCGGCAGGGTACTCTGTGCAGCAGCGGCGCGCCATCCTGCACCAAACGGCAGGTGGCCGTCGATCCCGCAGTCGGCAAATTCCTGGCGCTCTACCCGCTTCCCAACGGCGCCATTGCTCCGTCAGGCGACACCGGCAGCTACTCGCTGGCATCTCAGCAGGTCTCGAGCGAAGACTTTTTCACCATACGCGGAGACCACAAGATCGACGACTCCGATACCGTATTTGCGACCTATCTGTACGACGCAGGAAAGTCCACGGGGCCGGACACGCTGGGGAGCAAGCTGATCGGCACGATCTCGCAGCGCCATGTAGCGACAGTCGAGGAGAGCCATGTCTTCAGGCCCAACCTGCTCAATTCGGTCCGCATCGGATATAGCCGGGTCGTCTCACAGGCGCCTCTTACCCTCTCCGCGGTGAACCCGCTCGCTGCCGACACTTCGTTTGGCGCTATTCCCGGCCGCGCGGCGCCGGTGGTGAACGTGGGCGGTCTGTCGCAGTATCCAGGAGGGCTTGGCAGTGTCGGCGAGTTCGATTACCACTACAACTCGTATCAGGCCTATGACGATCTGTTCCTCACGAAGGGCAATCACGCTCTGAAGTTCGGCTTTGCCTTCGAGAGAATGCAGAACAACGGGCTGGGCGCGCTGAATCCGAACGGTAACTTCACCTTTCCGGACCTGCAATCTTTACTCACGAACAAGCCCAGCGTGTTCACATCGCCTTTAGGCAGCATCGGCGTGGGGCTTACGCCTCGCGACCTTCGGCTGTCCGTGATCGGCGCGTACGTGCAGGATGACTGGCGCGCACGCAGAAACCTTACGCTGAACCTTGGCCTGCGATATGAAATCGCTACCGTCCCCACCGAGAGCAAGGGGAAGCTTGCAACGCTGGTGAATGCCACCGATGCCGCTCCGCGGATTGGAAGCCCTTACTTCAACAACCCGACGTTGAAGAACTTTGCCCCTCGCGTCGGCTTCGGATGGTCGCCCTACGGATCAGGCAAGACGGCGGTCCGGGGAGGCTTCGGCATCTACGATTCCCTGCCCCTGCTGTATTTGTTTCAGGTCGCGTCCGAGACCGACGGGCCGTTCTACAAGACGGGCAGCAGCAGCAATGCAGCGGCGCTGGCAGGCAGCTTTCCCAACGGCGCGTATCCCCTGATAGCGGCTGCTGCCTCAATCAATTACCAGCATGTCCAACAAGATCCCAAGAGAAATTACGTCATGGAATGGAACCTGAGCGTTCAGCAGGAGTTCCCTGCCAACACGACGCTGACCGTCGGGTACATCGGTTCGCATGGATTGCACAATCCCGGCGAGTGGGATGAGAACATCGTGTTGCCGACGCTGACTCCCCAGGGCTACCTCGGCGCTCCTGCCGGGACGCCATCGGTCAACCCCAACCCGAATGTAGGCTCGGCAGACGGAATCCTGTGGAACGGGGCATCTGTCTATCACGGCCTCAACCTCGGCGTGAAGAAGCAGCTGAGTCATGGCGTCCAGTTTCAGGGAGCGTATACGTGGCAGAAGGCCATCGACGAAGGTTCTGCTACGGTGAGCGGAGACACGTTCCTGAATTCGATCGTCAATCAGCCCTTCTACTTCGATCCCCACGTGCGGCGCGGACTGGCCGATTTCAACATTGGACAGAATCTCGTGCTGAACTATCTCTGGACGATTCCAGGGCTGAGGCAGGCCGACCCGGCCCTGCGCCTGGTCGCAAACGGATGGGAGCTTGGGGGAATCTTCCAGGCAAGCACCGGAACTCCCTTCACGGCAACCGTCAGCGGAGATCCCATGGGACTGAAACCTCATGCCGGCGACACCTACGATATCGCCAATCTGTCGAGGGGTCCGGGATGCTCTTCACCAGTGGGGCTCGTCAAACACGCGGGATCGAACCCCACTTTCATCAATACATCGTGCTTTGCGTTCCCCGGAAGATACCTTGGGAATGCGGGAAGAAACACGCTGATCGGTCCGGGCCTCAACGAGTTCGACATGTCGCTGTTCAAGAACACTCATATCACCAGGATCTCAGACACGTTCAATGCGCAGTTCAGGTTTGAGGCCTTCAATATCTTCAACCGGGCGAACTTTGCGATCCCGACCGGCAACAATGGAGGGGATCGAGTTCTCTTTACCCAGACCGGAAGCCCGAACGCTACAGCGGGCCAAATCACTGCGACCACCACCACGGCGCGTCAACTTCAGTTCGCTCTCAAGCTGATATTTTGACCGCTGCCTATCCAGCCCTTGAGAATGGCTTCCCTGGTAGAAGAGCCGGCGATGGCGAGACAGTTGCCGTCTCTTCTGAAGACTTACTGTGCCAGCCTGCACGCTTCCAATGAGGAACAGATATCTATGAGGCATGTCCGTCGCTCTACCTCCAGGCAGTTTCTGGTGCTGTTGGTGATCGGACTGTTCCAGCCGGCTCTCGCATCTGCCACCACTTGCGAAGGTCTTGCGGCGATGACGATCTCGCATATCGAAATCAGGTCCGCCACCATGATTGCAGCTGGCCGCTTCACTCCGGCCCAGCCGTCTGAGCGGAGTGAAGCTGCCGGTCTTTCAGGATCAGTTCCAGCCTTTTGCAGAGTGGTCGGCGTAGCGCGGCCGACAACCGATTCGGTTATCAACTTTGAAGTCTGGTTACCGGCGGTCTCCTCGTGGAATAGGAAGTTCGAGGGTGTGGGCAATGGCGGCTACATTGGAAGCATCAGCTATGGCGCGATGGAGAATGCAATCAGCCGGGGTTATGCGACTGCCAGTACCGACACCGGGCACGCCGGAGGCGACCTTCGGTTTGCAGCCGGACATCCTGAAAAGATTGTGGACTGGGGTTATTGTGCCATTCACATCACCGCGCAGGCAGCAAAGCTCATCCTTCGCGAGTATTATGGCCACTCCCCCCAGCATTCCTACTTCAATGGATGTTCCACCGGCGGAGAACAAGCGCTATCCGAAGCTCAACGGTTTCCAGAGGATTATGACGGCATCCTCGCAGGAGATGCCGGAAATGATCGTGTCCATCTCAACGTAGGATTTTTGTGGGCCTTTGCAGTAACCCACAAGGACGGGCAGCCTATACTGCCCGAAGCCAAGTTGCCGCTGATCAACAAGGCCGCCATTGCGGCTTGCGATAAAGACGATGGTCTGGAAGACGGTGTCATCGCCGATCCGCTACATTGCGCCTTCGACCCTGGGACCCTGTTGTGCAAAGCAGGCGAGAGCGAGGGCTGCCTGACGTCAACCGAGGTTGAAGCCGTTAGGAAGATCTATCAGGGGCCCAAAAATCCTCGCACCGGCAAGCGAATCATCGCGGGCTGGGAGCCTGGCAGCGAGGTTCTGACGAGTGGCGACTATGGCGGCTGGAAGAACTATGTGTTGAGTGGGTCTGAACCGGCCCGAACGGATTTCTGGAAGTACTTCGTATTCGACGATCCGCATTGGGATTGGCGCACCTTCGACTATGACCGTGACGTGGCATACGCCGATACCAAAATGGCCGCCGTCAACGCGAGCGGTGTCGACCTGCAGAAGTACAAAGCCCTGGGCGGGAAGATTTTGATGTATCACGGCTGGGCAGATCCCGTGGGTCCACCGCAAGACGCAATCGACTACTACGAGAGAGTTGAACAAGCGATGGGTGGCTCTGAAAAGACCCATGACTTCTTCAGGCTTTTCCTGGCGCCCGGGATGTCCCACTGCAACGGCGGCCCAGGATACCAGCTAGCTGGGGGAGCAAGGGCCGGCAACGATCCCGACAACGTACCGAAGAGCACTCACCCTGATCCCGGCCATGACATGTTGAGCGCCTTGGATCGATGGGTCGAGCAGAACAATCCTCCGGATCGGATCATTGCCACGCGCCACGTTCCCGGAGCTGACGATCACAGCATGCCCGTCTGTGCCTATCCTCTTACGGCCCACCTGCTCAAAGGTGGAGATGCAAAGAATGCCTCCGGCTTCGGTTGCATCGAGCAGAAGCCAGCAAGAGGAAAGAAGCTTCCATCTCCGTAGCGTCTCCGCTCCTCGCCCGATTTTCCCTCAGCAGCAGACCTGTTACTGAACGACAACCTGCAGGCTGATGGTGGTAGCAGATCCGCTCGACGGGGTCACTGTGACCGGGACGGTGTACGTCCCTGCCGTAGCATTGCTGCTGGAACCGCCGCATCCTGTGATCCCGAACATCGCCCCCGCTGAGAGCATCAGGAGGAGCATAAACAGTCCAAGATTTCTATGCACCTGTTTGCGGCGACGCAAGCCGGCCAGGAAGAGACCGCCAAGCGTGGGGCAGAAGAGCAGCGCGGAAAAGATGCGATGCGTCTCCAGGGCTCCGGGAAGCGATGGGATGAGGAGCGCGGCTGAGGAACTGCTCGCATTGGTCGCGATGGTGAGAGTCGAGGTTTGCACTGTGCCGGAGCCGCTAAGGGTGAGCGAAGCGGGCGTGAACGAGCAGGACAGGTGAGCGGGAAGAGCTCCGCAGGCCAGAGCCAGAGCGCCGGTGTAGCCGCCCGCGGGAGTGACCGTGATGCTGGTGGTTCCGGATGCGCCGCGAGAGATGGTGAGCGGGTTCGGTGAAGCGCTGGCGGTGAAGGTCGGAGTAGCGATCGTCTGTGTGATGACGGCTGAGGTTGAACCGGCAAAGACCCCGGAGGCGGCATAGCTGGCGGTGATGGGATGAGTTCCGGAGGTCAGGGTGGAGCTTGTGTAGGTGGCGGAGCCGTTGGTCAGGGCACCGGTTCCGAGGGTAGTTGAGCCATCGAGGAAAGTGACGGTCCCGGTAGGCGTCCCGTAGGTTGCAACGGCCGGCGTAACAGCAGCCGTAAAGGTGACGGAGGCGCCGGGATTCGCGCTGAGACTGGAGGAGGTGACCGTGGTCGTGGTGGAAATCGCGGAGGCGATGATGGGAAGTGCCTGGGCGGTCGAGGTGCTGGGGTTGAAGGTCGTGTCACCCGCGTAGACGGCGGTAATGCTGTAGGGACTCGCTCCAACGCTCGCTCCGGAGAACGTGGCTGAAACGGCCCCCGTCGCGTCAAGCGGACCCGAGGCAACAACCGCGCCGGCGCTGAAGAAGGTGACCAGGCCCGTCGGTTTGGCGGCCGAGGCGGTGGAGGTGACCAGAGCCTTCAGGGTGACAGGCTGACCGGCGATCGCAGCGGACGGGACGGTAAGCGTGGTGGTACTGGCGACCAGCGGAGTGAGGAGGTTCGCGGCAGCGGCGGCGACGAAGTGATGGCCGGTGGTGGTGGGGTGGAGTCCGTCCCAGATGAGATAGGTGTCGGGATTGCCCGAGATACCCTGTGCAGCGGCCGTTACATTGCCAAAGCCCAGCGACATCGGGTTGCTGAAGGCTGTCGAGAAAAGAGTGTAGATGTCCGGCTGATAGACGTTGATGGGCGTGCCATGAGCGGAAGCGCTTATCTTGAGAGCGGCGATATCCTGCGCGAGCTGCGCTGCAAAGTTGGCCGCGGCAGCATTCAACGCGGTCGTGTTTGGACCGGCGTACTCGGGAACGTTGCCGAGCGGAGGAAGGTTCGGAACCAGGAAATTGGTTGCGCCCGCAGTAATGAGACGCTGGATGAGGGCGGTCTCGCGCTGGGCCGCGGCGGTGACGTTGCCCGCGCTGTGGTCGGCATAGAGATCGTCGGCCCCGCCCCACAGGATATACAGGGTTTGTGCGTTCGGCGTGGGATTGGTGGCGAGGTAATCGGTCACCTGCTGGCCCATATTGTGGATCGTGATGGAGATGGGGATACCGGAGAATGTCTCCGAGACGGTCGAGGTGCCGTCCTCGGTGGTGGCTTCGCCGTAGGCGTAATCGTTGCCCCCGCCAAGAGAGTCTTTGACGGCAGGCTTGGAGGCGAAGGAAGCCGCAAGCTGCTCAGCCCAGACACCAAAGTAGGACTTCGCGGCGGGCTGAGTATCGGCGCCATCCGTGAAGCGCCCGTCGGTGTAGTTGAAGCCGAGGACTGGGTTGTCGGTCGGGTACCGGATCAGGTACTGGCTCTCGGTAATGTGTGCGATGTTGCCGGTGTCCGAGAGTGAGTCTCCGAAGACGACGACAGTGTTGAAGGTGGTCTGGGCCCGAACGGCGGCTCCGAAGAGCAGAACGGAGAGGAGACAAAGGAGGCGTCGGGTGAGCAGCACGGTGTATCTCCGGGACAGGGATATCTTTTGTCGGTCAACTCTATCATCTCTATCATCGACGGCAGATCCTGACACTTATTGCAGTGAACATGTGCCAGGTCGGCAGCCGCGCACTTCGTGCCGGAGGCAATCACCTGCATGGACAACTACTCATCGTGACTCTTGATCGAATTCTCTTCGCACATCGCTACGTCAACCCTCAGACGCCTGCAATTCTCTCTCGACTACGAGTTCTGATGACCGATCGAACCAACTTGCCCGAATTCGCGTACGAAGATGGAATGGACGACTGGTGATCCTGGTGCGGCATGACCATATGCGATTACCACGTTCATACGCGCATGTGATCGCCCGTCTCTTCCTGTTCAAGCAGAGAGGTAGGACTTCCTAAATCGCACTTCTCCAAAAAAATAAGAATATGCTTGTCAAACCCTCACAAAATCCAGCACAATGGTGCGGCTTGTCAGAGGCAGCCCGCATTGGTCTGAAAAGTTACTGCATTTGTCTTCACCTTCGTGCAAATTGGTCATGCCACATTGGGTGCGCCGGCACGAAGCGTTGAAGTTGCGACACCGAACAAAGTACAAGGAAGTCAATCAGCATCTCCGGAGTGAAACACCATGAAGTACCCTTATTATTTTTGCGCCTCCACGGCACGCACTCTCTCTCGTCTCGGCTTGGCGCTTTGTTGCGCTCTCATCCTGGCACTTGCCCTCGTTAGCTCGTCCGCATACGCGCAGGAGTTTCGAGCCACAGTGTCTGGCACCGTTTCAGACTCGACCGGCGCGGTTGTTCCCAACACCGCGGTTACGGTTACGGAGCTCAACACCGGTTCCGTCAGCAAGACCACCTCGGACGCCGCCGGCCAGTACGTCGTTCCCTTCCTCGCGCCCGGCACCTACCGGATCGAGGCCCAGGCCGAGGGATTCCAGAAGGTTCTGCGCAATCACATCACCCTCCAGGCGGGCGATCACCCCATCGTCAATCTCGCGCTCGCCCTCGGAAACACCTCCCAGACGGTCACCGTCACCTCGGACGCTCCGTTGATCGATCAATCCAACGCCTCCGTCGGCCAGATCATCACCACCAAGCAGATCGAGGACCTCCCGCTCAACGGCCGCACGCCCATGATGTTGACCGAACTTTCCATCGGCGTCATCGCCACGGGACAGCCCTCGCAGGTCCACCCGTTCGACAACAACGCCGCCAACGCCTGGTCCATCGGCGGAACTCCCTCCCAGACCTCGGAGATCCTGCTCGACGGCAATCCCGATACCACCTGGTCCGGCGCTCTCGCCTACAGCCCCACCCAGGACGCCGTACAGGAGGTCTCCGTCTCCGTCTTCAACACCGACGCCTCCTTCGGGCACACCATCGGCGGCGTCATGAACCAGATCACCAAGTCTGGCACCAATCGTCTCCACGGGTCGGTCTACGAGTTCGGCCAGGTCTCCGCGCTCGACGCCAACAATACCTTCAATAACGCCAAGGGCATCAAGAATCCCGTCACCCACTACAACCAGTACGGCCTCTCCGTCGGCGGCCCCGTCGTCATTCCCAAGCTCTTCGATGGCCGCGACAAGGTCTTCTTTTTCTTCGCATGGGAAGGCCTCAAGGACTCCCAGCCCGCCACCGTCTTCAACACCGTTCCCACCACCGCCGAGCGCGCGGGCGACTTCTCCGCCCTGCTTCCCCTCGGCTGCCCCACCGGATATAAGGCCGGCAACAGCGCGGTCTGCGCCAACGGCTCCGCCAACCCCTACCAGCTCTATAACCCCTTCACCGCTACCTCGGGCGCAAAGGGCGTCATCAACCGCACCCCCATCCCGAACAACGTCATCACCAGTGCTGGCGCGCTCAACCCAGTGGCCCTCAGCTATCTCCAGTTCTATCCCCAGTCCAACACCCCGGGCCAGGCTGACGGTTTCCAGAACTACGTCTCCAACGCCCCCTCCATCGATAACTACAACAACGAATTCGGCCGCATCGACTGGAACACAAGCGCCCGCAACCACATCTTCGGCGACTTCCGCCACAACAACCGCATCCAGACCAAGGGCGTTTACTTTCCCAACAGCTCCACAGGAACCAGTCTCCTGCGTGAGAACTTCGGCGCAACCATCGACGAGGTCTTCACCCTCAACCCGACCACTGTCATCGACATTCGTCCAGGCTGGACGTACTTCGATGAGGTTCACGGCACTCCGGCTCAGGCCTACAGCCCTGCCACCGTCGGGCTTCCATCCAATATCTCTAGCAACTCTATCTATTCCCAGCTTCCCTTCATCGGTTTCTCCGGCTCCTGCGGCAGCCAGGGATCTTTCCAATGCCTGGGCGACACCGGCTCCAGCAAGGATCCCTCGACCGAGTACCAACTCTTCGCGGACGTGGTTAAAGTCCTCGGCCGCCATACGCTCAAGGTAGGCACCGACCTGCGCCAGTACCGGCTCGATGTCGTCAACTACGGCGACTCATCCGGTTCCTTCACCTTCGGCAGCACCTTCGTCCAGCAGAACTCCACCGGCAGCGGCCCGACCTTTGGCGGCGACTTCGCTTCGTTCCTCCTCGGGCTGCCCAGCTCAGGTCAGTTCGACCAGATGGCCCGCGCCTCGTACCACACCTGGTACACCGCAGGCTTCGTCCAGGACGACTGGCGCGTCAGCGACCAGCTCACCCTCAACCTCGGCATCCGCTTCGATCACGACACACCTTACGAAGAGAAGCTGGGCCGCACCGTAAGCGGCTTCAACCCCACAGCCCCTCTGCCCATCACCGGCGCGGCACAGACTGCATACGCCGCCCACCCGGTCGCGGGACTGGCTGCTGCGTCCTTTAGCCCGGTCGGCGGCCTTACCTACCCCGGCACCAGCAACGGCGCTCCATACCAGACTGCCTCTCACCTCTTCAGCCCGCGCTTCGGCTTCTCCTACTCGCCGGCCTCACTACCCAATACCGTGATCCGGGGCGGCTTCGGGATGTTCGTCACACCCGATACCGTCGCGAATCTGGCGTCGACCGGCACCTACTCCTCGAACGCCATCACCAACCAGCAGGGCTTCAGCTCCACCACCTCCTACATCGCCTCCACCAACGGCAACCTTACTTCAGCCAACTCTCTCACCAACCCCTTCCCCACCGGCTTTGTCGCGCCCTCCGGGTCGTCCCTGGGCGCCTCCACCAACCTCGGCCAGACCATCTCCTTCCTCGCACCCACCGAGAAAGACCCCTACTCCCTCCGTTGGAACCTTGGCGTGCAGCACTCCTTCGGATCCAAGCTCCTGGCCGAGGTGGCCTACATCGCCAACCACGCCGTCAACCTGCCCGTCGCCACAACCCAGTTGAACCCGGTGCCGGCACAGTTCCTCAGCACCTCGCCGGGACGCGATCAGACCTTGATCTCGACCCTCAGCGCTAACACGACTAACCCGTTCCTGAACCTCATACCCGGTACCAGCCTCGGGACCAGCACCAGCACCTCAGTCGCGCAGCTTCTCTCTGCGCATCCGCAGTTCCCCACCAGTTCGCAAGGTTTTTCGAGCGGTGTGATCGAGCAGAACAACACAATCGGCCACTCCTACTTCGAGAGCTTCGACGCCCGGATCGAAAAACGTCTCGATCATGGACTCACCATCATCGCGAACTATGGCTTCTCGAAGCTCATCGAGGCCGACACCTACCTCAACGACACCGATATCTACCTCAACCGCCGTATCTCACCCTTCGACCACACCCACCACTTCGTCTTCGCCTCCACCTACGACCTGCCCTTCGGCAAGGGGCGCACCTTCAACACCAACTCGCGTCTGCTCGATCTTGTCCTGGGCGGCTTCCGCGTCAATGGCATCTACACCTACCAGACCGGCGCGCCCATCTTCTTCTCTGCCGATATTCCCCTGCTTCCGGGTAATTCCACGAGCGATGTCAGCATCAACAACCGCAAGATCCTTGGCCCAGCGATCAACACCAGCGTTTTCCAGACGGCGAACGCCTCCACAAACGGCGGCGGCCAGTTCCAGTACCACATTCGCACCCTGCCTCAGACGTTCGCGAGCGTCCGCCAGGACGGCATCAACAACCTCGACGCCTCCATCCTCAAGGACTTCCACTTCACCGAATCCACCTTCTTCCAGCTCCGCTTCGAGACCTTCAACACCGTCAACCACCCAACCTACGCCGCTCCCGCTGTCAGCAGCGCAACCAGCAGCAGCTTTGGCGTAATCACCGCCCAGGGCAACACCCCTCGTCAGGTCCAGATCGGAGGCCGTCTCGTCTTCTAGGCCAGAGTCAGGATTGTTAAACCTGGCTCAAAGAGAACGTCCTCTGTAGGGAGAAACCGGATCCCCGGCGAGCGAATTTCGCTCGCCGGGGTAATCTATTCTCGATCCCGACCAACGGGAGGGCTAGCGCAGTAGATGGTTGTCAAGACCGGTATGCCCGGCACGAAGTGTCCGCCCCACGCGGAGTGGGCCCATCCGGCAGGACAGCTTCGACGTTCAGGACTTCCGAATGATAGGCGGGACGGCGGTATCCGGCGTGAGATCCGGCCAGCGAGTGTGCCACGGCGTGGCGCGCTCGTAAGCGGCGGCAAGCGCCAACACGCGAGCCTCCGAGAAGCGCGGCCCCGCGATCATTAGCCCGATAGGCAGTCCCGTAGACGAAAAGCCACACGGAACGGAGATGGCCGGTATCCCGTAAATATTGAAGGCAGAGGTGTTAGACACCTCCTCCGGCTCGCGCGGCTTAGGCTCTTCCTCGCGGCTGAGCGCATCGTTGATCGTCCGCGGCAGCATCCGCATCGTAGGCAGAGCCACGAGATCGAAGCCGTTGAAGCTGTCATCCACGACCTTACGCAGCCGGATCAGATCCCACTGCGAGGTCACATAGTCTACCACCCTCTCCGAGCAGGTCTCCGTCGCCATGTCGTTCATCTGCTTCTGCGCGGACTCCAGCGAATTTCGAACCGAAAGGGAGTAGCGCTGCGCGTTGCGGCGGAACAGTTCGAGATGGTACGCCTCGCGTTCCCCTCCCAGCGCAAGAGCGTTAAACCCGGATACACCAGGAAGATAGCAGTCCCGCGTGGAGCCGGTCAGGCCGGAGAGAACGACCAGCGCCGCCTCGAACGCTTTGGCCACCTCGGGGTCGATGTGATCGAAAAACGGCGCCCGCGGCACGCCAAGCCGAAGCGCTTTCACCGGCTGACGCATGGCCACGACGTAGTCCTCGCGCGGATGCTCCAGGCTCGCGACATCGTATTTGTCATACCCCGTCATGCAGTTCAGCATCAGCGCGGCATCCTCTACCGTGCGCGTCATCGGCCCGCAATGATCCAGCGAATACGTGAGCGGCACGATACCGCGGATGGAAACCAGCCCATACGTAGGCTTAAGCCCAACCACCGAGCAATATGCCGCGGGCATCCGTACCGAGCCTCCCGTGTCGGTGCCAAGCGCTCCAAAGCAAAGCCCGGAGATAAGCGCGGCCGCCGAACCACCCGAAGATCCTGCGGCAATTCGATCAAGCGCCCAGGGATTGCGGACAGGGCCGAAGTAAGTCGAAACCGAGGTTCTGCCATTGGCAAACTCGTGCATATTGGTCTTGCCGAGGATCACCGCGCCAGCAGATTTCAACCGGCGTGTAACTTCCGCATCCTCAGTCGGGACGCGATCGTCGAAGACCTCTGAGCCAGCCGTGGTGCGGGTACCGCTGGTGTCGATGTTGTCCTTCAGAGCAATGGGAAGGCCGTGTAGAGGACCTCGAAAGTGTCCGGCCGCGGCTTCCGAATCGAAAGCCGAAGCCTGGGCGAGCGCCTCCTGCTCCATGACGGTGATATAGGCGTTGACCTTCGGATTGTAGAGCTTGATGCGGTCGAGACAGGCCTGGGTCAATTGCCTGGAAGTGACCGAGCGGCTCCGTATCCGGCGAGCAGCTTCAGTAAGCGAGAGGTCGGTGATTGCCGGTTCCGGCGTGGCCTGGGCGAGAAGGGAGGTATCGGCGAGACGGACAGCAGCAGCGGTGGCGGCGGAGATGCGGACGAAGTCTCGGCGGTTCATGCGATAGGAGCTCCCAGAATGAATTGTCAATGTATTGAGTAGGACGGGGCAGGCAGGAACAAGGGGCTGATGCGGAATCTCTCCCCCATCAGCCTGATGGTTTGCGCTACTTCGTTCGAGAGTACGCCCCCTCTCACAAAGGCCGCAGGCTATTGGGCGGGAGCAGGCGTTGTCTTCGACTTCGGTTCCGGTTTGCCGGCGTCCAGATGGTCCCAGTTCAGCAGTGTGTTGAAGCCAAGGGTGTACGTGCCCTGCGTCTGCCAGCGCCAGAAGGGGCGAAGCGCGAACATGACGACGTGACCCTGCCCCAGCGGAACATCGAGCGCGAGTGCGCGGTGCGTGAGAGCCTCGCCGCCCGCCAGTTCTCCGGAGAGCAGGATATCGGAGGCCTTGGCCGGGAAGCTGATGACCACTCGGGGTTGGGTGGCGGTGTCGTCCACGAAGCCGAACTGGCGCATCATCTGCTGCATGGCTGCGGTCTCGGAGATCTGGGCCGGTGGTGGCGTGGTGCTGGGCGGTAGCTCGTCCTCGCCAACGTACGGCGAGAGAGCGACAGGTGTGGCGTTGGGGGTGATGTCGACGCCTACGCCGGGGATAGTAGGCGCGGTTTGACGGAGTTGAGCGCCGCCTCCGGCCGCCCCCGCGGAGAGGACGGGATCGGCACTGAAATAAATGGGAAGGTCCGGGCCAGTGTAGCCGTACACGATAGGGCTGTTGTGGTCCGTAATGACGCCGCGCATGATCGATCCCTTGGTGAAGAGGTGAGTCGGATGTTCGACGTGAACGCCAGGGGTTATGCCGTAATCGGGAAGGATGGTGGTGGTGGAGCCTTCCGTCAGAAGCGTGCCGCCTTCGCGGACGAAGCGGACCAGTTCGGCGAGGCCATCCATGCCCATGCCACCTCGGATATCATCGCTGGAATCTTCGGCGCCGAGGTTGGGAGTCAGGGAAGTTTTCTTGTAAGGAATCGGATCGGAGCCTGTCTTCGGAATTCCATTCACCTGCGAAATAGAGCTGCCGCCGATATCTGGGATGACAATGACGTCGTACTTGGCGCGGAGGTTCCCTTCGCGCAGCTTCTGGTCGGCGAAATAGGTGAAGGGAACGCCGTAATGATCAAAGGCCAGCCGCACCCAGCCCTCATCCTGCGTACGCTGCCAGGAGTGGACATAGCCGATGCGCGGAACCGTGAGTGGATGCGTTTTGATGGTCGAAGGCGCGGTAGTGGCGTAACCGGTTAGCCCGAGCTCCGCGATTGAAGCGCGGAGCTTCGTGTCCTTGGCGGCGGAACGGACGATGAAGGCTCCCGCATGAAAGTCGTGACCGTCGGCGGTGAAGTTCTGCTCGGCCGCTTCCATTGCAGTCTGGGCATTCTTGAATCGGAAGGTGACGAGTACGTTGTCAGTTGTGGCGTCGACGATCAGGTCGCTGCCGGAGCCGGTGACGGTACCGGGACTAGCGGCATCCGCCAGCAGAGGTGTCATGGGTTGATCGAACAGGGCCTTGTCGGTAACGGGCAGCACCGCTAGATTGCGCATCAGCGGCATGGTCCAGCCGGTGTCGTCGTAGGGCAACGGGTTGGAGGCAGGGTAGTTCTGAAGGCTGAAGTACATGTCGACAAGGGTGCGAAAGGGCTGGTCGGCACGGATGATGTAGTCGCCCGGAGCGATCTTCACCGATCCGAGCTGGGCAGCCGCGGAGGCGACCTGGAACTCGACCCCCTGATGGCGCAGGTCGTTGACCATCTCGATCGTGTTGACGCGGTGAGTCTGCGCTGCGGGAATGACCCAGCCGAAGGTTGGTCCGTTGCGGCCCTTCTCCACCGACCGCTTATTCTTCATCCAGTAGTTTTCAAGATACAGAGTTTTTTCAGTCGCTACCTTGTCAAGCGCCAGCAGCAGCGCCGATTCCTGGATGTTGGTGTTATTGCGCGGCCCCCATTTGATTGTAGGCAGAGGCGGGTTCGGACGATACCACTCGCGACTGGTGGCGGTTGCGGGAAGCTGGAGCTTTTCAGTCACGTCCGGACCGTAAGACTGGACTTCGTAAAAGCGGCCGAAGCTGTTGTGGGTCTCGGCAATCCAGAAGAGGTAGTTCGGCACCCAGCCATCGTAGAAGCCATAGGTGAAGACGCCGGGAACGTTGCGCTTGGCCATCTCCATCACCTCGGTTTCAGCCAGCATCCACCACTCGTCGATGGCGATGGGGTCGAGCGCCGGGTTATACGGTCCGGTACCGGTGGAGGTGTACAGATACGACTGAGCTTCGTGCAGGTCGTGCAGGATTGTCGGGTGCCACTCAAGGACGCCGCGAGTGATGTTCTGTGTCAACATCAGTCCCTGCCCCATACCGTCGCGATTGTTGTCGTGCGCGACATACTTGCCCCAGTACATCAGCGGTGGACGCGGTTTGCCGGTCTTCTTGCCGTAGTAGTAGGTGTCGACCTCCTTGTCGCGGCCATCGACCTCGACAACCGGCGTGATGAACACAATGGTGTTGTCGCGGATGTTGCGGATCAGAGGTGTTTCTTCAACAATCAGCCGATAGGCTAGCTCCACGAGCATCTGCGGGCCGCCGGTCTCGGGCGAGTGGATGCCGCTTGTGATCCAGTAGAGCGGCTTCGCGGTGTGGATGATCGCCTGGGCCTGAGCTTCGGTCGTCTTGCGCGGATCGGTAAGGGCGGCGAGCTCCGCTTGATGTTTCGAGAGATTGCGAATAGCCTCTTCGCTGCCGATGGCCAGCACAACCTGGTCGCGGCCCTCTTCCGTCTTGCCCAGCTTCCAGAACTTCGCGCGTGGCGAGGCCTTTGCCAGGGCTTCGTAGTAGCGGTTGATGTCCTCGGCATAGTAAAGCTCGCCGGGTTGACCGGGCATGGTGCCGAGGAACTTCAGCGGCGTGGGAACAGTAGAGGACGCCGGAAGATGATCGACCAGCTCTGTGGTAAATCGCGGGTCCGAAAGGTACTCGTGGATGCGGCGGGTGTACTCTTCGTCGTTCTTCTGCGGGGCGGCGGCCTTGGACTGTGCGTGGGCTGCGAAGAACCCGAAAGGAAGCGCCAACGCAGCGCAGGCGAGCAGAAAAAAAGACGAGCGGCGGCGCGTGGCTCTTCGCCGGGGGGTGACGCCGGATTGATTGTCAGTCATGGTGAACCTGTATAGCAGAGCCGCTTCGCTAGGTCAAAGAAAATGTTCTCACGGTAATGATTGTTGGGGTTGCGTATGGACGCCGCGTGTTCGGGCCACTTTCCTTTCTTGACAGAACCGTGAATTTGCGAGAAAACTACTTTAGTTTCCAGACGAAAAGTTTTTGCATTTGTCCTTCGCTGTTCGTTCAAGCGTAACCGGTTGCCTCTTCCGCAATCGAGGATGTGCCGTTCCTGTCCGTCCCTTCGTTTTTCGCGCGACCGTTGGAGCGCGGCAACGCGGAGGAGACGCTGCTCTCTTTCACCGATCTACTTCACGGATCTACGCCCAAATGCGCGGTGCGGGTGGCTTTTTTCAAGGAGGAACATTTGTCTCGAACTGTTGGTCTGACTCGCCTTTATTGCGGCTTCTTATCGGCGTCTCTGGTTGTGCTGTGCGGGGCAGCTTCGGCGCAGACCGTGGTCCCTCTCTCCAATCCCGCGATTCACCAGGCCATGGAGGCGATCAAGACCAACGAACCGCACTTCGTCGATGAGCAGATTCGGCTATGCGAGATCTCTTCGCCGCCCTTTCACGAGGACAAGCGCGCGCTTGCCTTGAAGGAGCTGTTCGAGAAAGAGGGGCTGCAGAACGTTCGCATCGACAAGGTGGGCAACGTGCTGGGAGACAGGCCGGGCAAGGAGGCGCATCCCCACCTGGTACTGGCGGCGCACCTGGATACCGTGTTTCCGCCCGAGACAGACGTGCATGTGAAGCGTGTCGGGAACGTGCTGACCGGACCCGGAATCGGCGACGACTGCCGCGGTCTGGCGGCCATGCTCGGGGTCATCCGGGCGATGAACCAGGCTCACATCGAGACGCGCGGTTCGGTGACGTTTGTGGCCGATGTCGGCGAAGAAGGTCTCGGCGACCTGCGCGGGATGAAGGAGCTGTTCGGCACGACGATGAAGGGACAGATCAACGAGTTCATCTCCATCGAGCCGGGCGGAGAGACCAACCTGACCAATGGCGGGGTGGGGAGCTACCGCTATCGGGTGACGTATACCGGGCCAGGCGGACACAGTTACGGAGCGTTCGGCAATGCGAACCCGATCCATGCGCTCGGTCGAACGGTCGCGAAGATCGCAGATATGCAGGTGCCGGTCAAGCCCAAGACGACCTTCAATGTGGGGCGGATTGGGGGCGGAACATCGGTGAACTCAATCCCCTTCGAGGCATGGTTTGAGTTCGATGAACGCTCCGAGACCATGGCTTCACTCGATGCAGAGGATGTCAAGTTCAAGGCGGCAGTGCAGGCCGGCCTCGACGAAGAAAACGCGCGCTGGCACGACAAGGGAAAGTTGAGCGTCAAGATAGACCGCACCGGGGTTCGCCCGGCCGGTACGACGCCGGCTGATTCGCCATTGGTGAAGACAGCGCAGGCATCGATGAAGGAGCTTGGGTTTGGCGAGGCGCACTTCTCGATCGGATCGTCGGATTCCAACGTGCCCATGCATCTCGGGATTCCGGCGATCACTATCGGCGGAGGAGGCAAGGACACGGGAGCCCACTCACTGGGAGAGAGCGACGATGTCACCGACGCATGGAAGGGCACGCAGAACGCTCTGCTGATTGTGGTTTCACTGCTGAAGTAGCGCGGCCGTGTGCCCAAGGGACCTGTACGCGCTGGCTTAGCCGCCGCGCGGTGTTGTTGAACTAACCTGCGGGCGACTGCAGCGGAAGCGACTGGAGCGAAAGCATGCACGAATTTCCGTTTCGAAAGACCGTAGCCCTCATGGGGCTCGCCGCGATGACGTTCTATGGCACGGAGCCCGCCTTTGCGGCGGAAGCGGCTGAAGCGAGGGCCGTATCCATGCGGGGCTACAGCGCTGCGAACGCCGCGCAGGAGAACGAGTGGGAGCAGAAGTTCCGGCAGATTCCCGATACGGCGCGGCTGCGCGAAAATATGCGCCGTCTTTCGGCACGTCCTCATCACGTCGGCTCGCCCTATGACAAGGACAATGCGGAATGGCTGCTGGCACAGTTGAAGAGCTTCGGACTGGATGCGAAGATCGAACAATTCGAAACGCTCTTCCCTACCCCCAAGCACAGGCTCCTGGAGCTCGACGGGCCGAAGAAGTTTGTCGCCTCGCTGGAGGAGCCGGTACTGAAGATCGATCCAACCTCGGACCAGAAGAAGGAGCAGCTACCTACCTACAACGCCTATTCGCGCGATGGCGATGTGCGCGGACCGCTGGTGTATGTGAACTACGGCGCGCCGGCGGACTATGAGCAGTTGGAGCGGATGGGCGTCTCCGTGAAGGGTGCGATCGTGATTGCGCGCTATGGACAGACGTGGCGCGGGATCAAGCCAAAGGTTGCGGCCGAGCACGGCGCGGTTGGATGCCTCATCTACTCCGACCCGCACGAGGATGGGTACTTTCGCGGCGACACCTACCCCGAGGGTCCGATGCGGCCGCCGGAGGGAGCGCAGCGCGGCAGCGTGATGGACATGCCGGTCTATCCTGGCGATCCGCAGACCCCGGGCGTTGGGGCAGTCCCGGGAGTTAAGCTGATTCCGCTGGACCAGGTGCAGACGATCACGAAGATCCCGGTGATGCCGATCTCGTACGAGGATGCCAAGCCCTTTCTCGAATCTTTGGGCGGACAACTGGTTCCCGAGAGCTGGCGCGGCGCCCTTCCCATGACCTACAAGACTGGGCCAAGCACGGCGATTGCCCACCTGTCGCTTCAGTTCAATTGGGATCGCAAGCCCCTCTATGACGTGGTCGCTACCATCCCGGGCAGCAAGCATCCTGACGAATGGGTGATCCGCGGCAACCACCACGACGCATGGGTCAACGGAGCGGGCGACCCGATCTCTGGCGCGAGTCCGGAGCTCGAAGAAGCACGGTCGCTGGGCGAGCTTCTGAAGCAGGGCTGGAAGCCGGATCGAACGATCATCTACTGCTTCTGGGACGGCGAGGAGCCGGCGTTGCTCGGGTCGACTGAATGGGTGGAGTTTCATGCGGACGATCTGACCAAGCATGCGGTTGCATACTTCAACTCAGACGGCAACGGACGCGGCTACTTCCGGGCGGAGGGATCGCACTCACTCGAAAACTTCATCAATGAGGTCGCCAAGGACATCACCGATCCCGAGACGAAGATGACTGTCTGGAAGCGGGTGCGGCTGGCCGACATTATGCGAGCCACTCCCGACGCTAAAGCCGAGTTGAAGACGCGACCGGATACGCGGATCGGTGCCTTGGGTTCGGGCTCGGACTACACCGCCTTCATCGACCATCTCGGCGTCGCCAGCGCCAACCTCGGCTATGGCGGAGAGGATCAAGGTGGAGGTCAGTACCACTCCATCTACGACGACTTCTACTGGTACACGCACTTCGAAGATACGGACTTCAGCTATGGGCGCGCGCTGGCGCAGACCGCCGGAAGCATGATGATGCGGATGGCGGACGCGGATGTCATTCCCTACCAGTTCGGCGACCAGGCGGAGACGGTACATGGCTATGTCAGCGAGGTGAAAAAACTGGCCACGACCATGCGCGCCGAGGTGAAGGAGCGCAATGAGGAGATCAACGACGGCACCTACAAGGCTGTTCGGGATCCGAAGCTGCCGCTGATGGTCGCTCCCAAAGTCGAGGCGGTTCCGCCATATCTGAACTTCAGTTCGCTGGACCAGGCCTCGGATGATCTGACGAGCGCGGCTGCGGCCTACGACAAGGCGTTTACGGCGACCAGGGGTGTCGCGCCTGCCGGTCTCGATGAGCAACTGATCGAGACCGAGCGGACGCTGATCGACCCGGAGGGACTGCCGAATCGTCCCTGGTTCAAAAACATGGTCTACGCTCCGGGCTTTTACACAGGTTATGGCGTAAAGACCCTTCCGGCGGCGAGAGAGGCTATCGAGCAGAAACAATGGAGCGATGCAGGCAGAGAGATCGACCGGACCGCGGCCGCCCTGGAGCGCGAGGCCGATTCGTTGAAGAAAGCGACACAGATGCTTGCTCCAGCGGAGGGCGGTCAATAACGCTCAACTCTCGATGAGATATCACAGGCGCCTCGCGGTCTGATTGTAGACAGTAGGTGAGGTGCCAGCGGAACCGCCTTGTGCGACAGCTCTGCCGCATGCTGTTTGCGATTGCTTCACGGCGATCTGAGATGAACAACGGAGGAGTACGAATGCAGAAGCGGCGTGGAGTCGAGTTGCGGTTCGGACGTAGTGCGAGAGTTTGCGCGGCAGCGGCACTGGCAATTGGAGTTGTGGGGATGGCAACAGGAACGACAGTGGCCCAGACGGCTTCATCTCCGTCGCCCGCGGAGGCCGCGAGCTCCGCGACACCGGTGATGCCCGATCCAAATACTCAGGCCAAGCGCGAGTTGATGAAGGAGATCGACGGACAGGCCAAGCTGGTTCAGGTAATGATCGATACGATCTACAGCTTCGGCGAGCTCGGCTTTCAGGAGTTCGAGACGTCGAAGTACCTGACTGCGCTGCTCGAAAAGAACGGTTTCAAGGTAGAGCGCGGGATCGACGGCATCCCAACAGCCTGGATGGCGACGTGGAGCAACGGTTCGGGTGGCCCGACGATTGGTCTCGGCTCGGACCTGGACTGCATCCCGCAGGCCTCGCAGAAGCCGGGCGTGGCCTATCACGACCCGATCATTCCTGGCGCTCCCGGGCATGGAGAAGGCCACAACTCCGGGCAGGCCGTAAACATCGTGGCCGCGCTTGCGGTGAAGAAGATGATGATCGACCGCAAGCTGCCGGGGACGATAAAAATCTGGCCCGGAGTAGCGGAAGAGTTGCTCGGGTCCAAGGCATACTACGTTCGCGATGGCTACTTCAAAGGTTTCGATGCCGTGCTGTTCTCGCACGTGGGCGACAACCTGGGCGCATCGTGGGGCGGCTCTTCCAACAACGGGCTCGTGTCGGTACTATACAGCTTCCATGGAGAGAGCGCACACGCAGCCGGTGCTCCGTGGCGTGGCAAGAGCGCGCTCGATGCGGTTGAGTTGATGGATGTGGGCTGGCAGTTCCGGCGGGAGCATCTGCGCCTCCAGCAGCGATCCCATTCGGTGATCCCCGATGGCGGCGACCAGCCCAATGTCGTGCCGCAACATGCCAGCGTCTGGTACTACTTCCGCGAGGCCGACTACCCGCACATTAAAGACCTGTGGGAGATCGGCGACAAGATGGCAACCGGCGCAACCTTGATGACAAATACCACATGGGACTCGGCGGTACTGGGCGCAGCGTGGCCCGGTTATTTCAACAAACCTATGGCCGAGGACGCCACCATGAATGCGAAGCTCGTCGGTCTGCCCGCGTGGTCTGACGACGACCAGACGCTCGCCAAGGCGCTGCAGAAAGAGTTGAAGGTACCGGAGAAAGGGCTCGCCGTAAAGCTGGATGAATTGGAAGATCCCCTCGATCCGGAGAAGTTCTATGGCGGCGGCTCGGACGACATCGGCGACGTCTCCTGGGTCACGCCGACGATCGTACTGCGGTATCCGTCCAACATCCCGAACCTGCCCGGGCATAACTGGGCCAACGGAATCGCCATGGCGACACCCATCGCGTACAAGGGCGCAATAGCCGGGGCAAAGGTACAAGCTTTGACCCTGCTGGATCTGATGACGCGGCCGGAGCTTCTCACGCAGGCGAAGGCGTTCTACACGGATGTGCAGACCAAGGATACTAAGTACATGCCTCTGCTGCGGCCGACAGACAAGCCCGCGATCTGGCTCAATAAAGCGACCATGGACAAGTACCGCCCTGAGATGAAGAAGTACTACTACGATGCAGCGAAGTATCCGACCTACATGGACCAGCTTGGCATCAAATATCCAACCGTGCGGACGGCTGCGACACCGGCTGCTCCGGCAAAGACCGCAGGTGATGCGGAGGAGGATGGTGGCGGGTCCTTCGAGTAAACAGCCTACACAGAGATGTAAAAGAGGGAGACACCGTGGTCGGTGCCTCCCTCTTTTGTATGTATGTGCGGAATAAATTTACTTCAGTGTGGTCGGGGTGGATGGCCCATAGAGCAGCCCATTGAAGAGCAGCTTGAAGGTCGCGTGGGGCTGGCCACGGAAGGTGACCTCCGGGCCGTAGAGGATCACTCTTCCCTGCCCCAGTTTGACCTCCGCTACAGCCACGCTGTTGTTGATGTACTGCTGGCCCCATGCCCAGCCGCTGTCGAGCAGGTTGCCGCTGCCATACCAGGCCACGGTCTGGACACCCTCCTGGGCTGCGTCCGGACTCGGACGAAACGCCGGGCTGCGATCGAAGAACACATCCGTCGAGGTGGGCATGCCAAACGCAATCGGGTTCAGGTTGTCCACCTGCGCGCGGATGAGCGAGCCCGGAATGTAGAAGCGGTCAGGGGGGACCTGCTGCTCTTTGCCCTTTACGATTTCCGTCACTGCATTCGAGATCGGCAGCTTCAAATACTGGTCCAGGCTAGTGGAACTGCCGATGGCGAGCACCGTTCCGCCAGCCTCCGCAAAGGCCTTGATGGCTGGGATCGTCTTCTCCGGCGTGATGTGGCCTAGCCACGGGCGGAACTCCGCAGGGATCGTCTCCGGCTTGGGTTGATTGGAGTTGAGCGCTCCGCCGGCGAGACCATCGCGGCCCGGCATGTTGATGGCGCCATCGGAAAACACCAGATCGTCGAAGCTGGCCTTGAGATTACCCGCGTCGAGCGTCTGTGGATAGACAACCGTGAAGGGAAACTCGAACTGCTCGAACAGCCAGCGAATCCAGCCGGACGGCATCAATCCACCATACTGGTCATACAAAGCGATCCGCTCCGGGTGAAGCTGAATTGCCTCGCCCGCGGGCGCGTGTGGCAGCGCGACAGCGTTGATGCCAAGCTGGCGCGTCGCGGTCTCTAGCAGCGCACGCGATCCAGACGATGCGGGAATCCAGATAGCGCCAGCGGCAAACGATTTGCCCGCGGCGGTGGTTGGCTTGCTCAACCAATAGACAGGGAGCTGCGCCTTCAGCAGACGGTTGGTCAGCGTGAAGGCATCGTTGTACTCATGGCTGACAAGGTACCCAGCGGCTTTCGTGGGACCTTCAATCTTGCCGGGAAGAGGCGACGCCAGCTCCGTTGTGATCGGCGCGAACGGACCGGTGAAACCGTCCAGAACACGGTCGAACTTCACCCCCATCTGAAATGCAAGCGTCCATCCCGTAGCGTCGTAGGGCCGGGTTGGAGGACCGCCGGGATACGGGAAGTCGTTCGGGTGGTCCTGTGGCTCGAACATATCGAGCACCTGCGGACGGTAGGCCTGCGCGGCCATCACAACATACGAGCCGGTGGGGTAATGCTTGCCTTCCACGGTGAAGTCGGAGGTCGCCTGCTCGATCGTCACCCCGCTCTTCAGAAGCGCATTGACGAACTTGGTCGCTGTCGCGAAGTCGGGCTGATCGGAGGGAAGAATGTAACCGCGAGCGTCACGTTTTGCGGGATCGTGCAGCACCTTGGCGTACAGGCTGGAGGGTACAGTCGGCGTATTGTCATACGACGGACGAGCGCTGTCGTCGGCTTTTTCCTTGCTGGCTGCGGCGTCCGCTTCGAGCGCCGTGATGCGCTTCGGCGTGATCGTCCACGAGTCCTTGCTGCCCCGTTCAATCGAATTGCGGGCCATCTCATACGTGTCATACAGCAGATGCTCCCGTTCCCTGGAGGCATAGTCGAGCACCGCGCGGTTGTTGGTCTGCTCATACGCGATGGACTGGCTATAGTGCCAGATCTGCGGCGCCACCGGAAAGGGCAGGTCGTTGCTCGGTAGTTGCTTCGAAGGCACAAGCGGGAGAGGCATCGGATTCGGGCTGCCAATGATCTCCGTGAGCAGTCCGGTCATGTTGTGGAAGTAGGTCACCGTGCGCAGACCGCCGTTGTACCAGGTGGAGTAGTTAGCCCCGCTGCGCATCGTCGACCCCGGCTTCCCTTCTTCGATCAGGCGTTCGTGCATCGCCGTACCCACCGCCTGGATCTTCATCGGAATCAGCGGATCGTAGGTGTAATTGTTCGGGTCGCGGAACGGCGGCATGAAGATGACAGTGCCGACCGGGCCAGTCTGGTGGTGGTTGTACATGATCTGCGGGTACCACTCGCGGAAGAGCACGCGGCTGATGTTGATGGTCTCGGGCATGGCATTCAGATAAAAGTCGCGGTTATTGTCGTGTCCGACATACTTCTGCCACAGGCGCGGCACCCCAGCGGCGTAGCCATCGAAAACACGCTTCTCCGGGACCGGCTCACGCATGTACCAGTTGGCGACAAGGTCCATCCCATCCGGGTTGTCGAGCACGCACAGAGCGATATCGTCATGCAGAAAGCGCATCATCTCGGGGTCGGTCTTCGAGGTCAACTCGTACACCGTCTCGATGATCTGCTGCGAGCCCACGGTCTCCGAGGCATGAAGTCCGCCGTCGATCCACACAACCGCGCGGCCTTCCTCCGCGAGCGCATGGGCCTGCTCATCGGTGAGTCCTTCCGCGTGTGCCAGCTTGGCCGAGATCTCCTTGTAATGATCCAGCTTGGCGATATTTTCGGGCGACGAGATGATGGCCATGTACTGTCGGCGGCCCTCAGCGGTAGGTCCGATGTCCACCAGTTTCATGCGGTCGGACTCTTTGGCGAGCGTCTGCCAGTAGGCGGTGAGCTGCTTGTAATTCGCGATGTGGTAGTCGTCTCCAATGTTGAAGCCGAACATCTCTTTAAACGTAGTGATCTTGCGCGTATCTTGCGCGAAAACCGGTATGGCGGTGAGCAGAGCGAGAGCAGGAACAAGCAGGCGGGATAGAGACTTTTGCATCGCTGGCGGATCTCCTTGAAGTACGGGTGAGCAGTGCGGGTACGTGAGGAGTTTCGGAAGTACAGAGCTATTTGGCGGACGAAGCGGGGTGGAGGTAACCGGCTAGGAAGACATAAATCTCATGCCTCGATTCGAGCGCAAGGGGCGTATCGGTGCGATTGAAGTAGTGGCCTCCCGGCGCGTTCTCGTAGACCTTGTAGTCGAACTTCTTACCCTCCGCCTTGAACGCCTGGATCAGGTGTTCGACCTCGAGGTAGTTCACGTCTTCGTCATTTGTGTTGGTGTGGACCAGAAGCGGCGTGTCCAGCTCCTTCGCATGGGTGACGGGAGAACGCTTGCGGTATTCGGCAATAGCATCCCGCACGCTCTCGCCGATGTGATACGGCGCGGAGTAAAGCTGCCGATACGCCTCATTTTCGTAGCCCATGCGCGCTACCAGGTCGCTCACCGGAACGCCCGCATACGCGCAGGCATAGTCGTGCGGGTGCGCGAAGATGTTCATCAGCGTGATCAGGCCGCCGTGGCTCCAGCCGACGATGCCGACCCGCTTGGGATCGAGGAACGAATATCGCCCAAGCATCCACTGCATTCCGAGATAGACGTCGTCCACCTCGCGTCCGCCATAGTCGATCTCTTCGTAAAAGCCCTGGCCATACCCTGTACTGCCACGGTAATCGGTAGCGACGACCGGATATCCCTGCTCGACAAGCTCCCGGATCAGGTGCGCGTCGATCGAGGTGTCGAGCGAGGCATGGACCCCCTGATGAACGAACACAATCAATGGCTGCTTGCGCGAACGATCGAGGTTCTTCGGAATGAATGTATAGGCGTGCAGCAGGATGGGATTGGTCGCACCCGGAGCCTTGGGATCGCGCGGATGCACCGGCGGCGGCCCCGTGTACTCGCTCTTATCTACCTCCGCGATGTCGCCCAGCTTCTGATACCAAAGCAGGTCATCCACCTTCTTCAGCACCTGGTCTACGCCGAAGTTGGGCGAGCCAAAGGGCTGCGCTGCCGGGCTCGGCGCCGTCGCTGGAGTCGATGGCCGTGCGGGCTCCTGCGCTCGCGCGGCAACGCTGATCGCTGCCAGCGCGAGAACCAGAAAAGCCCGGTAAGAGTAAATCGTCATCCATGCTCGTTGCAAAAGAAAGCTCCTTCTTGCGTGTGCTGCGAGCTGCGGTGTTACAGCGGGAACCGATGCGCAATACGTCAGGGAGTGCGCTACGCACCGAGACATATACAAAATCGAATACGCGAAAGGTTGTTGTCTGCATGATGAATTTTTTATTGTTATTTTGCAAATGATTTGTTACTGTCTTTCTATTCCTGAACAAGAAACCAGTTTTGCTCCTCACTGAAACGCTGTATGGCTTTGCTCTACCCGCAACGCTCTACCTATATTTGCAAAGTGATCAGCAGAGTGCTGTCGATTCTGTTGCGTACCCGGAAGAGTTCCAGCTTCCGGAAGCCCTGTCATCTTTCGAAGATCTCAACGTACTCGGCCCGCGCTGGCGTCCTCATGCGCGGCTGGACATCTGCACTTCAAAATGCACCTCTCAGGAGCCATACGCATGCGAACTCTTCATCAGCTTTTGCACTACGTCCTGATTCTCCTGCTGGCGGTCAGCACGGGCATCGGTTTCGCCCAGCAGACGCAGGCTTCGCTCAGCGGCCTCGTTCTCGACCCCCAGGGAGCCGCTATTCCGGACGCTACCGTGACGATCACGAATGTCGACACGAGCATTGCGCGGACGGTGAAGACGGGCTCGTCCGGCCGCTATACCGTGACCAACCTGAACCCGGGCAACTATGCCGTAACCGTCATGGTATCCGGCTTCGCGGAGAAGAAACTTACCGGTATCGTGCTCGAGGTTGGTGATCAAAAGTCACTCGATGTCCCTCTGACGCTCGGCGCCGCGACCGATATGGTCACAGTGGATGCGACCGCATCGATCACGGATACCGAGAGCTCTTCGCAGGGCACTGTCATCGACAACCAGCAGGTCGTCGGCCTTCCGCTTAATCAGCGTACCTTCTATGGACTTGCACTTCTGTCACCTGCGGCTTATATGCCGGGACAGAACTCCACGCTCGGTTTCCGCGGCGGCTTCAACGTGGCCGGGAACAACGAGACAGCCAATACCTTCACCGTCAACGGAATCGACGACAACGATCAGAACGTCATGACGCCCTCGTTCCGGCCATCCGTCGAAGGCATTCAGGAGTTCAAGCTGCTGACCGGCGTGTATTCGGCCGAGTACGGGCGCACATCAGGCGGCCAGGTCGTCGTTATCACCAAGACGGGCACCAATCAGTTCCACGGCGATCTCTTCGAGTTCATTCGCAACTCGCAGTTCGACGCGAAGAACTACTTCACCATCCCCAACACCCCGACCACCTTTCGCCGCAATCAGTTTGGAGGCACCATCGGCGGCCCCATCATCAAGGACCGAGCCTTCTTCTTCCTGAGCTATGAAGGTTTACGCCTGGCGCAGCCAGTGGTCGCACAGACCAACGTGCCCAATCCGGCCTTCCAGACCGGCGACTTCAGCTCACTGCTTGCAGGAAGCACTCCAGTCCAGTTGTTCTACCCCGGAACGAAGACTCCGATTCCGGGCAATCAGATTACAACGGGTTTGAGCCCCCTCGGCGTCGCGCTGCTGAAGCTTTACCCTGCCCCGGACCCCGGACAGAACCTCGCCACAAACCCAAAGCCGACTTACACATTCAATGAAAAGAGAGTGGAAAACCTCGATGAAGGTTCCGCTCGGGTCGACATCAAACTTTCAGACAAAGATTCCCTCCTGATTCAATACAACTACTTCACCGATCCATCCTTCGAACCGTCCAATTCCCTCTGCGGCTCTGCGGTCATCCCGGGCTTCGGTTGCACAACCAACCAGATTTCTACACTGGCTGGGATCAACTACACCCGCATCCTCAGTGCGAACTGGCTGAATGAATTCCGCGTTGGCTTCGACCGGCTCGAGCAGCCTCGCACCGGCCAGGACGTAAATAACGGCTTCCCCAAGATTCCCGGCGCGTTCAACGATCCAACTGTCTCCAGCTCCATCAATGGCGGTGCGCCGTCTACTGCGGTCTCAGGCTATGCGTCGCTTCACCCATATCAAAACCTGCCGCAGCATCGCTACGACAACCACTACAACATCGTCAACAACACCACGTATTCACACGGCAAACACAACTTCAAGTTTGGCGTAAACCTGGTCGGGGCGCGCTATCTGGACCTCTACGTGGCCGATGGCACGGGTGTCTTCACCTTTACGGCGAGCAATGTAAACGGCGCGCAGACGACCGGGTATTCGGCGGCGGACCTTGCGCTCGGCCTTCCAACAACATCCACCCGCAGCCCGACCGCCCCTGACTACGAGCCTCATTACAACAGCCTGGGCGGATACGTGCAGGACGACTGGAAGGTGACACGGAATCTGACGCTGAACCTGGGCCTGCGGTATGAGTACTTCAGCCCGGCGTGGGATGCACGCAACATTATCTCCAATTACGCGCTGCCTACCTCAGCGAGTCCGGCCGGCAATATCGTGGTTGCCGGCGCCAACGGCGCGGGTCAGCAGGTCTACAACCCCGATCTGAACAACTTCGGACCACGGCTCGGTCTGGCTTATCAGCCGTTCGGAGATGCAAAGACCGTGGTCCACGCCTCCTACGGCATCTTTTACAACTCACCGTCCATCGGAAATGGCGCGATTCTTTCCATGCAGATCAACCCGCCATTCCGCCTCGTGCAGAGCTTCACCAGCGTGACCGGAGCCCAGGCTCAACTGGATACAACTCCCTTTCCTTCGATCGCGGGAATCACTCCCGATGGCACGACCCCGCAGCTTGCCTACCCGAACGTCTCTCCCACCGGGATCGATCCAAATTTCCGAACCCTTTACATGGACGAATTCGGCGCTGACGTGCAGCAGCAGCTTACCCCTACCCTGGCTCTGACCGTCGGTTTCATCGGTAACGAAGGCGTCAGAATACCTCGTTTGATCCTTCCCAACCAGGGTATCGTCACCTCCGCAACCGCAACCACCGTCTCCTCCTACAGGCCTCTCGTTGGCGCTGCGGGCGTCACCTATCCCGCCGGCACGACGCCATACGCCGTAGGCCCGGTTCCAGGTCCGTTCAGACCGCCCGCCTACTACCAGATTGGCAATGTTACCTACTACGTCAGCACCGGCCACTCCAGCTACAACGCAATGACGGTCAAGGTGCAGAAGAGCTACGGCAACGGTCTGTCCTTCATCCTCGCGTACACGTTTGCCAAATCGCTCGACAACGCTCCCGGCTATGCAAGCAGCAGTCAGTCGTCCTCGGGAACCCCTCAGGACAGTCGCAACCTCAAGGCAGAACGTGGTCTGTCAGACTTCAACGTGGGGAACCGTCTCGTAGTCAGCCCTGTCTACGAACTGCCGTTCGGCAAAAACAAGCCCTTTCTGGCGAATGGATTCGCTGGCCGAGTCCTCGGCGGATTCCAGTTGTCGGGAATCTACTCGTTCGACACCGGAAGGCCCTTCACCATCTCAACGACTGGAAATCGATCCGGCTCCATCTACGGCGTCGACCGCCCCAACGTAATCGGCAACCCAAACTCTGGTCCCAGGTCTGTCGCTCAGTTTTTCAATACGGCCGCCTTTACCGCCAACAACTACGGCCAGTTCGGCAATGAAGGGCGCAACACCCTGATCGGACCGAAGTACTCCGATATGGACATTGCCATCCAGCGTGCCCTGCTTCTTACCGAACGCTACTCGTTGCAGTTCCGGGCGGAGTCGTTCAATGTCCTCAATCACCCGAACTTTCTCAACCCGCTTGGCACCAGCTCAGGGGAGTACATTCCCACCTCGTCCTCCAACCCGGCTAACAGCAACGCCCTCTTCGGCAAGCTGACCGCCGCAAACGATCCCCGCTCAATGCAGTTCAGCATGAAGATGCTGTTCTGATCATCGACTTGCACTCGTACGCCTGCGCCGGGCCGAACCCTTTTTAGCTGCGCGCAGGCGTTGCCTCTTGCGACTGTAGACCAGACGTGTTAGGAACATAGGTCTACTTTTGTAGTTAACTTCACGGTTTTCCCGGGCTCTGGATTCTCTCAGGGCGCGGCACAAAAAGGAACGATGGGACCTCTGTCGAAGACATACGCTGCCCTGGCTGGACGTAGCCGCTCCACAACCTTCATCGCACTTGTTGTTGCCGCCTCTGCCTCCCTGCCCTTGCTCAGTGTTGCTGTGCACGCACAGGAACAAAAAGCAGCCTCCCCGTACGCTGAACTCAAATTTCGCCAGATCGGACCGTTTCGCGGCGGCCGCTCCGGCGCGGTAACCGGAGTCCAGTCGCAGCCGCTGACCTTCTACATGGGCGCGACCGGCGGCGGAATCTTCAAGACCGTCGATGGCGGCCATCACTGGCTGCCGGTTGCGGACGGCCAGCTTAAGCTCGGCTCCATCGGCGCCATCGCGGTCGCCGACTCCGACCCCAACATCATCTACGCAGGCACCGGAGAGGGCGACCTCCGCGGTAACGCATCCCACGGCGACGGTGTCTACAAATCCACCGACGCAGGCCATACCTGGAAGAACATAGGCCTCACCGATACCCAGCAGATCGCCGCCCTGCGTATCGACCCAAAGAATCCGGACATAGCCTATGTCGCCGCGATGGGCCACATGACCGGGCCGAACGAAGAACGCGGCGTCTTCCGCACGAAAGACGGCGGCAAGACCTGGCAGAAGGTCCTGTTCAAGAGCAATCTGGCCGGCGCCGTGGATATCTCGATCGATCCGCTCAACTCAAGCGTGCTCTACGCCTCCATCTGGCAGTACATCCGCAAGCCCTGGACCTTCGAGAGCGGCGGCCCCGACAGCGGGCTGTACAAATCCACCGACGGCGGCGACACCTGGAAGGAGATCACGCGCAATCCCGGTCTCCCCAAAGGCGTAATCGGCAGAATCGGCATCGCCGTCTCCCCCGTCCGCGCAGGCAGCGCGTGGGTCCTCGTCGAAGCCGATGAGGGCGGCATCTTCCACACCGACGACGGCGGCGCAACCTGGACCAAGGTCAACGATAAACGCGAGGTCAAGCAGCGCGCCTGGTACTACTCCCGCATCTTCGCCGACCCCAAGAGCGCCGACACCATGTACGCGCTCAACACCAGCTTCTATCGCTCCATCGACGGCGGCCGCACCTTCAAAGCCATCCCTACCGACCACGGCGACAACCACGACCTCTGGATCGCGAACGACGATCCGAACCGCATGATCGAATCGAACGACGGTGGAGCCAACATCACCTTCGACGGCGGAAAGAGCTTCAGCACCGAGATGAACCAGCCTACCGGTCAGTTCTATCGCGTCGCGCTCGATCAGGACTTCCCCTACAACATCTATGGCGCGCAGCAGGACAACACCACCGTCGAGACTTCCAGCCGAGGCAACAGTGGAGCCATCACCGAATCGGACTGGCATGAGGTTGGGGGCGGTGAGAGCGGCTGGATTGCGCCCGATCCGGCCAACTCGCAGTTCGTCTATGCCGGCTCCTACGACGGTCTGCTGACGCGCTACGACAACCGCACCGGCGCTCTGCGCAACGTGACCGTATGGCCCGACAACCCGATGGGCTCCGGTGTAGAGGCGATGAAGTATCGCTTTCAATGGAGCTATCCTCTGCTCTTTTCGCCGCACGATCCGAAGCTCCTCTATGCCGGCAGCAACGTGCTCCTCGGCACGCGCGACGAAGGCCAGAGCTGGACCGTAATGAGCCCTGACCTCACCCGCAACGACAAATCGAAGCAGGGCCCCGTCGGCGGCCCCATCACCAAGGACAACACAGCCGTCGAATACTACGACACCATCTTCACAATCGACGAGTCGACCGTCGAAAAAGGCCTCATCTGGGTGGGCTCCGACGATGGACTGATTCATCTCACCCGCGATGGCGGAAAGAACTGGCAGGACGTCACCCCCAAGGGCATTCCAGAGTTCATCCGCATGAACTGTATCGCGGCGTCGCCCTTTGACGCGGGAACCGCCTACCTCGCGGCAACCATGTACCTCAGCGACGACTACCATCCCTTTCTTTACAAGACCACCGACTTCGGAAAGACCTGGACCAAAATTACCGCAGGCATTCCCGACGACGACTTCACGCGCACCATCCGCCCCGATCCAAAGCAAAAGGGTCTGTTGATCGCCGGCACCGAAGCTCACCTCTACATCTCCTACAACGATGGTGCGAGCTGGTCGCCTTTCCAGTTGAACCTGCCCAACGTTCCCATAACCGACATTACCTTCCAGAAGCGTGACGACGATCTCGTGGTTGCAACACAGGGACGCGGCTTCTATGTCCTCGGAGATATGCCGCTGGTGCGCGAGATGGCCTCCGGCAAGCTCCCCGAAGCACCTCTTCATCTCTACGCCCCAAAGGACGCCTACCGGTACGTTGGCGGTGGCGGCGGCTTTGGACCACCCCCCACCGACGCGGGCCAGAACCCGCCAGGAGGTGTGGTGCTCTACTACACGCTCAAATCCAAGCCCTCCTCCGACGTGGTCATCCGGGTTAAGGATTCCAATGGGAAGCTCGTCAACGAGTTCACCTCCAAGCCCGAGCCTAAGGAAGCGGCTTCGCTCGAAGAAGATGACGGCAGGCGAGCCGCGCCGAAGCCAACGACAAAGCCGGGCATGAACCGCTTCGTCTGGGATCTGCGGTACACCGATGCGACCAAGTTTCCGGGAATGATCTTCTGGGCTGCGGGAGTACGCGGGCCGCTGGTGGTTCCGGGCAAATACACCATCGAAGTCACGGCAGACGGCCATACCGACACCCAATCCGCAACCGTGGTCCCCGATCCAAGGTCCCCGACTACACCCGAGGACTTCAAGAAACAGCTCGATCTCGCGCTGCAAGTCCGCGACCGGCTCTCGACTGCGAACCAGGCTGTAATCGACATCGAGGCTGCCAAACATCAGCTCGATGCCTATGCAGCCACCGCCGAACCGAAGGTTGCGACCGAGGCGAAGAACGTCTCCAAGCGCCTGGATGTCGTCGAGGACGCGATCTACCAGACCAAGCTCCGGGCCAGCGAGGACGCGTTGAACTTCCCCATCAAGCTGAACAACAAGCTTGGTTCGCTGCTCTCGACCGTGACGTCGACCGACGTTGCGCCTACCACCCAGAGCTACGAGGTCTTCAAGGAGCTCTCCGCTCAACTCCAGGTGCAGCTCGATCAACTGCATTCGATCGAAACCAGCGATGTAGCGGCATTCAACAAGTTGGTCAGGGACCAGAACATCCCGGCAATCACCATGAAGCCGGCGAAATAGCTGTCGGGGCGAGTGTCTGTGTCGAACTCGCCCCTTTCTTCTGCTCCAAAAAGGGTAAGTACAAGGAGAGAATCTTGAACAAAGGGCTTCTGGTCTTCGCGGTCGTATGCTGTCTTGGCGCTCAATCGCTGGCGGGGGCGGCCCAGGAGCCAAGCCCCTTCGGTCCCTTGAAATGGCGCAGCATCGGCCCCAACCGCGGAGGCCGTTCGCTCACCTCCGCGGGCAGCCAGGCGCGTCCGCTCGAGTACTACTTCGGAGCGGTCGGCGGCGGCCTGTGGAAGACCACCGACGGCGGCACAACCTGGGCCCCGATGACCGACGGAAAGATCGCAAGCTCCTCGGTCGGAGCCGTTGCCATCGCTCCCTCCAATCCAGACATCGTGTACGCCGGCATGGGCGAAAGCGAGCTCCGCGGCAATGTGATGCAAGGCGACGGCATCTACAAGACCACCGACGGCGGCAAGACCTGGAAGCACTCCGGCCTCGTAAACTCACAGGCGATCTCGCGCATCCGGGTCGATGCCAACGATCCCAATCTCGTCTACGCCGCGGTGCTTGGCGCGCCCTACGGAGCCAACACCGAGCGCGGCATCTTCCGTTCGCGCGACGGCGGCGCCACCTGGCAGAAGATCCTCTACCACAGCGATCGGGCCGGCGCCGAAGACCTCTCCATCGATCCCCACGATCCCAAAACCATGTACGCCTCCATCTGGGATGTCTTCCGCACACCCTGGTCGCTCTCGAGCGGTGGCCCCGCAAGCAGTCTCTATAAATCCGTCGACGGCGGCGACCATTGGACCGACATCACCCGTAACCCGGGCCTTCCCACCGGCATCATCGGCAAAATCGGCGTAGTCGTCTCGGGCGCGGACTCCAGGCGCGTCTTCGCCATCGTCGAAAATGAAGACGGCGGCGTCTATCGCTCCGACGATTCCGGGGCAACCTGGACCAAGATCAACGATGACCGCAAGGTTCGGCAGCGCGCCTTCTACTACTCCCGCATCTTCGCCGACCCCAAAAATCGCGAGGTCGTCTACGTCGTCAACACCGCGTTCTTCAAATCGATCGACGGCGGCAAGACCTTCAAGGGCATCCCGGTCCCGCATGGCGACAATCACGACCTTTGGATTGCTCCGGACGACCCCATGCGCATGATCGAATCCAACGATGGCGGAGCCAACGTCTCCACCAACGGCGGCAAGACATGGACCAATCAGGTCTACCCCACCGCGCAGCTCTACCACGTAGCCACAACCACCGATATCCCCTACCAGGTCTGCGGAGCCCAGCAGGATAACACCACCGTCTGCGTCCCCAGCGATGCCGGCGCCAACTTCCGCAACCCCATGGCCAAGCCCGGCGACTGGCTCTACGCCGTCGGCGGCGGCGAAAGCGGCTACATCGCTCCCGATCCCGAGAACCCCAACATCTTCTATGCCGGCAGCCAGGGCGCGCTGTTAACCCGCTACGACCGCCGCACCGGAGCCTCGCGCGACGTGCAGGTCTATCCCCTCTTCTTCTCCGGCATGTCGGCCGGCTCGCTCAAGGAGCGCTGGCAGTGGACCTTCCCCATCGTCTTCGATCCGCTGGACGCAAAGACGCTCTACACCTCCTCGCAGCACCTGTGGAAGACGACCAACAAGGGTGAGAGCTGGACCGCGATCAGCCCCGACCTCACCCGCGCCGACCCCAAAACGCTCGGCGACTCCGGCGGCCCCATCACCAAGGATCAGAACGGACCCGAGATATACGGAACCATCTTCACGGTTGCGCCATCGCGGCTCAGCGAAGGCACCATCTGGACCGGCTCGGACGATGGCCTGGCCTTCATCACGCGTGACGAGGGCAAGAACTGGGAGAAGGTCACGCCGCCGGGACTGCCCGAGTTCAGCCGCATCAGCATGATCGATGCCTCGTGGCATGAGCCCGGCGCTGCCTACCTGGCGGCAAATCACTACCAGCTCGACGATCGCAAACCCTACATCTTCCGGACGAAGGACTACGGCAAGACCTGGACCAAGATCACGTCAGGCATCGCTGAAGGTGACTTCGTCCGCGTCGTCCGCGAAGACCCAATTCGCGCTGGCATGCTCTACGCAGGCACGGAGCACGGCATCTACATCTCCTTCGATAATGGCGATCACTGGCAGTCCTTTCGCCTCAACCTCCCGGACACGCAGGTGCCGGATATCACCATCCACGGCAGCGACGTCGTCATCGCCACGCACGGCCGGTCGCTCTACATCCTCGACGACGTGGACGTGCTCCGGCAGGAGTCGGCCAAAACCCGCAAGGCTCCCCTCTATCTTTTTCAGCCGCGCCCCCTGGTCAAGAACGTCAAGGACGAGGTCTTCGACTATGAACTGGCCAAGGCTTCCGACAAAGTCACCGTCGAGATCCTCGACAAGGATGGGAAGCTCGTTCAGACCATGACCGGCACAGCCGAAGCTGACAAGAAGGCAGCCGCCGCCGAAGAAGAATCCGGAGGAGAGCGTAGACCCCCACCCAAGCTCCCTACCCGCGTCGCAGGCTTGAATCGGGTCACCTGGAACGGCCGCTATGCAGGACCTGCTAAGTTCGAAGGCATGATCTTCTGGGGCGCCAGCCCTGACGAAGGCCCGGCCGCCATTCCTGGCGACTACCAGGTCCGCATCAACGCCAACGGCCAGTCGCAGACGCAGTCTTTCAAGGTGCTCGCCGACCCCCGGGAGCCGGACATCGCACAGGCCGATCTGGAAAAACAGTTCGACCTCGCGATGAAGATCCGCGGCCAGGTTACGCAGGCCAACGGCATGGTCTCGCACATACGCGAGATCCGGAAGACCCTCACCGACGACGAGAAGAAGAGCACCTCTCCCGAACTGAAGACAGCGGCGGATTCGTTCCTGGCAAAGCTTGCCGTGATCGAGGAGAACATCTACCAGGTGCGCAATCGCAGCGGTCAGGACCCGCTGAACTTCCCCATCAAACTCAACAACCAGATTGCCGCGCTGGGCCGCAGCGTTATGGAAGGCGACGGCGCCCCGACAGCCCAGGCCTACACCGTCTTCGATGAACTGACCGGCCGCCTAGAACGCGAGCAGACGGCTTACGATCAAACGACCGCAGCCGGCTTCGCGCAGCTCAATCCCATTCTCACGAAAGCGAAGATGACTCCGCTGCGTTAGAACGAGCCTTCGAGCGGCGCCCAGGTAAAACCAGCTTCAGGAGAGTGCATGACCCCCACGGCAGCAGGCTTACGAAAATCATGCAGCATCGCGCTCCTGGCTGGACTGGCTCTTACCGCAGCCCCCCCGGCCCCCGCACAGGCAACTCCCCACTACGACAAGACGCAATGGTCCGGGCTGCACTACCGCATGATCGGCCCCTTCCGCGGAGGTCGCGTCACCACCATCACCGGCGTTCCTTCGCAACCCCTGACCTTCTATATGGGAACCGTAGGCGGAGGCGTCTGGAAGACCACCGATGCGGGCCACACCTGGGTCAACAAGACCGACGGCCAAATCTCGGTAGGCTCTATGGGAGCGGTCGAGGTCGCCCAGACCAACCCGAACATCATCTATGCCGGCACCGGCTCCTCAAAAATCCGCAGCAATGTCTCCATCGGCCGCGGCATCTACAAGTCCACCGATGCGGGCAAGACGTGGACCTTCCTCGGCCTCCGCGATGTCGGACAGATCGCCACCATCCGCGTCAATCCCGCCAACAGCGACGAAGTCTTCGTAGCCGCCAGCGGCAATCCCTTCGTTCCCAATAAAGAGCGCGGCCTATACCGCACCCGCGACGGCGGCAAAACCTGGAAGCAGGTTCTCTTCCTCACCGACGAGCTTGGCGCGGCGGACGTGGAACTCCAGCCCGGCCACCCCAACGTGGTCTTCGCCTCCATGTGGCACGGCCAGCGCAAGCCGTGGACTATCGTCAGCGGCAGCGCCGACGGTGGCATCTACAAGAGCATCGACAGCGGCGATACCTGGAAGAAGCTGGACCACGGCCTGCCCAACCAGCTCGTGGGCCGCACCAACGTAGCCATCTCGGCCTTCGCGCCCGACCGCATCTACGCGCTCATCGAAGCCAAACCCGGCTCCGGCCTCTACCGCTCCGACAACGCAGGCGAGAGCTGGACCCTCGTCAGCGACGCCGGCAAGCTGACCACGCGACCCTTCTACTACGACACCCTCGGCGTCGATCCCAACAACGCGGACATCGTCTACGTCGGCAACGAGCGCTGGATGAAGAGCGTCGACGCAGGCAAGACCTTCAAGACCATGCCCGTCCCGCACGGCGACAACCACGACGTCTGGATCAATCCCACCAACTCGCAGTACATGATCGAGTCCAACGACGGCGGAGCCAACGTCTCGCTCGACGGCGGAGCCACCTGGAGCACCCAGGCCAACCAGCCCACAGCCGAGATCTACCAGGTCGCCATCGACAACCAGTTCCCCTACCGCGTCTACGGCGCCCAGCAGGACAACACCACCGTCATCGTCCCCAGCCTCCCCCTCGGCGACGGCCAGGACTACCGCATCGGGCCGGGGTGCGAGACCGGCCCCATCATCCCGAAGCTCGGCGATCCAACCGTCGTCTGGGGCGGTTGCAAGGGCCAGTTCAGCCGCCTCAATCTCAAAACCAACGACAATGAAGAACGCTACTGGATCGGCGCGGAGTCCCTCTATGGCAACGAACCCACCACGCTGAAGTACCGCTTCCAGCGCGTCTCGCCCATGGAGATCTCGCCCTTCGAACCCAACACCGTCTACTACGGTTCGCAATATGTGCATCGCACCCGCGACGGCGGCGTAACCTGGGAGACCATCAGCCCCGACCTCACCGCTCACCCCGCAGGCACCCAATACGGCAGCGGCGAACCCATAACCCGCGACGCCACCGGCGAAGAGGTCTACAGCACCGTCTACTCCATCCGCGAATCTCCCCTGAAAAAGGGCGTCATCTGGTCCGGTTCGAACGACGGTCTCGTCTTCGTCACCCAGGACAACGGCAAGACCTGGACCAACGTCACGCCGCCCGGAATCGCCAGTGGCGGCCGTGTGCAAAACATCGAACCCGGCCGCTTCAAACCCGGCACCGCTTACGTCGCCATGTACCGCTATCTCCTCGGCGACTTCGCTCCCTACATCTTCTGCACCGACGACTACGGCAAAACCTGGACCCGCCTCACCGACGGCAGGAACGGCATCGCAGCCGACGAGCCGACCCGCGTCGTTCGCGAAGACCCGGAGCGGCCCGGCCTGCTCTATGCCGGCACAGAGTTCGGCATGTACCTCTCCTTCGACCGCGGCGCAACCTGGTCCTCCTTCCAACTCAACCTTCCCGTCGTTCCGATCACCGATATCAAGCTGGCTCACGGCGACCTCATCCTCTCCACCCAGGGCCGCTCCTTCTGGATACTCGACAACCTCAGCGTGCTGCATCAGCTCCCCGCCCCCAACGCAGCTCAGCAGGCCCGTGCAACCAACATCCTCTACAAGCCGCGCACCGCCATCCGCATCCCCGCCAGCGGCGATGCCGGCCACGGCCCCGAAGGGCCGCAGTACCCGCTCCCCGGTGCACAGATCGACTACTACCTCGCTACAGATGAGAGCGAACCCATCACGCTCAGCATCCTCGACAAATCCGGCCAGGTGGTCCGCACCTTCACCAGCACAGCTCCCAAAGTCACCCATACCGGCGACGAGGAAGGAGGCGACGAAGAAGAAGGCTCCTTCCGCCCAACCTGGCCCACCACACTCGAAATCAAAGCCGGCATGCACCGCTTCACCTGGGACCTCCGCTATACCGGCGCATGGATGGACGAAGCTCATCCGCAGGCCGCGAACGGTCCAGTCGCCGCCCCCGGTCTCTACACGGTGCGCCTCACCGCCGGCCCATGGAACGCAACCCAGCCGCTCCAAATCAGCGAAGACCCGCGCGTCACCGCCGACGGAGTAACCATCGCCGATCTGGCCGCGCAGTTCCAGCACAACATGCGCGTCCTCGCTCTCCTCAGCGACGTCAACCACGCAGTAGCCCGCATCCAGGCAGCGCAGTCGAAAATGAAAGCCGACAAGACTGCGGATTCAGCCAAATCCCAGCAATTGAAGGCCGTCTCGGACAAGCTCATCACGCCAAAGATCCGCTACAGCCAACCCGCCCTCCAGACCCACGTCGCCTATCTCTACAGCATGACCACCCACACGGACCAGAGAATCGGTCACGACGCCGAGGAGCGTTACACCATCCTGCGCAAGCAGGTCGACCAGGCCATAGCCGAACTCAACCAGGTGCTTGGGCCCGGCTAACCTCAGCGACCTGCACACAACCAATCGCACCCGGGGCGTTGGTCCCGGCATCAGACTCAGCCGAGCACAGCCTCGATCTGTTCCAGCCCCCACTCCAAATCTCCCCGCTCGATCACCAGCGGCGGCGCCAGCCGAATCACCGTCGCGTGCGTCTCCTTGCACAACACCCCGCGCTCCCGCAGCGCCTCGCAGACAGGCCGCGCCGGAACATTCAGCTCAATCCCAATCCACAGCCCCTTGCCCCGCACATCGACCACCGCCGGACTCTCCATCTCCCGCAGCCGGTCCAGAGCATACGCGCCCAACTCCGCCGACCGCTCCGCCAGCCCTTCATCCACAATCACCAGCAGCGCCGCCCTCGCCACCGCGCACGCCAGCGGGTTGCCGCCAAACGTGCTGCCATGGTCTCCCGGGCTGAACACCCCCAGCACCTCGCGCGAAGCCAGCACCGCCGACACCGGATAAAACCCGCCCGACAGCGCCTTGCCCACAATCACCACATCGGGCTCGATTCCCTCATGCATATACGCAAACAGCCTCCCCGTCCTGCCCAGCCCCGACTGAATCTCATCCACCATCAGCAGCACATCGTTCTCCCTGCAGATCGCCGCCACCTCCCGCAGATATCCATCCGGAGGAACCACAATCCCCGCCTCCCCCTGGATCGGTTCCACCAGGAACGCACAGGTATTCGGCGTTATCGCATCCCGCAGCGCCTTGGCATCGCCAAAAGGGACCTGTTTGAATCCCGCGGGAAACGGCCCAAACCCACGCCGGTACTGCGCCTCCGACGAGAACCCGACCACCGAGATCGTGCGCCCATGAAAATTATTACTGCATACGATGATCTCCGCCTCACCCGCCGGAACCTTCTTCACGCAGCAGCCCCACTTCCTGGCCGCCTTCAACGCCGTCTCCACCGCCTCCGTCCCCGAGTTCATCGGCAGCGCCATCTCGAATCCCGTTAGCTCATGCAGCTCCTCATACAGCAGCGGCAGTTGGTCGTTGCGAAAGGCACGCGAGGTCAGCGTCAGCTTCTGTGCCTGCTCACACATTGCGCGAAAGATCGCCGGATGACAATGCCCCTGGTTCAGCGCCGAGTAGCCCGCAAGAAAGTCCAGATACCTCCGCCCCTCCACGTCATACACCCACGCGCCCGACCCGCGTTCAATCACCACATCCAGCGGATGATAGTTATTCGCGCCATACCGTTCTTCCAGTCCGATCAATTCCGCAGCGTTCACCGATCCCTCCGTGGCGCATCCTCCAACCCGCCACACCAGCCTATACGATCCCAACACCGCTCCCACAAATCCCATAACTGGGTGCCCCATATCTCGATTCTGAGATGTGGGCATTCGCGAAAGCGAACCGCTTCCTCCCACGCCCCTAGAACCGGGTGCCCCATATCTCGATTTTGAGATGTGGGCATTCGCGGAAGCGAACCGCTCGCCTCAACTCCGCCGCAAGGCAAGCCCCATGGTCAAACACCTTCCAGCATCCCCTACCGCCCTTCTGCTAGCATCGGACTCTGGCCCCTATCATGACCGACTCCCCGAATACCCCAGCCCCCGTACGCGTCCGCATCGCCCCATCCCCCACCGGCGACCCTCACGTCGGCACCGCCTACATCGGCCTTATCAACTTCCTCTACGCCCGTCAGCGCGCGGGCAAGTTCGTCCTCCGCATCGAAGACACCGACCGCGCCCGCTTCGTAGCCACCTCCGAGCAGGAGATCTTCAACTCCCTCCGCTGGCTCGGCCTCACCTGGGACGAAGGCCCCGACGTAGGCGGCCCCTACGGCCCCTACCGCCAATCCGAACGCACCGAAATCTACCGCGAGCACGTCAACCTGCTCCTCGCCAACGGCACCGCCTACCGGGCGTTTGAGACCCCTGATGAGTTGGAGGCTCTAAGACAGCGTCAGATAGCCGCGAAACTCCCCCCGCGCTACGACGGAGCCCACCGCGAACTCTCCCAGCACCAGATCGATCACTACCTCGCCGAAGATCGCCCCTTCGTCATACGTCTCAAAGTTCCCGCCGGCCAGCCCAGTTTCACGGAATTCAAAGACGAGCTCCGCGGGGTCATCCGCTTCGACCACAACAACGTCGACGACCAGGTACTCACGAAGTCCGACGGCTTCCCCACCTACCACCTCGCCAACGTAGTCGACGACCACCTCATGCGCATCACCGACGTCATCCGCGCCGAAGAGTGGATCTCCTCCACCCCCAAGCACGTCCTGCTCTACCAGGCCTTCGGCTGGCAGCAGCCCCGCTTCTGGCACATGCCCCTGCTGCGCAATCTCGACAAATCCAAGATCTCCAAGCGCAAGAATCCCGTCTCCCTCATCTACTACCGCCAGGCTGGCTTCCTCCCCAAAGCCATGATCAACTTCCTCGGCCTCATGGGCGGCGGTATGCCCGCAGCCGCGACCTCCGAATCCACCGACAATCCGGGGATGACCCAGAGGGTAATCCAGAGACCTGCGGGCACACCAACCGAAGCACAATCGAGCAACAATCCGGGGATGACCCAGGGGAATGAGGGCACGCCAACCGAAGCACATCGCAGCAACAATCCGGGTGCCCCATATCTCGATTCTGAGATGTGGGCATCGGGCGCAAGCCCGACCGCTCTCGCCCATCTCAACCCGACACCGACACCTTACCCCCCAGCCAGGCCCATCGCACCCGCAAAATCAAGCGAAGCCGACCTCTTCACCCTCGACGACATGGTCGCCCGCTTCCAGGTCGAGAGCATCCGCCTCGGCGGCCCCGTCTTCGACCTCACCAAGCTCAAGTGGCTCAACGGAGAATATATCCGCGCCCTGGCTCCCGAGAAGTTCTACGCCGCACTGCGCGAGACCATCCTCTCCGACGCCTACCTCCAGCAGATCGCTCCCCTCATCCAGACCCGCATCGAGACCCTCGGCGAATTCGGCAACCTCACCCACTTCTTCTTCGCCGACGACATCCTCCCAACCCCGGACATCTTCCTCCCCAAAAAGCGCACCCTCGAAGAGACCCTCGCCTTCGCCGCCGAACAGCTAGCCACCCTCGAAGCCACCGAATGGACCACCGCCGCCCTCGAACCCGCCCTCAAACAACTGGGCGAAGCCAAACAGTGGTCCGTCAAGGAAAACTTCATGCTCCTCCGCGCCATCCTCACCGGCAGCACCATGTCCCCCCCGCTGCTCGAAAGCATGGTCGTCTTCGGCAAATCCCGCACCCTCGACCGCCTCCGCCGCTTCCTCGACACCCAGAAGAAACTCTCCAGCACCAAAAAATAGGGATGACTACACCGACGTCAAGAGTCGCACGTTAGTGCTCCCGGCACTGAGTGAAGCAAATTTTGAGAAGAGCGTTTGTTGTTACCTATGTTGTACTAAGCAGATGGCGATTGATTGGGAGCCTCTACAAACACTCGGTCTGTCGAGTCAGCAACCTGACCTCGTACGTGCCCACAAGCATTGCATGGAGAATCGCTCTGAGATTGTCGCCAGCCAGATATGCGGGTGCTTCTACTGTGGTTCTATATATCCCCCACCGGAAATCGTCGACTGGATCGGGGACGAGAACGATTCAACTGGGAATTGTCCACGCTGCGGTATCGATGCCGTGATCGGTTCCGCCTCCGGATTCCCGATAACGTCTGGGTTCCTGAGCCTCATGAACGAGCGCTGGTTCCAGATCTAGTCCGACAAGGGCGTTTATGAGGAGTCCGTTCCAAGTTCGCTCGGAAAGAGCTCTTCTTGGTCTTCGGGTGGTTTTCGCGATGTCAGAGGCGAATCCTTGAGAAAGCCATTGTTGAACGCATAGGCTTTTCCACGACCGTGAGCTTTGCCCCTGCAACCTTTGCAATTGCAATCTGTTCCCGACTCTGAGTTGCCCGCGAAGCACTGGTGCGCACAATAGTATCGCCGCGGAAGCGGACCTGGCGTCCCGGTGACGGATGGAACACGCTGATGCTTGATCCCTGATTTGTCTTCCATAACTAACGAGCCTACTGCGAATACTCACGCTTCTGCATTGATTTGGCTTGCAAGAAGTCGAAAACGCGCTTACTAGGACTTCTCTAATACGGTATGCGCTAAAGGCCGATCACACGGTTCCAATCCGCGATGTACATATAGATTCGTTGGAATTCGCTAGGCAAGAGCATTCTGTTATGAGCGATAAAGTTTCGACATTTCTCAAGCTCGTCCATACGCTGTTTCAACCAATTGCTGCGTTGGAATGACGTTTTTGAAAAACTCCCATTTCGCTACGATGATCTGCGCGAGGTGGCCAAAGTCGACAAAACCCAGCAAATCGGATTTCTCACCTTCGAGCCAAGAATCCTTCAAAGCCGTCTCCCGCCTTGACTCGGCATGCTCTTTTATCTTCGGCGGCAATTTATCGATCCAATCCAGGCCTTCTTTTTCTACGAGCGCCTCGCGAATGAAATCTCGGATTTCGTTTTCAAAACAGAACAAAACGGCAAAGAGTCGAGCCATTTCCAGTGCGTTGTTCCGCCTCGTTATCCCGAAAGGCGCAAGCGCCTCCTTTAGGAGATTTTCTTCAGCCTCGGTAGAATCCGCTCCAATTTGAATGCCCGCCAAGCGAAACTTCTCAGATTCGGCTTCGAACATGAGGCCACGGAACAGGAAATCCCTGACTTCGCTATTCTTCAAAGAGATGCTCCTTTAGCGATTTGAAGATGGAGTTGTAGACTTCGATGTCTTTGGTCGCCGGTAGGTGTATCTGGATGTTGTAATGCAAACCAGAAACACCGCCCCCATGCATTCGTGGAAGCGCATCAACTTCTAGAACCGCTTTTTTCTCGGGCTCTTTGGCTGCCGGTATATTCACAGCTTTCTTCGATAAATCAGCCAAGCTGAGAAGCCCCATGAAAGTCTTGGTCATCAAGCCGGCCACGTTCTCACTAGCATTGTGGAAGCTCTTAAATTTGCCTTCGATCGCATCTTTGTCGGATTGCGCCGGATGCTCCTTAATGAGGAAAATATCGCCATACGCATCGCGCAGGGCCTCTGCCATAATCAGTTTTGAGCGGGAATGATCTCGATAGTCGTTATAGCGTTGCGTAGGTTTACCTTCCGAAGATAGAAAGCCGAGCGTCTTTAGAAGTGGTATGAAAGCGTGATCGTTGGAAGAAGTGAATCCCCAGTCTTTCAGTAGCTGACGCGTAAATCTTTCTGGCGCTTGTCCATCTCGGATCTTGTTGAAGATATCAGGAATACGGTTTGTCGGTTGTACGTACGAACTGCTCAAGGCCATGACGTCCTCGCAAGATGGTTTCGGGTGATGGCGGTCATCATACCACTGCAAACCATGCTAGATTGACGGCGTTAGATTAGTACCGAGAAGTCGGCTTGTCGGAAGCGATCTTGGAATGACGATATGCGCGTGTATGAGGACTAACCGTGAATCGCTGCCAATCGGCGCTCTCACAGCCTCCAACCTTGCCGAGCACCTCCCGCAGACCCACCTTCCCGCAAGTCCCTTACCACTGCACCCCCGGATACAAACTAGGCATACGGAACGCCCGGTACTGATTCGTCCCCTTCGTCACCGCCTGCCACACCAACTGCTGCGCCCCATCCGGACCCTTCACCTCCTGCACCACCGACCCACCCACCGGAGCCGCAAAGTCCGCTTCCAGGTCCCCATTCGCGAGCAGCTCCACATTCCCCCCAAAGAAGCTGTACATCGAAGCCGGAGGAACATAATGTTCGACCAGCGTAGCCGTCAGCCGCGCCTCATCCACCTCCAGCACCGGAGCCGTCGAGTACAGGCACGGTGCAGCCCCGCCCGCCCCGCAGATCACCCCCACCGGAAACTGCCGGTCATCCCCGTCATCCATGATCCCAAGCCGAAACACCCCCGTCGTGTTGCTCGTAAAAAAGCCCGGCCCATGCTGCGCGTAGAACCAGTCCGTCGGATCCACCCCGCCCTGAAGCTTGAAATCCCCACCCTCCCCCAGCCTCCAAAGCACATTCCCAGAACCCTTCCCGTCCTGAAAATCAATCTTCACAATCCAGTTCTGGTGCCGTACCGAAAGCAGCACATCATGGTCGTCAGCCGAATAAAGCATCGCATTCGAATGTGTCCAGTCCGGAAAGAGGTAAGGATGCCGATTCACATCGAAGTGGTCGAACGAGTTCCACACCCAGTCCGGATTGAAGTTCCCATCCACGTCCACCAGCACATCCCCCAGCACGTTCGTCGTCCCCGGATATCCCGGCAGGTCGTTGAAGCTCTTCGTCACCGAAAACAGCAGCACCATATGCCCATTCGGCAGCGCCAGCACGTCGTGGTGCAGACTCCCCAGCGCCAACGTGTACCCCTGCGCCGTCAGCGCGTTGGCAACCTGCGCCTGCGTCACCGATCGGATCGTTGTTCCCGCCAGGTCCACCTCCCGCACCTCGTCGATCGTGCCCGAACCCACCGTAGCTCCCTTCTGCACCGGAATCGAAGAAGCGTACGATATCTGAACCAGGAAGTGTCCATTCGGCAGCATCTTTATCGGCTGCACAAAGTCCTCGGTCGACCCCGTATAGGTGTACGTCCAAATCACATTCCCCTGCAGGTCGGTCGCAAATGCCTGCGTCGCCTCATACGGCCGCAGCGTATCGAACATCTCGATCCCCGGCTGCGGCGTGCTCCCCGGCGCAGCCGTCACCGTCACCGGCGCACTGTGGAGCGGCGTTCCCGTTGTAAACGTGTGGTCCGCGTCCTCGAGCGTTGCCCCATCGTTCAGCGCCACCCGCGCGCGCATGTGGTACGCCGTATTCGCCCGCATCCCCGCCACCAGCACCGTCACCGCCCCGCCATTCTGCGTCGGCGTCGGCTGCGCGGAGGTCGGAAGTCCGTACGCCGCGCTGTCCCCAAACTCCACATACGCGGTCCCCGGAGCAGGCAAATTGATCGTGTAGCTCGCCACCTGCGAATTCGCCGTGCCACTCACCACCCCAGCCGTCACCAGCGACACCACCGCGCTCGCGAAGTTCGCCTGCGCCGACCCTGCCAGCGCCGCCGTCACCACCACGTTCTGCGCCTGCGCCAGCGTCGCCGGAGCGCTATAGTTGCCGTTCGCATCCACCGTGCCGACCGTGGCATTGCCTCCCGCCACCCCGTTCACCTGCCACACCACACTGCCGCCTCCGGTCACAGTCGCCCTGAACTGGCTGCTCCCCCCCGGCAGCACCGCGGCATACTGCGGCGCGATCGACACCGTCCCCCCTTGTGTCGCAACCGGAGGCGGAGCCGCCGGCCCCGTAGGTCCAATCGTGTAATGCACCCCATCCCCGCACCCCGCGGCAATCGAGAGGCCAACCAGCAACCCGAGCAGCCACCCAAAACTCGATGCCGCTCCGAACCTCGTCATGCTCCATCTCTCCACGGCGAAGCTCGGCCCGCTGCCCATCCACAAGCCAGAATACTCGCTTCTCCCCTGCATCGTCTTCAGGCGACGCAGGCAAGCCCTTCGCCCGATCGAAAATAAATCTCAAAAATCTGGCGCGATCTTCGATATCCCCACAGCGGTATTCACACCACCACGTTCCACCACGCAGCCACCACGGTTTCACCACCACAAAACCACATCGAAAACACGGCTTTTCTCAAAACACCCTTCAAAAACGCCCATAAACTGGAAAATCCAGACCGCTCCAGCTCCAAACTTTTCCCGGTCTACCCCGCCCGAAACATCTGCCTGATCCCCCTGAGCGCCTGCCGCGTCCGTTCCTCGTTCTCGATCAGCGAAAACCGCACATGCCCATCTCCATGTTCGCCAAACCCCACCCCCGGGCTCACCGCCACCTTCGCCTCCAGCAGCAGCTTCTTCGAAAACTCCACCGACCCCATGCCCCGGAACCGCCCTGGAATCTTGGCCCACGCGAACATCGTCGCCTTCGGCATCTCAACCGCCCAGCCCAGCCTGTTCAACCCCGGCACCAGCACATCCCGCCTGCACCTATAGATCTCCACAATGTCCGCCACGCACTCCTGCGGCCCCTCCAGCGCCGCAATCGCCGCAATCTGAATCGGCGTAAACGTCCCATAGTCGAAGTAGCTCTTGATCCTCCCCAGCGCCGCCACCAGCCTGGCGTTTCCCACCATAAAGCCCACCCGCCACCCCGGCATGTTGTAGCTCTTCGACAGCGTAAAGAACTCCACCGCAACCTCTTTAGCCCCTGCAACCTCCAGGATGCTCGGCGCACGATACCCATCGAACACGATGTCCGCATACGCCAGGTCATGGACGATATATATCCCTAACTCCCGGCAAAGTGCCACAATCCGCTCAAAGAAAGATAGTTCCACGCACTGCGCCGTAGGGTTCGACGGAAAGTTCAGAATCAGCAGCTTCGGCCTCGGCTCCATCCTCGGCAGCTCATACTCCAGCAACTCCAGCAGCGCGTCGCCCGTCCCCTCCTGCATCGAAATATATTGCACCTTCGACCCCGCGATCACCGGCCCGAAGATATGGATCGGGTAGCTCGGATTCGGCACCGCCACCGTGTCCTCATCGCCCAGCATTGCCAGGCACAGGTGTGCAATTCCCTCCTTCGACCCGATCGTAACGATCGCCTCTGTCTCCGGATCGAGATCGACCTCATATCGCCTCTTGTACCAGTTGCAGATCGCCTTCCGCAGCCTCGGCACCCCACGCGACACCGAGTAGCGATGCGTCTCTGTCCTCTGCGCCGCTTCGATCAGCTTGTCCACAATGTGCTTCGGTGTCGCCCCATCAGGATTTCCCATCCCGAAATCGATGATGTCTTCCCCGCGCCTCCGTGCCGCCGCCTTCAACTCGCTCGTAATGTTGAATACATACGCCGGCAGCCGTGTCAGCCTTCGAAACTCTTCCATCGCAGTCCGTCCGCTCCTGTCTCGCTCGCTTCATCCATCATCCCACCACTGCGCGGCAACCACAGAAAAACGTACCGAAGCCATCAACACCTACCGTGCGATATACGGAAAGAAGCCATCGTTCCAGTCTCCAGATCGGTGTAATTGGGTGGAAATCGGTGTTAAGCTGTTAGCCCACTACTTCGCGGTAAACAGCACCTGCACCGGCAGGCTCCTCGGCGGATAGCACGCCGCACGGTCGCATGCCTGGTATCGCAGCACACCGTCCACCGTATGCTCCCCCGCCGCAGCCACCACCGGCACCTTCACCGTGAACGCACCCGAATACACGTCCAGCTTCTCCGTCGGGTCCGCGCTCAGCCGATACACAACCCCCGCCGGATACTCCACCGAAGCCAGCCTCACACCCGCCGCCGGCTGCAACGCGATCTGCGTAGGAATCAACAGCTCCGACTTCGGCGTGTGCGAGTTCACATGAAACCCATCCGCCACCCGAAACTGCAACTCCAGAACACCCTGCTTCCCCGCCGCCACCACCTGCTGCTCCGCCGCGTACACAACATAGCTCTTCGTCTTCACCGCCGGAGCATCCAGATTTCCCATCTGTGCGCTCGCGGCCAGCGTCAATCCCAACCCCAGCATCAGCCCTGCCATTACGCCAGCCATCCTCATCACTGCCCACCCGCCGCCGTAACCGTCCCCGGAGAGTTTCCCGAGGCAATCGCCTTCTTGATATGCGCCTCGATCTCATCCCTGCCCCCCAGCCCGGCCGTCTCTTCCACCACAATCCCGTTCCGGTCTACATAGAACGACATCGGCAACACATCCAGCCCGCCATACGCCGTCTGCACCTTGCCGTCCGTCAACAGAATGGGATAAGTCGCGCCTGTCTTCCGCACCGTCTTCGCGATCGCGTCCTTGCCCGCATCCACGTCATCGGTCAACCCCAGAACCTCGAACCCCTGCCCCGCATACTGCTTCCGCAGCTCCTCGAACCATGGCATCTCCACCTTGCATGGTCCGCACCAGGTCGCCCAGAAGTTCACCAGCACCGGCCGCCCCTTGTAGTCGCTCAGCGAAACCTTCTTCCCCTCCAGATCCACCAGCGTAAAGTTCGGCGCTACCTTGCCCAGCATATGCGGCTGCTCACTGTCGGTCGTATCCTGCGCGCCCTCATCACCCTTACCCGGAACCAGCACCACCCGGTTCTCCTGCGCCTTCTGCATCGCCAGCCGCCGCTCCCTCAGGTTGTGCCACCCCGCCCAAAGCATCAGCGAAATCCCGACAATCATCACCCCAAGAACCAGCGCACTCCGCTTCACGTTGAACATCCTTCCAGCCAGCGGCTCCGCGCCCTGTGGCATATCTCCAGTTTAGACGTAAGCCCCACCCAACGCGCCACTCCGAAAGCCAGAACCCTGATCCCGACCAACGGGAGGGCCAGCACAGTAGATGGTGTCAAGACCGGTATACACGGCACGAAGTGGCCGCCGAATCGGGGTCCCCGCAAACAGGTCTTCGTTTGTGGGGTGACTGAGCGGAGTGGGCCCGTCCGGCAGGACAGCTTTACGGTGTACACCCAATCGAAATCAGCTTTAGCGCCACACGCCTCTGCTAGCATCGTCATGGCTGCAAACCATTCAAGCGCCCATGCCCAAAGAAGCCCACACCTCCAGCGATGCCCCTCCACCCTCCGCCGGCCCATCTCACTTCGTCCGCCTCGAAGCCGCCGCCCTCCACGACCTCGCCGACCGGCTCGACACCACCATGCTTCCCGCCTTCACCCGCGCGGTCGAGCTTCTCCTCGCATCCATTGCCGACCGGCGCCGCATCATCCTCACCGGCATCGGCAAAAGCGGCATCATCGCCCGCAAAATCGCCGCTACCCTGCGCTCCACCGGCGTTCCGGCCCACTTCCTTCACGCGGCTGAGGCCATCCACGGCGACCTCGGCATGATCGGCCCCGGCGACACCGTTCTCGCCCTCTCCTACAGCGGCGAAACCGCAGAGATTCTCTGCCTGCTCCCCACCCTCAAGCGCCTCTCCACCACACTCATCTCCCTCACCGCCTGCGCCACATCTATCCTCGCTCAGGCCAGCGACATCTTCCTGGACACCGGCGTCTCCGCCGAGGCCTGCCCGCTCAACCTCGCCCCTACCGCCTCCACCACCGTCATGCTCGCCCTCGGCGACGCCCTTGCCCTGGAGGTAAGCCGCCGCCGTGGCTGGCGCGCCGAAGACTTTGCCGACCTGCACCCTGGAGGCCGCATTGGCCAGCGTTTAGCCCGCGTCCGCGAGCTTATGCACACCGGCGACGCCCTCCCGCAGGTCTCCCCTGGCACGCCCATGCCCCAGGTCATCTATGAGATGTCGCGAAAAAAGCTGGGCATGACCACCGTCCTCGAAGAAGGCCGCCTAGCCGGCATGATCTCCGACGGCGACCTGCGCCGCCTGCTCGAGCGCGACGGCGGCCACGCCCTCGAACACACCGCGGGTGACATCATGAACGCCAATCCCCTCACCATCACAGCCGACGCCGCCGCATCCACCGCGCTCACTCTCATGGAAGAGAAGAAGATCACCTCCCTGATCGTCACCGCCCCCAACGGCCAGGTCGAAGGCGTCGTCCACCTCCACGACCTCTGGACCCTGCAACTCACCTGAACTCCTCGCTCATCACCCCACATACGCGACAGCATGCAGCAACTCGGTCGCCTGTGCAATCAAATGTGACGGGTCTGGCGAACTCGTCGCGTCGAACTTCTTATATCGAGCCTCGACATCCTTGCCAACCTCTGAGACAACCGCCATTACGCGTGTGCTGGGAGATCGCTGATGAACCCTCTCCGCAATGGCAGAGGCCTCCGTGCTGTCGAGCGTATGGCACAACACCACCAGCCCGAAGGTCTCTCGTTCCAGAACGTCCAGAACCTCGGCGGGGCTGCAGCAAACCACGTTGGCGCCGGTCTTAGAGAGCACCGCGGCCCGCGTCGCCAACAATCGAAAATCCCGACCTGCTAAGAGAATTTTGAGCACTGTGTCCCCTATCTTGAATGCGGGTTGGTCGAGGCAGGAAGTGGAAGAAAATTTAGGAAATGCAAGACAACATACCGCTCCGTAACCGTATCAAACCACTATCGTGAAATCTGTCGGCTAGATCACGTAAGTCGTAAAATTACCGTCTTCCCGCAATATGCGCCGGTACGATGAGCTCACAATCTCATAGCACTCACATGCGGTGCTCGATAACTTGGCCCGGTCAATAATGTGGATCTTGCCCCGGCTATACCCAATCATTCCCGATCGTTGCAACTCGCCCGCCGCCACCGTCACCGTGGACCGCTGCACCCCCAGCATCTGCGCCAGAAACTCCTGCGTCAGGTTCAGCGACTCCGACTCCATCCGGTCCGCCGAGGTCAACAGCCATCGCGCAAGCCTCGCTTCCACCTCATGCATCCGGTTGCACAGCACAGACTGCGTCACCTGGACCAGTTGCAGGTATGCGAAAGCATGAACCAGACTCTGCAACATGCCGCCCTTCAAGAACTGTTCCCGCACCACCGACGACCGGATGCGCAGTCCCTCGCCAATTCCCTGAATGATCACGTTGTGCGACATCTGCGGCTGACCCAGAAGCGCGGGTAGTCCCGAAAATCCCTCACGCCCGATCACCCCTACCTCTACCGACTCGCCCTTCAGCGTCACCGCATCGGTCGAGATCAATCCGCTGTTCAAAAAGTAAAGATATTCAATCGGCTCATTCGGCGAAGAAAGCGCTTTGTTCAACGTGAGCTCGACCGGCACGAGCGATCGCACTAACGCCTCATACTGGACATCTGGCAACTGGGCCAATATGAGGTTTTTTGGTCGCGGCAAAATCGAAGACGAAGACATAGACCCGTTTTCTCGCACCTGGAGTGTCCCTGCACGAGGGTGTAACCCTTTAGCCGCAAAGACAGGTTGCCCAACCGAGAGGGGCGAATAGATGCGATTGACTGAACTCTACGCGGGTGCCCGGTGAAAGTCTGTCGCTTGAACGACATAGAGACACCCTCCGACGCGGAGCCCCTTGCTTCGCGCATCTCACCATCCGCCCGACTCCGCAAGAACCGCCAACTCGTCACGGTTTAGAATGACAACTCATCCTCAAACGCCGCACGGCAGCTTCGTTGCGCGCTCGAAAGTTGCTCCTTTTGCCTATGCACCGCTGGTCCCAACTCTTCATCCCCACTCTGCGTGATGCCCCCGCGGACGCCGAAGTCGCCAGCCACAAGCTTCTCCTCCGCGCCGGCTACATCCGCCAGCTCGGCGCCGGCATCTACAGTTATCTCTTCCTCGGCAACCGCTCCGTCAACAAGATCATCGCCATCGTCCGCGAAGAGATGGACAGGATCGGCCAGGAGTTCCTCCTCCCCACCATCAACCCCAAAGAGATCTGGGAGGCCAGCGGCCGCTGGTCCGGCATGGGCGACAATATGTTCCGCCTGAAAGACCGCAAGGGCGCCGAGCTCTGCCTCGCCATGACCCACGAAGAGATCGTCACCGACATCGCCCGCAAGGAGCTCCGCAGCTACAAACAGCTTCCCCAGATCTGGTATCAGATCCAGACCAAGTTCCGCGACGAGCTCCGCCCCAAATCCGGCCTCCTCCGCGTCCGCCAGTTCATCATGAAAGACGCCTACTCCTTCGACATCGACGAGGCCGGCCTCGACCTCTCCTACAACAAGCACGACCAGGCCTATCGCCGCATCTTCACCCGCTGCGGGCTCCAGTTCGTCGTCGTCGAAGCCGACTCGGGAGCCATGGGCGGCTCCCAGTCGCAGGAGTTCATGGTCTACACCGAAGCCGGCGAAGACCTCATCGCCAGCTCCGCCTCGGGCTACGCCGCCAACCTCGAAAAGGCCACCAGCCGCCTCGCCCCGGTGGAAGACCTCGCCCCCACCGGCGACGGCTTGCCCGAATTCGTCCACACCCCCGGCATGGGCGCCATCGCCGCCGTCACCGCCTTCTTCGGCATTCAAGCCTCACAGGACATCAAGTGCGTAGCCTTCATGGGAATTCCCATACCTCCGTTTCAGGCTGGGACTTCGCATTCGCTTACGTACGCGGAACTGCGTCCCCTAGCAGTGTTCCTTCGCGGCGACCATGTAGTCAACGAGACGAAACTCCTTGCAGCTATAGGCGGAAGCGTCGCTGAACTCCGCCCCATGCTCCCCGACGAGCTCGAACTCCACATCGGCGGCCCCGCGGGGTTTCTCGGCCCCGTCGGCATCTCCGAAGTGATGACGCAGGGCTCGCTCAACGGTCTCAACTCCGGCAAGGACCTCGCGAAACTCAAGGGCGTCTCCCGCGAAAACCCCGCCGAGGGCCTCAAAACCATCGTTGTCATGGACTTCGGCCTCGAAGGCCGCAAGAACCTCGTCGCCGGAGCCAACAAGCTCGACTACCACCTCCGCAACGTGACCCCCGGCCGCGACTTTACCCCAACCCTCATCACCGACATCCGCAACATCCTCGAGGGTGAGCCCGACCCCATCGACGGCAGCCCCCTGCGCCTCGGCAAGGCCGTGGAGATCGGTCACATCTTCAAGCTAGGCTGCAAGTACACCAAGTCCATGGGAGCCTCCGTCCTCAACCGCGACGGCAAGGAGGTCACCCCCATCATGGGCTGCTACGGCATCGGCATCGAGCGCATCCTTACCGCCGCCATAGAGCAAAGCGCAGCGGCAAACCAGTCGACCTCAGCCGCGGCAAACGGAGGAGGCAACGCCTACGCCCTGCATCCCGCCATCGCCCCTTTCCAGGTCGTCGTCACCATCACCAACATAGGCGACCCAGCGCTCCTCACCGCGGGAGAACAAGCAGCCGCCGACCTCGAAGCCGCCGGCATCGACGTTCTCCTCGACGACCGCGACGAACGCGCCGGAGTAAAGTTCAAGGACGCCGACCTCATCGGCATCCCCTACCGTATCAATATCGGACGCGGCGTAGCTGAGGGCAAGGTCGAACTGATCGACCGTTTTCGAAACCACAGTCAAGACGTTCCCATCGCAGAGATTGCCAGCCAGGTAGCGGCCCAAGTAACATCCGCCTTACGCACCCCGGCTCCCGCAGCAGGCCTCTAACCGTCCAACGAAAGAGCACCGTGCCAGTAAAACTAAAATACGGCGGCACCGCCCACGGCGCCAGGCCCGGCAACTTCCGCTACGGCCTTTTAAGGCTGGTTCTTCTCATCGTCCTCGGCGCGCTGATCGTCGGCTCCGCGGTCTTCGGCTACTTCTACTACCACTACCAGCAGGTGGTCGACGACCGCCTCGCCGCGGGTCCCATCTTCGCCAGCGTCTCCCAGATCTACGCCGCGCCCAAAGAGGTCCGCCCCGGCCAGAAGCTCACCTCCGCCTCCATCGCCGCCGACCTCCGCCGCGCCGGCTACAACAGCAACCCCCAGCTCGGCACCTTCGAGCTCCACGGCGACAACATCTTCATCAAACCCGGCGCCGAAAGCTTCCACACCACCGACGGCGCCACCATCTCCACCACCGGCGGCATCGTCCAGGGCATCACCGCGGAAAACGGCGCCGCCCTCAGCTCCTACGAGCTCGAACCCCAGCTCATCACCGCCCTCTCCGAAGACAAGAACCGTACCAAGCGCCGCCTCGTCACCTACGACGAAATCCCCCCCCGCATGGTCCAGGCCGTCACCGCCATCGAAGACCGCGACTTCTTCAGCCACGGCGGCATCAATTACATGCGCACCGCCAAGTGCGCCTTCGAGGACATTCTCTCCCACCACATGAGCTGCGGCGGCTCCACCCTCACCCAGCAGCTCGCTCGCGGCTTCTTCCTCTCGCCCGAGAAAAAATTGATCCGCAAAGTCCGCGAGATCATGATCACCTTCCAGCTCGAAGCCCGCTTCAAAAAAACGCAGATCTTCGAGATGTACGCCAACGAGATCAACCTCGGCCAGCGCGGCAGCTACGCCATCAACGGCTTCGGCGAGGCATCGGAGGCCTTCTTCGGCAAAAACCTCCGCCAGCTCGACACCGCTGAGTGCGCCCTCCTCGCCGGCATGATCCAGTCCCCCAGCCGCCTCAACCCCTACCGCCACCCCGAGCGCGCCATGGAGCGCCGCAACCTCGTCCTCGACTCCATGGTCGAAACCAACGCCCTCACCGCCAGCGAAGCCGAGCGCGCCAAAGCCGAGCCCCTCCGCCTTGCTCCGCCCAACATCGACGCCAGTGAAGCTCCCTACTTCGTCGATCTCGTCCACGACCAGCTCGTCAGACGCATCGGCGACCAGGACCTCTCCCACCAGAGCCTCCGCATCTACACCTCGCTCGACCCCGACCTCCAGCGCGCCGCCTCCGACGCCATCGAAGTCGGCATGAAGAACGTCGATGAACTCGTGCGCAAGCTGCACAAGACCCGCAAAGGCGAGCTGCCCGGCCCCATCACCTATCCCCAGGTCGCCCTCGTCGCCATCAACCCGCATACAGGGCAGATTCTAGCCCTCGTCGGCGGCCGCAACTACGGCGTCTCCCAGCTCAACCATGCCGTCGCGGAGCGGCCCACCGGCTCCATCTTCAAGCCCTTCGTCTACGCCGCCGCCTACAACACTAGCCTTAATGGTCTCTCTCTGAGCGGCGGAGACAGCGCCGGCAACAGCACTGGCGTTCAAGCCGCAAGCGAACCCAGTCCAGGCGGCGGCGTCTTCACCGCCCTTACCCCCTTGAATGACGACACGACGACCTTCATGTACGAGGGCAAGCCCTACACCCCCGGCAACTTCGTCAGGAACGAATACCCCGGCATGGTCACCGCGGTTGACGCCATCGATCACTCGCTCAATATCGCCACCATCTCGCTCGCCCAGATGGTCGGATTCGACAACGTAGCCGCTCTCGCCCGCTCCTCCGGAATCACCAACGCCCGGGGTACCCCTTCGGTCGCCATCGGCACCTACAACGCCACGCCCATCGACATGGCCGGCGCCTACACCGTCTTCGCCAACAACGGCGTTCACCTCACTCCCTGGATGCTCGCCTCCGTCCGCAACGCGAACGGCGACATCGTCTCGGACTTCTCCCCTGAGGCCAAGCAGGTCCTCGACCCGCGCGTAGCCTATCTCACCCAGTCGCTGCTTGAAAACGTCATGAGCCGTGGCACCGGTTCCTCTGCTCGTCAGCACGGCTTCCTGGCTCCCGCCGCCGGTAAAACCGGAACCAGCCACGACGTCTGGTTCGCCGGCTACACCTCCAACCTCATCTGCGTCGTCTGGGTCGGCAACGACGACTACACCGACATCTCACGTGGTCTGTCCCATCCGCTCCAGGGCTCCGACGCCGCCGCGCCCATTTGGGCCGAGTTCATGAAGCGCGCCATCCAGCTTCCGCAGTACTCCGACGTCAGGTCCTTCATCCCACCCCCGGGCGTCACCGTGGACCGCATCGACAAAGCGACCAGCCTCCTCGCCGACCGCACCTGCCCCGACCACAACTTCTATGTGGCCTTCCTCGACGGCACCGCTCCGGTCAACACGTGCAGCCAGATGACCGATAGCCCACAGAACTTCCTTCAGAAGATCTTCGGCCTCGGCGGCAAACCATCCAATCCCGACGCCAACATCCCGCCCCAGCCTGCCCCCGTCGTCCGCAGGGCGCCCAACACGCCGCCAGATGGAAACGCGCCCGATACCACGCAACCGCCCGAGCAACCCAAAAAGAAGAACTTCCTGCAAAAGCTCTTCGGCGGCGGTGGCAACAAAGACCAGCAAGACAAGCAACCCCAACCCGCGAAGCCGCCCCAATAGCTCTCCCCGGAGCTGGGTGCCCCATATCTCGATTCTGAGATGTGGGTATCGTGCGAAGCACGACCGTCTTCCTTGCTCATACCCCCCAAACACCCATCTATTCCTCCGCCTCCCTACGCAGTTACCGGAGCCTTCAAAGCCGGGTGCCCCATATCTAGATTTTGAGATGTGGGCATTGTGCGAAGCACGACCGTCTTCCTCCCACGAACAAGCCTCAACAGCCGATCTTTCCCCGCCGCATAATCTGCACCCTACCCACCGGCGCATCCCCCACCCCCACCCACGGCTGACACTCCGGACACCAGTAAGTAGACCGCGCCTGAACCCCCTGCTTCCGCATCATCACCGCCGCCCCGCACCGCCGGCACTCCTGCCCCTGTCGCCCATACACCCACAACCGCTCCTCGCGATTGACAGAGCGCGTCGTCCGCCTGTTTCCCGAGTAGGTCACAATCCCGTCACCAGCCCCGTCCACCACATTCGCCTTCATGTACCGCTGCGAAACCTCCATCATCGCCTCCATCTCGCGCGGCGTAATCGTCCCCATCGCGCGAAACGGATTCACCCCCGCAGCAAACGCCACCTCGCTCTTATAAACATTCCCCAAGCCCGCCAGCACCCGTTGATTCAGCAGCACGACCGCAATCTCCGCCTCAGGATTCTCTCTTCCAAACGCCGCCAGCCGAGCCACCCCACCCGCCACCGTAAACTCGTCCGCCAGAATATCCGGCCCCAGCTTCGGCACCTGCGAACTCCGCTCCAGCGACCGCGCCGTATGAAACTCCGCCACCGGCACATTGAACGCCACCGCCTCCCAATCAGCCGTCCGAATCACCACGCGCATCCGCGACCGCCCCATCTGCCACCGCTCGTCCGTGCGATACAGATGCCAGCTTCCACTCATCAACATATGCGTCACCAGAATTAGATCGCCGGAGAAATAAATCAGACACCACTTCCCCCGCGACTCCACCCTCTCCACCAGCCTGCCCACCAGCGGAGCGTCATCATTCACCCGCGCCAGCAAAGCCAGCCCGGTCTCAAACCTCGTCACCACCTTGCCGCCCAGGGCCTTCTGCAGCGCTCGCGCCGCCCGATAGATTGTGTCCCCTTCAGGCATCCGCTCTCACCTCACCCCGAGACCCCGGCAAAGCCGGCAGTCCTCGCCGCACGTTGAACCCCATAGCCCCCGCCGCAAACCCCGCATTCAGCAGCGCCCTCGCCATCGGGTGCTCCGCCACCGCGACCCCATTCACACTCGCAATCAGCATCCCACTCCGATTCTGAGCATTCTCCTGGTCCTGCACCTTCCCCACCAGAAACTCCGCCAGACTCCCCATCACCTGCGACCGCTGCGGCTCCTCCTCCGGTAAAAACACCTGCAGATTCGGATTCCCCCTTCGCAGATAAGCGACCAGCGCCCCATCGCAAAGGATCACTCTCGCCCCCACACTCCGGGTCAGCGAACTACCGGCATCCGGAGCCGCAGGCCAACGCAGCAGCGCCCCATACGGATTCGCCGGATCGGTCGCCGCAAGCTGCACCATCTCCGTCTTCTCCCCCGGCGCGGAAGCCCGGCCATCCATTCGCAAAGACCGCAGCAGGTCCACCGCCGCAGGCATCGCAAACTGCGTGGCTCCCAGGTCAGCCGCAAAGTACCCCCGCCGAACCTTCCCACTCTCCTCCAGCGCCTTCATCACGTCGTAGATCGCCGAAAAGCCGCCCGGCAGGTTCTCCGCATGAGCCGTCTCGCGAAACACCACCCCATACCGCGTCAACAACTGCTGCGCAATCGCATAGCTCCACTCCGTTGCGGCTTGGGGCGTAGCGCGGTCCTTCGCAAACGCCGCCCCCTGCAACGCCCACCGTCCCTGCGCCGTAGGCGGAGTCGTCCTGCGCGACCGAAATCCGGCCTGCTGATGCACCCTCCGCGCGGGCTTACTCCCGCGCGACGAAGCCGCCGGCCTCTCACAATAAGCCCGCAGCGCTGCCATCCCATCGTTGGTCAGCATCCCCTTCCACACCAGGCTCCACAGCGCCTCCAGCGTCTCCACCGGATACCCGCCCCCCACCCCATCGTGCAACTCCTGAAAGAACGAAGCCCCATGCCTTTTCAGGTATTCGACAATTTCGGCCTCCCTGCTCACAGTAGCCGCAGCTGCAGGAATCACCTTGCCCTCTTCATCCCGCAACACCCGCTCCACCGGCTGCGCTGGCGCAATCGGCCAAAGCGCACCCAGCCTCTCCGCCAGATAAAGCCCGATCCGCCCATCCCGCTCGCCAATCGGATCGAACCCCACCCAGACCACCTCACCCGCCGCAATCAACGTATCCAGATCGCTGGACTTATACCCCACCAGCCGCGCGGGCAGAATCTCAATCTCCAGAATTGAAGCTGGCAGCGGAGCCCCCTGCAGATTCTCGATCACATCGAGCAGCGCATCCAGCCCCCGCCTCGGCTGCACCACCCCCTGCCACCGCGTAAACAGCCGCGCCAGCGTCCTCTGCTCCACCGGCTCCACTTCTTTCCGCAATCTCGCCAGCGACTTCCGTCGAATCGCCCGCAACACCTCCGCATCGCACCACTCCCGATGAACCCCTCCAGGCCGGAACCCACCCTCCACCACCCTGCCCGTCTGCACCAGCCTCTGCAACACCGCCTCCACGCTCTCCAGCGGCAGGTCAAACCGCGTCGCAGCCTCAGGCGTCGTGAACGGCCCATGCGTCCGCGCAAATCGCCGTAGTAAATCAGTCTCCGCGTCCGTCGCCTCCTGCAAAAACACCGACGGCAGCCCCGGCGGCAGCGGCACACCCAGCGCATCCCGGTACCGCGCCGCATCCTCCACCGCAATCACCCGCTTCGCTCCCGCGACCTGCACCTCCAGCACCCGCCGCGCCCGCATCAGCTTCGCAATCGAATCCGCAACCTCCTCCGTTACACATCGCGCCCGCAGCTCATCCCGCGTCAAATCCCCAATCCGCAGCAGCAGGTCATGCACCCCATCCATCGTGCGCGCCTTATAGCCCTCGACCACGCACTGCAACTGCTCCTCCGTCTCCTCGATCGCGTTGATATCCAGCAACTCCCGAAGATCCGCATCCCCCATCAACTCCCGCAACTGGTCCTGATCGATCGAGAGCGCCTGCGCCCGTCTCTCCGCCAGCGGCGCATCCCCGTCATAGATATAGTTCGCCACATAGCTGAACAGCAGCGCACTCGCAAACGGGCTAGGCGTCCGCGAATCCACCGTATGCACACGCAGCGAGCGGTTCCCAATAGCCCGCAGCGTCTCCATCAGCGCCGGCATATCGAAGACATCGCGCAGACACTCGCGATACGCCTCCAGCAGAATCGGAAAGCTCGCATACCGGCTCGCCACGCTCAACAGGTCGTACGCCCGCTTCCTCTGCTGCCACAGCGGAGTACGCCCATCCGCCCTCCTCCTCGGCAGCAGCAGCGCCCGCGCCGCACTCTCGCGAAACTTCGCCGCGAACAGCGCCGTCGAACCCAACTGCCGCAGCACCAGCTCCGCCGCCTCCTCCGCCTCCAGCAGAATCGGCTCGACCGCCGGAGGCTCGTCCGTCTCGGGAAAGCGCAGCACAAAGCCATCCTCCGACCACATCGTCTCCACGTCCTGCCCACCCGCTGCCCGCAGCTTCGACGTCACTGCCATCGCCCATGGCGCATGAATCCGGCTGCCAAACGGCGTCAGCACACACACCCGCCAGTCCCCCAGCTCATCCCGCACCCGTTCCACCACAATGTTCCGGTCGTCAGGAACGACAACAGTAGCCAACTCCTGGTCCGCCAGATACCGCAGCACATTCTCCGCCGCCCCCGGCTCCAGGTCATGCTCCGTCGTCAGTCGCGCCACCGCCACGCTTCGCGGAGCCTCCCGCAGCTCCCGCACCAGCGCGCCAATCCTCCTTCCGAACTCCATCGGCCTGCCCGCCTGGTCCCCATGCCAGAACGGCATCTTACCCGCCTCTCCCGGAGCCGGCGTCACCAGCACGCGGTCATGCGTAATCTCGTCGATCCGCCAGGCCGAAGCCCCCAGAATAAACGTGTCCCCCGTCCTGCTCTCGAATACCATCTCCTCATCGAGCTCGCCCACCCGCACCGGTTTGCTCCTCTGCCCTGCCAGAAAAACCCCATACGTCCCGCGATCCGGAATCGTCCCGCCATTCAGAATCGCAATCCGCTTCACCCCCGCCCGTGGCGTAATCCAGTTCCTCGTCCGGTCCCATGTAATCCTCGGCCGCAACTCCGCAAACTCGTCCGACGGATACCGCCCCGCCAGCATATCCAGCACCCCATCGAACACACTCCTGCTCAATCCTGCAAACGGAGCCGCCCCGCGCACCAGCGAGAACAGCGCCCCATACGAGATCCCTGGACTCTCCTCCTCTTCCGTCGTATGCTTCGTCCGTCTCTCCGAATCCGCCACGTTCAACGGAGGATGCGCAATCACCGCCACCATCTGCTGCGCCAGCACATCCAGCGGATTCCGCAAAAACCGCGTCGACTCCACATGCCCTTCATGCATCGCCCGCGTCACCGCCGCACACGCAATCAGGTCAGCCCGGTACTTCGGAAAAATAATCCCACACGAAGGCGCGCCCACCTGGTGCCCCGCCCGTCCGATCCGCTGCATCCCGCTCGCCACGCTCGGCGGAGCCTCAATCTGGATCACCAGATCGATCGCCCCCATGTCGATCCCCAGCTCCAGCGATGACGTCGCCACCAACGCCTTGATCTTCCCCGCCTTCAACAGCTCCTCAATCTCCGTCCTCTGCGTTGCCGCCAGCGACCCATGATGCGCCCGCGCAATCGGCTCACCTGCAAGCTCATTCAGCGCCCCAGCCAGCCGTTCCGCCACCCGCCGCGCATTCACAAAGATCAGCGTCGAAGTCCGCCCCTGGATAATCTCCAGCAGCCGAGGATGGATCGACTGCCATATCGAAGTCCTCTTCGGCCCCTGCGAAGCCGGCCCGCTCGGCTGCTCCTCAATCTCCCCCAGCCGCGCCATGTCCTCCACCGGAACCTCCACCTTCAGCTCCAGCAGCTTCCGCGCTCCCGCATTTATCACCGTCACCGGCCTGTACCGCGGAGCCCCCACTCCCACATCCGGCTTCACCCCATCCTCACTCGCCGTGCTCATCAGCACACTATCGATCTGAACCTCAACGTCACGCTCCGTAGACACTTCAGGAGCAGCTCTCCCGCTCGCCGCTCGTTTGACGCCTTTGTCTCTAAATCGGTCTTCATCCGTGTCAATCGGTGTCAGGCCGTCCGCCGACCCGCCGATACCCTCAGCTCCCCCCAGAAACCGAGCCACCTCCTCCAGCGGCCGCTGCGTCGCCGAAAGCCCAATCCTCTGCAGCCTGCGTCCTGTCAGCGCCTCCAGCCGCTCCAGCGACAGCGCCATATGCGCCCCGCGCTTACTCGGCACCAGCGCATGAATCTCATCCACGATCACCGTCTCAACCGTCCTCAGCGCCTCGCCCGCCTCCGAGGTCAACATCAGGTACAGGCTCTCCGGCGTCGTAATCAAAATATCTCCCGGATGCCTGCGGAACCGCGCCCGCTCCTTCTGCGACGTATCCCCGGTCCGGACGCTGATCTCAGGCATCCGTACCGCAACGCCATCCCGCTTCGCCATATTCGCAATCCCTACCAGCGGCGATCGCAGATTCCGCTCCACATCCGCGGCCAGCGCCTTTAAGGGCGACAGATACACCACCCTGCACCCACGCTCCGCTTCAGGAGCTGTCCGCATCATCAACTTGTCGAGACACCACAGAAACGCCGTAAGCGTCTTGCCCGTCCCAGTCGGAGCCAGGATCAACGTCGATTCCCCACGCGCAATTGCCGGCCACCCCTCCACCTGCGGAGCCGTCGGCGCGTCAAACACCGCCCGAAACCACTTCGCCGTCACGGGATGGAACAGCGCGAGCGCAGCATCGGAGGCGGGCACCGGAGTCGCCCCCGCACTCGCCTTTTCTGCATTGGCTTTCTTCGACTTCAAGAGATTGCGCGGCATCGCTTTCCTATGCTCTCAGCAGCATAACTGCCGCACCCAGTTGGATGCATCCGACCGCCCTCTTGTGATTCAGCAGCCGCGAACGCCTCTCCGACCGTAAGCAAAGCCGCTTGCCATCGTCAACCCATCCAGTTAGCCTCACTCACATCGTGTCCTCTTCAGGCCCTACCAACTTCCTCACCCCTCTGCAGATCGCGGACCTCCAGCAACGTGCCGCAACTGTCGCTCGCAACGTCTATGCCCCCTACAGCCACTTCCGAGTCGGCGCCGCACTCCTGCTCGACGACGAAGCTGGAACCGGCCCCATCGTCACCGGCTGCAACGTCGAAAACGCCTCCTTCCGCCTCACCGTCTGCGCCGAGCAGGCCGCCATCGCCACCGCCGTCGCACTCCACGGCCCTCATCTCCGCATCCGCGCCATCGTCATCGTGAACCTCAACGCCACCGCCAGCCAGCCCTGCGGAGCGTGTCGCCAGACCATCCACGAGTTCAGCACCCCCAGCACCCTCGTCTTCTACCCCGCCGCGGACGGCCAACTCGCCGAATCCACCATCGCCGACCTCCTCCCCGCAGCCTTTATTCTCCAAAAATGACCTCTCCCATCCACCCCATCGACGTCATCCTCCACAAACGAGACGGCCTCACCCTCAGCGGCACCGAAATCCAGGCTTTCATCCGAGCCATCGTCAACCGCACTCCCGACAACCAGCTCGTCACCGACCCCCAGATCGCCGCCTTCCTCATGGCCGTCTTCCAACGCGGCCTCAACCTCCAAGAGCTCGCCGCCCTCACCGCCGCCATGCGCACCTCCGGCGACACCTTCGACGCAAGCCCCCTCGCCCCCGCGTTCATCGTAGACAAGCACTCCACCGGCGGCGTAGGCGACAAACTTCTCTCCTCATCGCTCCCATCCTCGCCGCCGCCGGCTTCGCCTCGCCCACCCCCTCCGGAAGCCCCGGAATCTGCGTCCCCATGATCAGCGGCCGCAGCCTCGGCCACACCGGCGGCACGCTCGACAAGCTCGAAACCATCCCCGGCTTCAACACCCAACTCTCCCTCGATCAGCTCCTCCAGACCCTCAAAACCTGTGGCGCCGCCCTCATCGGCCAGACCCCCACCCTCGTACCCGCCGACCGCATCCTCTACGCCCTACGCGATCACACCGGCACCGTCGAGTCCCCCTATCTCATCTGCGCCAGCATCATGAGCAAGAAACTCGCTGAAGACCTCGACGCTCTCGTCCTCGACGTCAAGGTAGGCTCCGGTGCCTTCATGCCCACCTATGAACAATCGAAGTTTCTGGCCGAGCTCATGGTCGATACCGGCGAAGCCTCCGGGACCCGCACCATCGCGCTCCTCACCTCCATGGACGAGCCCCTCGGCCGCTTCTCGGGCAACTGGGTCGAAGTCCGGGAGTGCGTCGACATCATGAAGCAGCATCGCCACCCCATGTCGCGCGACCTCATCGAGCTCTCCAACACCCTCGCCGGCTGGATGCTCCACCTCGCCGGCCACGCCGACACCCCCGAGAACGGCGCGACCCTCTCCGATAACCTCCTGAAATCCGGCGCAGCCTTCCAGGCCTTCTTGAAGATCGTCCAGACCCAGGGAGGAGAAACCTCCCTCTTCGAGGGCGAAGCCGACCCCGCCACCCATCACCACCCGCTCGCCTCCCGCACCCTCACGGCCGCAGGCTCAGGCTATCTCGCCGCAATGGACTGCAAGCAGGCAGGCTGGGCCGTCCAGCGCCTCGGAGCCGGCCGCGCACACCCGGGCGACCGCGTCAGCCCACACGCCGGTATAGAAATGCACGCGAAGCTCGGAGACCCCATCCAGCACGGCCAACCCCTCGTCACCCTCTTCGCTGAAGACGAATCCCTCCTCGATGAACCGTTCGCCATGCTCCGTGACAGCCTCCAGATCACAACCGTTCCACCAACCCCGGAGCCGCTCATCCGCGGGATCTTACGGCATAGCCAAACCGCTTCTTGATCACCCAGTAGCGGCCAAATCTCTCCCCTTATTTCTACCAACGAACGTCATCCATCCAGCCGAAATAATTCAGCGCGAGACACCTCCTCCGAGCGCCTCCTTCAGCACCTTACTAATAATCGGCAGCCAGCCTGATGGACGTCGATGCGGTGCGAAAACTAAAGTTCGATTTACGTCCGGATCTCCGGAGTAAGTGCGGTTCAGTCTTGCTATCATGATCGCTCTCACCGTATCAGATACCCTTCAGATAAATTTCTCGAGGCCCTATGCCCCTTTTCCAGAACCGCAAAGCAGATTTGCTCAAGACCGCCTCCACCGGCGGCTTGCTCCTTCTCGCACTCACGTTCCTGCCGGGCACAATGCAGGCCGGGACGATCTCCTATGACCTTCTCCTGACGCCCGGTTCTGGCTCACTCTACGGTGGGACTGGCGTGGTGACGATCGATACCGCACCATCCCCGACCACGGTGTCCACCTACACGCAGGCAAACGGCAGCCTCCAAAGCCTCAGCTTCTACATCGACGGCCAGACCTTCTCCCTCGCAGGCGCCAGTGGCAGCCTGGTCCAGTTCACAGACGGTACCCTGACCGACATCGGCTTTTCAGAGCAGACTGGAGCCGACCCGCTCCGATTCGACCTGCAGACCAGCGGTGTCTATGCCTTCTATTACAACAACGAGCTGAGCCGATCGGATGGCACCTTCTCCGCCGCGCCCGCTCCCCCTGCATCCCCGGTTCCGGAGCCATCCAGTCTCTTCCTGTTCGGCACCGGGGTCGCTGGCCTCTTAGGGCTCATGCGCTGGAGACTCTCAACCCACTAGTCTTGCTGGAGACTCTAGTCTTAAGGAGCCAAAGGCTGCTCGCGCACCAGACCAGTACTGTCACCCCAAACGGCGTCCGGCGCGCGCGGTGTCTCCTCAACTCATATTCCGATGGCCTGCAGCCACCTCTATCTCTCTAAAGAAGAACCTCTCTTCAACCCTAAATCCCTCCTATCACCGCTTCATCCGCTAAAACCGCCTGCACCCGTATCCGCGCTGACTGAGATGCCACCGACCCCACAACTCCGTTTCCAACCACCTGCACATGAGACGACACCGGTGCAAGCTCCGCAGCCATCCGCGCAGGCTGTCTCGGTCGCTGCTTCAACAGGTACATGCGCTGGTCTGCGACCCGCAGCAACTGGGCCGCATCCACCGCATCCTCCGGAAACACGGCAACTCCTATGCTCGCGGTAATAAAAATCGACTGACCTTCCACAACCAAAGGCCGTTCCACCGATCTCCGCGCCTCATCCAGTAGTCGATCGAAGTCCCGCCTCCCCTCGACCCGCGCGACCAGCGTAAATTCGTCGCCCCCCAGCCGCGCCAGCGTATCGAAGCTGGAAATACCCTCGCAAAGGTTCTTCGACACCTCGCGCAGCACCTGGTCCCCAGCCTGATGACCCAGCGAATCGTTAATTGTCTTGAAGCCATTCAAATCCAGCATCAGCACCGCCAGGCTGCCCTTCTCGCGCCCCGCTCGTCCAAGCGCGCGACTCAGCCTCTCCTCAAGCGACCGCCGGTTGGGCAGCCCCGTCAGTTCGTCGTGCAGCGCCAGCCATCGGCTGCTCGCCACCTGCTCCTCCAGCATCACCAGGATCATCCCGATCGAGATCAGCGATTTCTGCATATTCCATATATGCGACGCGATCTCGACAAACTCCTCGTAATGCGCCACCCACGGATGCGTCAAAAAGCACAGCGCCCAGATCGAGAATCCCGTCACGATCGCCAGCTTGCCCGTGCTTCCATCCGGCAGCCGCCGTCGAAAGTTGAACGCGGTGATGCCGTACACACAAGCCAGGCTCCAGTACACCATCTCGCGATAGCTCCCGCCTCTCAGCAGGATGCCCATCGCCATCCATCCCGCGATATGCAGCGCCGCACGAACCCAACTGTTCCGCAGAACGATCGAACTCACCGTCCCGACGACCATACCCATCACCACCACCTTCAGGTAAGGTCCAGGCGTTCGATAGTGCAAACCGTACAACGTGTTGATCGCAAGCAGCGGCAGTCCGTTCCAGGCAATGTAAGCCAGCCGCCTGCCCCCTTCAATGCTTCCATCCCGGGCCGCCATCGTAAAGACCAGCCCGGACAACAGGTAGCAGTCCACCACAATCACATGCAGGTGCTTATCCGGCATCCCCGCCCGGGAATAAAAGCTGTGCGCTACCCCTTCGATCAACGTCAGTAAAAGCCCCAGCACCCACAGGTCCACCTGCTTATGCGGATGGCGACGGTGCAGCATCAGCAGGATGACGATCAGAATCGTCAGGGCGGAGAGATCGGGAAGGAAGGCGTAGTTCATCTCACTCCAGACACGTCCGAGCGCATCAAGCCTGCAATCTGCCTCGGTCTGTGTGGTGAAAGATCACCTGGCCCGGTGAACTCTTGAAAACTGCATTACCGCGCGCGAGAAACGTGCTTCGATCCGCCCGGCAGCATCAATCCGTGAAAGCCGGCCCACCTGCTCAGTCCCAGTTCCAACCAAATTCACAGAGCGAAGAGACCTGCCGCACCCTCTGCGTGCCGCGCCGCTTACCTGTCCAGCCTGTGCCTTGGGGGTTTCTTCAGCCTGACATTGACCATTCAGGTATGCGGCGTAGTCATCTTCTCTCTCCTGTGCGCAAATTGCAACGTCTTTTCCGCTTCTCTCCCGAATATCCCATTCCTTGCCTTTGGACAGGGTTTCTCAGACTGAACGCGCCGCCCACGGAACGGCAACGGGTCGAGCTTTTCCCCCCATCCTGGCGGCCGTCCTCTATTCGATAGCGACGCTGCCCCTTCAACCGTTACACTAACCCACGCACTCCCATTGCCCTCATCCACCTTAGTCCGCACGCAGGAGAGCTATCCTTGGCACGTTTCACCGGCCTTCTCGGCCTCATCACCTTCCTCGCCCTGGCCTATGCCTTCTCCACCGACCGCCGAGCTATCCGCTGGCGCACCGTCGCCTGGGGGCTCGGCCTGCAGATCCTCTTCGCCTTCCTGGTCATCAAATGGACCTACGGACAGCTCATCCTCCACCGCGTCGCCGCTGTCATCACCGGCCTGCTCGCGCATTCGGTCGACGGCTCCTCGGTCGTCTTCGGACCCCTCGGCATCCCCGGTAACCCGCTCGCCGTCCTCGCCTTCGCCGTCCTCCCCACCATCATCTTCGTCTCCGCCTTCTTCGCCGTCCTCTACCACATCGGCCTCATGCAGAAGGTCATCCGCATCGTCGCCTGGATCATGCAGCGGACCATGGGCACATCGGGAGCCGAATCCACCAACGTAGCCGCTAGCATCTTCATGGGCCAGACCGAAGCGCCCCTCACCATCCGCCCCTTCCTCGCGGAAGCCACCAACTCCGAGCTCATGACCATCATGACCTCCGGCATGGCCCACGTCTCCGGCGGCATCATGGCCGCCTACATCGCCTTCGGCATCAACGCCCAGGACCTCCTCTCCGCCGTCATCATGACCGCCCCCGGCACCATCCTCGCCGCAAAGATGCTCGTTCCTGAAACCGGCCATCCCGCCACCGCCGGCACCGTTACCATGCCCCCTGACGAGGAGCACAAAGAGGACAACCTCGTCGCCGCCATCGCCCGCGGCACCATCGACGGCGGCGCGCTCGCCTTCAACGTCGCCATCATGCTCATCAGTTTCCTCGCCCTCGTCGGCCTGGTCAACGGCATTATGCTCGGCATCTCGAACTTCGCCTGGGCGCACGGCCACATCCCCTTCCCCCACTCCCTCAACACTGTACTCGGCGTCATCGGGGCGCCCATCGCCTGGCTCATCGGCATCCCCTGGCACGACGCCCCTACCGTCGGCAACCTCCTCGGCACTCGCACCGTCCTCAACGAGTTCATCGCCTTCCAGCAGCTCGGCACCATCAAATCCACACTCAACCCCCGCACCTTCTCCATCGCCACCTTCGCCCTCTGCGGCTTCGCAAATCTGGGCTCCATCGGCATGCAGATCGGCGGCATCGGAGCACTCGTCCCCAACCGCCGCAACGATCTCGCCCGCCTCGGCGTCCGCGCCATGCTCGCCGGCACCATGGCCAACCTCATGTCCGCCAGCATCGTCTCCATGCTGATCAAGTGACATCGATAGCGATGAATCTCCGCCTGACCCACAGGATATAATCCCGCCATGGGCGCTCTCGTCGACACCTCTCAGCTCGATAAAGCCAAAGCCGAAGAACTTATTGCCGCTATCCCTCTCATGCCCGAACTGGAATCGATTGACGTCGAGTTATATACCGATAACACCGGAGATCCCGCTTTTCGGCTGATATTCCGTGTACGGCGTGATGTGAAGATAGATGAGATATTCATTGATCGTTTCATCCAGTTCTCAGCGATCGTCCAGACCAGGATTCTCCACAGCAATCTGAACCGGTTTCCATATACACGCCTGGAACAGGCTGCTTGAGCTTCCCAGACGATCTCATAAGACATGCCATTGATCTTCTGCCTGCTGTATGGGACGAAAACCCGGATGATGTAAGCATGCGGCGAGCTGTCTCAGCCTCCTACTATGCCCTTTTTCACCGTCTCAATGGAGACGCAGTGAAGCAACTCGCTCCGAACGTACCAGTAGAGACGAATCATCGAATTCAACGCTGGTTTGAGCATTCAGAGATGAAGAAGATCTGTGGACGCTTTCTAAAGGACAAGCTCGATCAGCCTTTACTTAACCTGATCGGCCTTCTTCATCGATAGACTTGCAAACAGTTGCACGCACTTTCATCGATCTACAGGATGCTCGTCACAGTTCCGACTATGACCTGAGCTATGCTCTGAACTGGGACGAGGCACGTCTCCATGTTTAATAGCGGTTATCGCGATTGAAGCCTGGGAGCGCATCAGGCAGACGGCGGAAGCCAATATCTTCATACTTTCACTTCTCCTCTGGAAGAATTGGGAGAAGGAACGGTAATTCTTCGCTCTTCCTACCCACCCGCCACCGCCCCCAACACAATCAGCACCTCATCCCCCCGCACCACCGCCTCCGGCAGCACCGCATCCGCCCCCTGATGCGACAGATCCTCCTCGCACGCAAAGAATCGCAGAAACGCCCGCCGCTCTCCTGTCGCCTGGTCCCGAATCGTCCCCCGCAGCATCGGATACCGCGCCTCTACCGCATCCAGCACCATCCGAACCGTAGTTTGCTCCCCCGCTGCCCCCGCCAACTCCAGCGCGACCTCACCCCTAATCCCAGCCAGCGTTCGCAGATGTCCCGGCAGCTCCACTCGAATCATGGCAGCGTCTGCACCTCGACCGACAGCACCGCCGGCAGGTCGCGCACAATCGGCGCCCAGCTCTCGCCCGCATCCGGCGAGCAGTATACCTGCCCTCCGGTCGTCCCAAAATAGATCCCGCACTCATCCAGCGAATCCACCGCCATCGCATCCCGCAGCACATTCACATAGCAGTCCTGCTGTGGCAGCCCCTTCGTCATCGCCTCCCATTCATTCCCGCCCGTCCGGCTCCGGTACACACGCAGCTTCCCATCCGGCGGAAAGTGCTCGCCATCGCTCTTGATCGGCACCACATAAATCGTCTCCGGCTCATGCGCATGAACATCGATGCAGAACCCGAAGTCCGTGGGCAGGTTCCCACTCACCTCCGTCCACGAATCGCCCGCATTATCTGATCGCATCACGTCCCAATGCTTCTGCATGAACAAGGTCTGCGGCCGCGACGAATGCATCGCAATCCGGTGAACGCAATGCCCCACCTCCGCGACCGGGTCCGGAATATGCAGCGACCGCAGCCCTTGATTGATCGGCCGCCACGTCTCGCCTCCATCGTCGGTCCGAAACGCCCCCGCGGCCGAGATCGCAACAAACATCCTCTGCGTATCGCTCGGGTCCTGGACAATCGTGTGCAGGCACATGCCTCCCGCTCCGGGCGCCCAGTGCGGCCCCGACCCATGCCCGCGCAGCCCCGAAAGCTCCTGCCAGCCCTGCCCGCCATCGGTCGAGCGGAACAGCGCCGCATCCTCCACCCCCGCATACACCGTCTCCGGCTCCGTCAGCGAAGGCTCCAGATGCCACACTCGCTTGAACGCCCACGGATGCGCCGTCCCGTCGTACCACTGGTGCGTTCCCGGCACGCCGTCATAGGCAAACTTGTTCCCCACCGCCTCCCAGCTCTTCCCGCCGTCGTTCGAGCGCTGGATCACCTGCCCGAACCACCCGCTCGACTGCGAAGCATAGATCCGCTCCGGATTCACCGGCGACCCCTTCACGTGATAAATTTCCCATCCCGCAAACTGCGGGCCTGCCACATCCCAGCTCGCGCGTCTCCCATCCGAAGTCAACACGAAGGCGCCTTTACGCGTCCCAACCAGCACCCGTACCTTGCTCATATCTTCTCCTCCTTGCAGCTATACCTTCGGCTTGTCAAAGTTGAACATCCATTGCATCCCGAACCTGTCCGTCAGCATCGCAAAATACGCTCCCCAGAACATGTCCGCAGGAGCCATCGTCACCTCGCCGCCCGCGCCAAGCGCCGCAGCGAATCGATCGACCTCCACTGCGCTCTCGCAATCTACGCTGATCGAAGAGTTGTTTCCTTGCAGGAACCGCGTCCCCGGCATCGTGTCGGATGCCATCAGCACAGCCACCCCCTTGGATATGCGCGCATGCATGATCCGCTCGCTCGCTCCCGGCGGACACTTCGGCATCTCGCCAAATGGCATAAGCTGAATCTCCGCTCCCAGCGACTCGGCATAGAAGGTCATGGCCTCGCGGCAGTTTCCATCGAAAGTAAGGTACGCGTTGATCTGTTTCATTGACTACTCCCTTCGTTTCGTTTTCCGTAAAACTTTGTCCAAGCTCGTTCCATCAACCCTCGAACCATCCCCAAACTTGGGTAACAGCGGGGTCGGGTCGCCCTCCTGCCAGCGCCGCCTCGTCTCCGCCAGCACCCACTCCCGGTTCTTCGCCATCTCCGCCATCAGGTTGCACGGAGCGCCTGTCTCCTCATGCCTGGCTCCCCACAGCAGAAGCTCCAGAATCACCGGCGCCAGGTCGATCCCCTTCTCCGTCAACCGGTAGTTAATCCTCCTCCCGTCCGCCTTCTCCACCTCCGAAGTCACAATCCCTACCCGTTCCAGCCGGCGCAGACGGTCAGCCAGAACATTGCTGGCAATCCCCTCCCCCGACGCCTGAAACTCCTTGAACGTCTTGTTCCCTCGCACCATCAGGTCCCGAATCACCAGCAACGACCACCGATCCCCGAACATCTCCAGCGAAATGCTCACAGGACAGCCCGACCGCCGCTTCATCTGACCCTTCTTCGGATACTCCTTCGCCACGCCAGACAACCTATCAAATATCGCTTGTGAATTGCAAGCATTTTTTCAACCGCTCCGGCATCCGCAGTCCCCCCTTTTTTCCCAAACCGCTCAGGAACTACCGACTAAGTATGGATTTTGAAGGGACGCGGCTTCGGGCGCGCCGTAAGTAAAGCCAAATCGGCGTGGCTTTAGCCCCGAGGGAATACTCCCGAAGCCAGCGCCTTAATCGAACTTTCCCTGACCTGCTACCTCATCTATAAGTCATGCAGTCAACATAGGAGTACTATCGAACCAGCCGACGTGGCAAGTCCGAACGCTATCCCGTATACCTCATCTGCACCCGTGTGGCCCATCGGCAACGGCGAAGTGGCAGCCCTCTTACGCGCCCACGACTGGTCTCAGACACCGCTCGGCCCCATGCGCGACTGGCCCCAGAGTCTCAGGACCGCCGTAGACCTTGCGCTCGCCTGCACGTTCCCCATGATCGTCCTCTGGGGCCGTGGACTCGTTCAAATCTACAACGACGCCTATCGCGACATCATGGGCGTCAAACACCCCGCGGGCCTCGGCCAGTCAACCCGCGAATGCTGGCCAGAGGTCTGGCAATTCAACGAGCCGATCTACACCCAGGTGTTCCAGGGTGAGACCCTGACCTTCGAAGACCAGCTCTACCCTATTACCCGCCACGGCTACCTTGAGAAGGCATACTTCACCCTCTGCTACAGTCCATTGCGCGACGAAACCGCGGCCATCCGTGGCGTTCTCGTCACCGTCCTCGAAACCACCGAGCGCGTCAAAGCAGAGGCGGCGCTCCGGGCCAGCGAAGCACGCCTCACCGAGCTCTTCCACCAGGCGCCGGCCTTCTTCGCCCTGCTCCGCGGCCCCGACCACGTCTTCGAGATGGTCAACCCGTCCTACATGAAGCTCATCGCCTTCCGTGAAGTACTCGGCAAGTCCGTCCGCGAAGCCCTTCCCGAAGCCGCCGAGCAGGGCTTCACCGACACTCTGGACCAGGTCTACCGCACCGGCAAGCCCTTCTTCGCCCATGGCGCTCGCATCGGCCTCGCTCTCACTCCCGGCCACCCCAATCAGGACAGATATCTCAACTTCGTCTATCAGCCCATGCGCGAGCAGGATGGCACCATCTCCGGCGTCATCGTCCACGGAGTTGATGTGACCGACGCCACCGAGGCCGCGAAAGCGCTCGCCGCCAGCGAAGCCGAACTGCGCTGGACACTGGAGTTGAGCCCGCAGATTCCCTGGACGGCCGGCCCCGAGGGCCGCATTCTCGACATCAGCGAAGGCTGGGCCGAGCTGACCGGCCTTCCGCGCACTCAGGCGCTCGACCCTACATGGTGGAACGTTCTGCCTCCCGAGGATAAGCCGCGCGTAGCCGCTGCCTGGAATCGCTCCCTGCGCACAGGCGAGCCATACGGTATCGAACATCGCATCCGGACCGCTTCGGGCGCGTACCGCTGGATGCACTCCAGCGCCCTGTCCCGCCGCGATGACGCCGGCAACATCGTCAAGTGGTACGGCGCAACCGAAGACATCGACGCTCGCAAATTGACCGAAGAGGCGCTCCTGCAGAGCGAGAAGCTAGCCGCGGTCGGCCGCCTCGCCTCCAGCATCTCGCACGAGATCAACAATCCCCTCGAAGCGATCACCAACCTCCTCTACCTCATCGAACATGGCTCCGAGGACCCGGCGCAGGTGGTCGAGTTCGCGCAATCGGCGCAGCGGGAGTTGACCCGCGTCAGCCAGATCACCACCCAGACCCTGCGCTTCTTCAACCAGTCCACTCTCCCCACCACGGTGGACATGGCCGAACTCATCGACTCCGTTCTCATCCTTTACCAGGGAAGGTTATCGAACTCGGGCATCCGCATCGAACGAGACTTCGACGGCCACGCTGATGTGCGCTGCAAGGAAGGCGAGATCCGCCAGATCCTGAATCATCTGGTCGGCAACGCCGTGGATGCTATGAGGACAGGCGGTCGCCTCCTCGTCCGGACCCGCCCCGCTACCGACTGGCCGAGCGCGCGCAAGGGTGTACGCATCACCGTCGCCGATACCGGGCATGGCATGAGCCGCGAAACCCAGTCGAAGATGTTCCAGCCGTTCTTCACCACCAAAGGCATAGTCGGCACCGGCCTCGGCCTCTGGGTAAGCATCGGGCTTGTCGAGAAGAACCAGGCATCGTTGGCAGTGCGCAGCAGCCAGAAGGACGGGCAGTGCGGCACCGTCTTCTCCCTTTTCGTGCCTGCTCTTGCGGAAGGACTGAGATGATGTTTTTGCCAGTCGCTTTGTTTTTGTCGTTGACCTGAACGCAGTGAAGAGCCTGCCCTGAGCTTGCCGAAGGAACCTCTCTATTTCGTCTTTTTGGTCTTTGCCTGTTCTCAAATCCAACTATCCGTGCAAATCCGTGGCCGAATCCTTCAGTTTTTAGACAGCTTCTTATATTCATAGAGACCGCCGCAGCCGTGCCGTGGGAAAGTGGGAAACGCCCTTTGTTTTCCATCTTTTCCATGGCCGTCTTCCTGTCATCTTCTGGCCTGACTTGAGGATACGCTGTTGCACTTGGACCTTGAATTCGCCGGCCCCGCAGATGTCCTGGCTTGTTCTGGACTAACGCAGATGCCCCTTCTTCAATGTAGGCTTCAGACGGATTCTCAGTCCCGAACTCGCGCATACGCCATTCCTGTCAAGCCCCCTCAATCCAAAAGTCACTCTGAGAATTCACAAAACCCGCATCAATCCGGCATTCCGGCCCCAGAATAACTACCTCCACAGTCTGGCGCAGTTACCCCCCGCAACCCGGTAAACTGTTAATAGACCATTCCGAATGAAAGGCATTTCGTTTCAGCCATGCGGACTGACCTCCAGTTCCGTGGGCGTACTTTCTCCGGAAGTACCCAGCCAAGTTCTTTGTTGCGAAGACTTTGCACAAATATGACGGGGGGTGGGGGGTTCCCTGCAACACCAGCCGAACGGACCAGGACATCATGACCGACCTCTACAGCAAAGCCCAACTCGCCGCCGCATACATCCGCGCTCGCACTCCCGTCACCCCAGGCGTCGGCATCATCCTCGGCTCCGGTCTGGGAGCCTTCGCCGCCAACATCCAGTCCCCCGCTACCATCCCCTACGCCGAAATTCCCCACTTCCCCCGGTCCACCGTCGAAGGCCACGCCGGCCACCTCGTACTCGGCCGCGTCAGTGGCGTTCCCGTAGCCGTCATGCAAGGCCGGGTCCATGCCTACGAGGGCTACACGCTCGCCGAGGTCACCTTCCCCACCCGGGTCCTCGGCCTCCTCGGCTGCAAAGCCCTCGTGGTCACTAACGCCGCCGGAGGCATCAGCCATACCCTCGCTCAGGGATCCCTCGTAGCCATCTCCGACCACATCAACCTGACCGGCGCCAACGCCGCCCTCGGCCCCAACGAACCCCGCTTCGGAATCAACGGTCAACCAGCCCCGCGCTTCTTCGATATGTCCTCTGCCTACTCTCTTCGCCTCCGCACACTCGCCATTGAAGAGGCCGCCCGCCAGGAGTTCCTCCTCGCCGAAGGCGTCTACCTCGCCGTTCTCGGCCCGAGCTTCGAAACGGCCGCCGAGATCCGCGCCTTCCGTACCCTGGGCGCCGATCTCGTCGGCATGTCCACCGTCCACGAGGTCATCGTAGCCCGCCACATGGGAATCGAGGTCCTCGGCCTCTCACTTGTCACCAACATGGCCGCCGGCATCGCCGCAAAAAACGGATTGCCGCAACCCATCGGTCACGAAGAGGTCATGGAAACCGGCCGCCGCACCGAAAAACAGCTAACCCGCCTGCTCACCGCCCTTATCCCTCAAATAGCGTCCCAGACTGCGCCTTAGATTGCGTCCCAGACTGCTCGGCCATCTGCGTCCGGCTAACTTCCACCACCCAGCGCATCCACCGCTGCCCGAGCCTCTACCGCCGCCTGCTTCCGGTGTACCCCAACGCCCGAGAACGCAATCGGCCCATCCGCGAACCGCACCTCTACCCGCACGCCCCGCAGTCCGAGGAACTTGAAGACATGCCCTGACATCTTTCTGTCGCCCCAAAAACAAACATCATCCGCCACCGCCACATCCGGCCCATTCTCCTCCACCAGGCTGTATCGCAGATGCGCCGCCGTCACCGCCGACCCACCCTGCAACGCTTGTGCAAGCAAGCCGCTGTGAAACTTCAGCATCCCGCTTCCATTCGTCGTCGTCCCCTCCGGGAAGAACACCACCGGCATCCCCGCATCCACCGCCGCCTGCATCCCAGCGCGCGCCATCATCGCCGAACCCCCATGCCCCCGCTCCACATACACCGTCCCCGACATCGTCGTCATCCACCCCACCACCGGCCACCCTCGAATCTCCGCCTTCGACACAAACACGCAGGGATGGAGCGCCGCGAACACCACAATATCGACATAGCTCAGATGGTTCGAAATCACCGCACCCCGCTCGGGAAACCTCCCCGCCACGTCCACCTCAATCCCCATCCGCTCGATAGCCCGCGCGCAGAACCGGTGCAGCCAATCCGCCCGCTGCTCCCGTGTCTTCGGTCTTGTCAACGCAAGCTCCGTACCGGCCACCACGAACATTCCCGCCAACTGAACGCTTCGTCCCACCGCACGTAAAAAATTCACCGGATCGGTCCTTTGCTTTCCTCGTGGCTGCCCCTCACGCAACTAGGCGCGGTGCAGTTATCCTGTTAACAGTGCAGCGAACCGATTCAGGCAACACCGTCGTCCTTGAGCAAAGCCCCGTTCACCATAACTGGGTCTACCGGCAAGCTCTCCTCCCCATTATTGCTCTGCTGCGCATGGGAGCCACCCCGGAGAGACTAGCCTGGAGCATCGCCGTCGGGCTGCTCATCGGCATCAATCCCATCCTCGGCAGCACCACCCTCTTCAGTCTGGCCGCAGCCTTTCTCCTCCGCCTCAACATACCAGCCTCTCAGATAGGCAATCACATCGTCTATCCGCTCGAATTGATATTCGTACTCCCTTTCATTCGGATCGGCCGTCGCATCTTTCACACCGCTCCCATGCCTCTCTCCGCAGCCCAGCTCCTTCACGCCGCCCGAGAGCACCCCATCGCTCTCTCCCGCGAGCTCTGGCGCTGGGAGTGGCACGCCTTCGTCGTATGGATGGCGCTCGCGACCGTCGCCATTCCCATTCTTGCCCTTCTCCTGACCCCTGTGCTTCGCAAGCTCCTGGGCCGGGTCGAACATCACCAGTACCCCATCCTCTCCAAAACCTCCTAGCCGGTGCCATAACGCCGATATCCGCTCTATGCTTACAATCGCCCATCACTACTGTTGCGCCCCAGCTTGCCGGCATCCGTTCTGAGCCGTCTTCTCCATACATCCTTCACCGTCCCCGGTACACCGGTTCCGCGCTCTTCACCCACGCCGAATAGATCAGATCCCTCAGTTCCGTCGCCCCGGCTGCCAGCCGCTCCTCCGCAAATGCCTTACCCGCGGAAGTGCCCGCTCCCGCAAACGCGCCAGCCTTCTCCAACCGATATGTCTCCTCTACCAGCGAGTGACTGTGGCGCAGGTAAGCCACATAGTCTGTAAACACATCCCCCAGCACAACGGGTTTCGCTACAATCAACCGAGCTACCTCTGCTGGCTTCACATTCCCCGACACGAACACCGACTCGAACTGCGCATGAATCCTGTGCTCCGTCGTATACCCATTCGGATTGGTCCCAGTCCAGCCGTTGTACTGAATTGTGGTGTGCAGGGGCTGCGATCCATCCGCTACGTAGTGTCCCATCCATCCCGCCAGAAACACTATCTCGCACTCGACTGGTTTAGTATCTTTGTGGTCCGCCTGCAACGCGCGATAGTCCCGCATTGCACTCTTCAAGCGCTCCCACACTTCAACCGTGACATAGGGCTGCAGACCGACCTTTTCCGGAGTAAGCTCCAGGTCCGGGTGCGCCTTCTGCGCGAACGCCAGCGCCCTTACATAGTCGTAACGCTTTCTCGGCAGTTCCCCTACCATGTCCGCATACTCCATATCGATGAAGTGCTCCGGCGACCCGGCGGCCCCCAGCTCAGGCTCCGCAGGCGACTTCCACCGATCCGGCTCCGGCCCGTAATATTCCAGAGCATCCAGAGCCTGCGGCGACCGCAGAAACTCAGGTACGTCCCCTGGCAACGCCGCCCCAGCCAGCCGGTTGATCATCTTGTGCCCATCCTCACCCCAGGCGAATCCCTGTTGCACCAGCAACACTGGCAATAAGGTCAAAGCCGTGACAACCCGGAACACTCCGATCAGTCTTTTCATCCAAAAAGTATAACCAGCACGAATGCATCGAACGATTACAGCTGCACACCCAAGGAGCGCGCCCGCATGTTCGAGGACAGTATCCTGGTAGTGCAACGGCCGGGTGGCCCACGACACCCTACGTGCAACGACAGCCCGCTTCGAATGCTGTGACTATGTCTGGGCTTGCCGCCTTTGTATTACGATTGGCTCAAGCAAGTGACCTTTGGGCGGCTATGCGCATTGTACAAACCGTGTTTGGTGTTTTTCACCACTTCGAACTGGCCCGGCAGCTTGAGCGCCGTGGGCATCTTCGAAAGGTCTACTCCACCTGGCCCTGGTTGCGCCTCAAACGTGAAGGCCTCCCGCACGAGCTGATTGAGACGTTTCCCTGGATTCACACTCCCGAGATGTTGATGCAACGGTTTGGTATTCAGAACGCATGGGCGCTGGATCAAATGAGTTATGCGAATGCATTAGCGTTTGATGAATGGACTCTGCGACGCCTTCGCCCGGCCGAGGTGCCGGATGCGATTGTGGCAATCTCAGGATCGAGCTTGAAGACTGGACGTGAGTCGCAGACGCGAGGCGGCAGGCTGATCTGCGACCGGGGATCATCCCACCAGCGCTATCAGGAGCGGATCGTCTCAGAAGAATACAAGCGTTGGGGCGTCGACCGGCCAGTCACCGATATCCGCGATATTGCGCGTGAAGAGCAGATCTATGAGATCGCCGACGCGATCACTGTTCCCTCCAGTTTCGCGGCGAGGTCGTTCGTTGAGAGTGGCGTTTCACCGAGCAAGGTCCATGTAATTCCATATGGAGTGCGGCTGGAGAAGTTCAAATCCTATACGAAGGCGCCGGCTGATGGATTTAATGTACTGTTCGCCGGAAGCGTAACGCTGCGGAAGGGCTTCCCTTATTTATTGGACGCGTTTGCGCAACTGCGCCACAGTAGGAAACACCTGCGTGTCGCCGGTACTGTGCATCCTGACATGAAGAAGGTACTGGATCGGCTACCGCAAGATGGGGTGGAGTATCTTGGCTCGGTATCGCAGGAGCGACTGGCGGAGCTGATGGCTACCAGCCATGTCATGGTCCTGCCCAGCATTGAGGAGGGGCTGGCACTGGTGCAAGGTCAGGCGTTGGCTTGCGGCTGTCCAGTCATTTGTTCAACCAATACCGGAGGAGAAGACCTTTTTGATGATAAAAGGGAAGGGTTTATCGTTCCTATTCGTGATGCTCCAGCCCTGACCGCGAGGATGCAGCAGTTGGCGGACGATCCCCTGCTGCAGGCGACCATGAGTGAGGCAGCAAGGCAGCGCGTCACCTCGCTGGGAGGCTGGAATGATTACGGGGACCGATGGGAGACGCTGCTCCAGGATTTGGTCTTGCCCGGCTCCACGTCTTCCCGGCCGCCGCCGACGAAATGAACCATCTCAAGCTGATCCCCTTCTGCGAGAGGGGTTTCGGACCATTTGGCGCGCGGAACCATAGTTCCGTTGTGTTCGACGGCGATGCGGTCCCCCTGAAGCTTCAGGTCAGAGACAAGGAGATCGAGGGGAACAGAGGGAGTGAGCGCGTCGAAGGTTCGGAGTTGGCCATTCAGCCTGATGGTGAGTGACATGACAGTTCCAGCGTAGCAGGGTGAAGGGTTGCCATTGCGGTATTGAACGTAAATTTGCCAGGCTGAAAGGGACAGCATCCCGCCAAATCTGCTGGATGATTGGCCGGCGTCGTTCGGCGCTAACGAAGGGGCCAGAGATGATGGATCGGCCCCTGACCATGTCCCAGCGAAGGGGCTCGGCGGATACCTTCGGCAACGTAACTCTTGGCCGCGGTGGTGGCAGCGAGGGGCTCTTGACCGATAAGGAGTTGGCTAAGGAGTGCGCTGGAGAGGGCGCATCCGGTCCCATGGGTTGCCTGGGTAATGATTCGCTCGCCCGCAAGCCAGTGCATGTCACCCGCTGCGGTAAGTACGTGGTCGTCAGGAGGGTCCAGATGGCCACCGGTCGCCATTACATTGAGATTGCGCCCGCGACGCTGAAGCGCGAGCGAAGCCGAGACAAAGTCCTCTCGACAGACCACGGACTCACCCGAAAGCAACCCGAGTTCATCCATATTCGGAGTCACCCAGTCGACCAGCGGAAGAAGTCGTTCGATGAGGAGAGCGACTCCAGCAGGTTCGAGCAGCAACCTGCCGGAGGTGGAGCGCAGTACGGGATCGAGAACTATGGGAATCTGGCTTCCTCGACCACGCAAATCACCCAGGAAGTCTGCCACGGCTCCCACATTGGCCGCGGTTGCAAGCATCCCGATTTTGATCCCTGCCGGGGGAAGATCGGCTTCCAGGCAGCTCAACGTGGCGCGAACAACTTGTCCTGCAATCGAATGGGTGGCCATTACGCCCAAGGTCGACTGTACCGTCATTGCGGTGATGCAAGAGGTCCCGTAGAGTCCGTGCGCCGCAAACACCATCATGTCGGCTGTAATTCCGGCGCCGGAGGATGGGTCGAAGCCGGCGATGGTAAGTGCAGTCTGCATAAATCCGGTAACAGTTGGTGTTTTGATGCGACAGGGGCACTATCTCACCCCAGTAACCCTTCGCGGGTGGGAAACTATCGATGATATCACCCGGACATGCCGTCATCCCGGTAGGACTATCGGCTTTTACGACGGGTACAATCCTCGGATGAACGGCACAGCAGAGCAGGATCCAAGAGTCTACTTCGCGGCCGAGAGAACCTTTCTGGCCTGGATACGGACTGGCCTCGGTCTGATGGGCATCGGTTTTGCTGTCAGTCGCTTCGGCCTGTTCTTGAGAGAGCTTGGCGCCACGCAATCGCATATCTTCACGAAGAAGACTGGCTTGTCGCTCTGGGCGGGAGTCGCTCTTGTCGGACTCGGAATTCTTGTTAATGGCAGCGCGCTTGTGCAGTATCTCAGGACGATTCGCGAGTTGAAGGCGGGCATCTGGATCGCGGGGCGAATCTCGGTCAACGCAGTGATTCTGGCGGTCATTCTTGTAGGCGTCGGTATCGGCATGGCTGCCTACCTCATGCTGGTTCGCTAGCGAGACCATCCTATGCGTCAGCACCACCTGCTCAGTATTCCAATACAGGTTGACTCAAGCCTCGAGGGTATCGGGTAGAATTGTACTTATTGCGGAGAGGTGGCAGAGCCCGGTTGAATGCACCTGACTCGAAATCAGACATAGGCGCAAGTCTATCGGGGGTTCGAATCCCCCCCTCTCCGCCATAGCAGCCGCCATCCGAAACCGCAAGAGATTGCATTCAGGGCGAGATTGAGAACATTATCCTCATATCGATCCTCCCGCGAGGACCTGCGCTTACCGCGCCCGGTGGGCTATTCTCATCTGTAGATCGAGAATGTCTTCCCTTCCCATAAAATAGACCCAATGTCCATCCACGTTGTCAGACCCGCACGCACTCTGCAGGGCTCCCTCACTTTGCCGGGCGACAAGTCGATCTCTCACCGGTACGCGATGCTGGCCGGTCTGGCTCAAGGTACGACGCGGCTATCCAACTTCTCCACGGGAGCCGATCCTCACTCTTCTCTTGCCTGCATGCAGGCGTTGGGGGCAGAGGTAGTCCACAAGGCCGACCATACGGTCGAGATTACGGGAACAGGTGGGGTATTCCAGCAGCCGTCTCGGGTGTTGGATTGCGGTAACTCCGGGTCGACGATGCGTATGCTTGCGGGTCTGATAGCGCCACACCCAGGCACGTTTACCCTGGCCGGCGACGATTCGCTCAGCTCGCGTCCCATGGAGCGCATCCGCAAGCCCCTCATTAAGATGGGGGCTAGACTTGATCTTGTGGATGGGCACTCACCCATCACTGTTCATGGTGGCCCGCTACGGGCGATCGACTTCGACACGCCAATTCCGTCGGCTCAGGTGAAAACAGCGGTTTTGTTTGCGGGCTTGCAGGCGGAGGGAACGACCAGTCTCACCGAGTCCGTCCGCACGCGGGACCACTCTGAGCAGGCGCTTCATGCGTTCGGAGCCAAGCTCACGCGTGCTGGGGAGAAGCTCAGCATTCCGGGTGGCCAGAGTCTGCAAAGTATTGATGCTACTGTTCCCGGGGACCTATCTTCAGCGGCGTTTTTCCTTTGCGCCGCGCTACTGTTTCCGGATTCGAACCTGGTGCTGGATGCGATCGGGATGAACCCGACGCGCGCTTCCCTGCTCGACGTGATCACGGCGCTGGGGGGGAGGATCAAGGTGCTGAACGTGGAGGAGCACCATGGGGAACTGATTGGAACGATTCAGGTTAAGGTTGCTCCTGGAGGCCTGAAGGGCATCGAAATTTCGGGTGGGCTTTCGGCCCAGGTCATCGATGAGCTGCCGGTGCTGGCGGCGATTGCGCCGTACACGCGGGACGGCGTGACCATTCGGGATGCCGGGGAGTTGCGCGTGAAGGAGTCGGACCGGATCGCGCTGATGGTGAAGAATCTGCGTGCGATGGGCGCGGAAGTTGTTGAATTTGAAGATGGTTTGAGCGTTCCGGGAGGGCAGACGCTGCATGGGGCGCAGATCGATTCGGGTGGCGATCATCGAATTGCGATGGCTTTTTCGATTGCCGCGCTGCGAGCCGCAGGGGACACGGAAATTCATGGGGCGGAAGCTGCGGCGATCAGCTTTCCGGAGTTTTTCGGCTACCTGGATGAGCTTTGCGTGCGTTGATCCGGCTAGAAAGAATGGCTGTGGTGGAATGCTGTTTTCGCTGGGGTTTTCGACATTCCCGTGGTGCAGGATGTGGTGAGATTGTGCTTAAGTGTGGTGAATGCGTGGCAAACGTGGAGAGTTGGAAGACGCGATTCTGAGGTCGAAGACTACGCCATGATTTTCAACTTTATTCGATTGCTCGAATGGCATCAGGCCCCCTGCCTCGGAAGGTGCTCTTCAGGGCATATGGATTGGCAGCGCGGTCAGCACCGATGTCCCAACGACGGGACATCGGCCACCGGAATAGAGGCTCGGTCATGAGGGAAACGAGCCCGGGTGACTCGCGAACGATCTTTATCGCGGAGATTGAACAGTTTGGGGGGGCTGAGCGCAGCCTGCTTGCGCTGTCGAACTGGCTCTACCGGCAAGGGCTGGCTCATCATTTCCTGACCTATTTCGACCATTGTAGTCTGGCGGGGTATGCCTCGCACCCGATTGAGGTCGTTGAGCTGAAGCCTGGATCGGGGGCAGGGGCGAAGGTTCGATCCCTGAGGCACTACTTCAAGGAACAGCCGCAACTTTCACATCAGCCGTTACTTTCCGGATATCAGCCCGCTCTCCATGCAACGCTTGCCGGAGTACGCGGGTTTCACGATCTGATGCACGATACCCCTTCCCTGTTCGGCGATGAGGAGGTTCGGAGTGTGGCGGGACGGCTGCGTATTACGGTCTCCAACCGGATCATTGGGCATGGCCTGCGGAGTGGAGGCAAGACGATCGTCACGAGCGAATATCTAAGGGACGAGTGCAGGCGCGACTTCGGAGTGGAGGCGGAGATTGCGCGGATGGGCGGCGCTGGCGGGGGATCATTTCGGATGCGGGTGGTGGAAGAGCAGCTTCGCATGTTTTCGGTGAGCCGGGTGGAGCCCAACAAGCGGATCGACTGGATGCTTCGTTCGCTCGCCGAGCAGGAGCGTGGCGAGGCGCCGCTGTCCTCGCGTGTCGACTGGCGGCTGGATGTGGCGGGCAGAGGTTCTCTGATTCCCATGCTGCAGGAGATGGCAGCCGGCCTGGGAATCGGAGACCGGGTTCATTTTCATGGCTTTGTGCTGGACGAGAGTCTCGAAGAGCTGTTCTCGCAGGCCCACCTGTTCCTGATGCCGGCGGTTCAGGGGTATGGGATTCCGGCGATCGAGGCGCTGCAACGGGGGGTGCCGGTGCTGCTGCATCGGGAGTCGGGGGTGAGCGACATACTGCGGGAGACGCCGTGGGCTACCGTCCTGAACGGGGGGGAGGAGGCGATGACGGGTGCGCTGCGGTCTGCTCTCGAGGGTGTTCTGCAGGGGCGGCATCACGGGGTGGCACTCCCGCACCTGCCGACGGAGGATGAATGGGCGGAGCGGGTGGCTGGGCTCTGCGGGTGGGTTTGATTTACGAACGGCTTGCCACCGATTTGGCCTCGATGACAATGATGACAACGATTCGGAACCGGCAACGACTTACTGCGGATGGGCGGATCTGAGGCGGATCTTAGGACGAGCAAAAGCAAAGGCAAATACAGGGGTCCTTCACTCCGTTCAGGATGACGACGGGTTTCGTTCAGGACCACGCTGGGCCAGAGTGAGGCTCAGGATGACGACGGGTTGAAAGTTGCCACTCCATCTACATCTTGTAGCGGCCCATCTCGTCGTCGTTGAGATTTTCCAGCCAGCGGCGCATCTCGTCGGCGTTGACGGTCTGGTTGCCGTTGGCTGCCTGTCTGGAGGTGTCGAGGACGGCGCGGCTGACGTAGATGGGGCAGTCCCAGCGGAGGGCGAGGGCGATGGCGTCGGAGGGGCGGGCGTCGAGGGTGACGGTTTCGCCGGACTGGTCCAGCCAGATGACGGCGTAGTAGGTGTCGTCGCGCATCTCGGAGACGACGACCTTCTGGACCTGGGCGTTGAGGCCGCGGGCGAGGTTGCGCAGAAGGTCGTGGGTCATAGGGCGGGGGGTGGCGGTTTTTTCGAGCTCGAGGGCGATGGCGTTGGCCTCGAAGAGGCCGACCCAGATGGGGAGGACGAGATCGCTGGCGACGTCCTTGAGGACGATGATGGGCATGTTGGTGACGGGGTCCATCATGAGGCCGCGAATCTGCATCTCGACTTCTTCGTGGGCCTGGATTTCGGGATGTGTCGTGGTCGGAGGCATGTGAACTCTCAGTTGCCAGTTATCAATTTACGGTTGTCAGTTGAGGACGACAAAGTCTGGAATACGTTGTATGGGGAATGCGGGAGCGTCGAACGGTGAAGGCAGGGCCTCGCCGACCAGGCAGTTGGGCAGGGTCTGGGTGATGCGCACGCCGAGGTAGCTGCCGATGGGCGGGTTGCCCGCAAGCTGCGCGGTGGTGAAGTTGACGGTCTTGTTCTGGGTGCTGCGTCCGATGACCTGGTTGCGGGCGGGGTTGTAGCTTTCGACCATGACCTCCTGGACTTCGCCGAGGTGACGGCCGTAGTGTACGCGCTGGATCTCGCGCTGGCGGTCCATGAGGATGCGGAGGCGCTCGGATTTGACCTCGTCGGGAATGCTGTCGGGCAGGTGGATGGCCGGAGTATTGGGGCGGGGGGAGAATTTGAAGGCGAAGACGGCATCGTATTTGACCTCGCCGACTAGGGTGATGGTCTGCTCGAAGTCGGCGTCGGTCTCGCCGGGGAAGCCGACGATCATGTCGCTGGTGATGCTGATGTCGCGGGTGGCGGCCTTGATCCAGCTCATGCGCTCGAGATACCAGTCGCGGGTGTACTCGCGGGACATAGCCTTGAGGACGGCGGTGCTGCCGGACTGGACGGGAAGGTGAATGTGGTCGCAGAGAGTTGGCGTCGCGTCGATGGCGTGGACGATGTCCTGGGTGAAGTCGCGAGGGTGCGAGGTGGTGAAGCGGACGCGGCGGATGCCGGGGAGTTCGCCTACTGCGACGAGGAGCTCTGCGAAGGAGAGACGGCCTGATGCGTCGCGGTAGGAGTTGACGTTCTGGCCGAGAAACTGGATTTCGGTGTAGCCGAGGTCGACCATTTTTCGGGCTTCGACGAGGACTGAGGCGGAGGTGCGGGAGCGCTCCTTGCCGCGGGTGTAGGGGACGACGCAGTAGGCGCAGAACTTGTCGCAGCCTTCGATGATGGTGATGTAGCCGCGATGCGGGTTGGAGCGGGCGGTGAACTCGGTCTCGAAGGTGAGGTCGGTCTGGCGGTCGTCGAGGCCGGTGATGCGTTCTTCGCCGGCTTCGAGGCGGCGGAGCATGTCGGGCAGGTTTCGGTACGACGCGGAACCGGCGACGAGTGAGACATACGGCGCCTTGTCGAAGATCTTTTCGCCTTCCTGCTGGGCGACGCAGCCGAGGACAGCGAACTTCTTGCCTTCGCCCTGGAGCTTCTTGTACTCGTTGAGGCGGTGGAAGACCTTTTGTTCGGCTTTGTCGCGGATGGAGCAGGTGTTGTAGAGGATGAGGCCGGCGGCGGCTTCGTCCTGGACCTGGGCGTAGCCCTGCTGCTCGAGGGTGCCGATGACCTTTTCGGAGTCATGGGCGTTCATCTGGCAGCCGAAGGTCTCGATGTAGAAGGTCTTGCTCACAGGGATAGTATAGCGGGTGGCCGACCCGAGATATGATGGTGGCGCGACAAGCTAAACCTGCTCTTTAGTCCTGCGTCACTTGATCCTTGTTGTGAGCGAACAGGATTGACTTCCGTTGTCTTGCCAGAAAGTATTGTCTTCGTAACGCACCCTTGTGATATATACCTTGACGTCTCCGGCGCCATTTGAGGAACGGATTGAAGTATCAACTGCGTAGCACTTGTACTCTCCGCCAGGCATTATCGGTTTGCTGTTTTGAGTCAACACTCTGGTTTTATCGCCTTCATCACCCATCACATTTGCATAAGCTGCAAATGCTTCGATCGCTCTGATTGGTTTGTCACTTCGATTTCGCATCCGAACATCTAAATAGTGTGGATCATTACCTCCGTTACTTGCCTTCTCTACTGCGCGTTCATATTCGCTCTTAGTCAGTGAATCGATCAATGCGTGACTAAGTCCTCCGTCCGTAGATGTTGCCTTAATCACGACAACTGGGCATTCCTGCTTATGCGATACTGCCGCAGAATCCTCATTCGGGATCATACCCGATACATCGAGGGAAGTTGCGACTGCTTGCCAGGGCGTTGCTGGATCTACTATGACCTGAAGATAATTCGGCAAAGTAGATGGCAAAACCGGCATCGCGCCGGTGTCAGCTTTAGCTCCATCGGAGAACTGTACAACCAAAGTCGAAGCACCTCGCACGTTCTCGATATTCTCTCTGGACAGCGTTGGAAGGGTAGCCATCTGGCTCGCAGTCAGTTTCGGAAGGCTTGCGTACATCGCTGAAGGCTTGACATCTATAATTGTGACAGTTTGACCAGCATAGGTTTGCGGGATCGCTTGATATGTGCCGGGCTGATAAAGAGGCATACGCTGGACAATGGCTTTCTTCCCAATCAACGTTTTCATGTCCATCGCCTGCGTTTGGGCGCGACATGAGAATGCAATTGTAAAGAACAAAACGATCTGAACTGCTATCTGGAATGCTTTATATAATCTCATGAGTCTGTCGCGGATTATATGATCAACGCTATAGCATGTGACTACAACGAAAGGCTCACGCTATTTTTTGTGGAACGCCGTGCAGAATTCGCATCGCGATCAGGCGCTGAGTTCCCGTTTAGCCTCGTCGTGCCAATCGACCTTCTTCCCCATCGTCAGTGGCTTTGGTCAAACGGCTCAAGCGGTGTTTCTCCCATGCGCTCCCAATCATCCATCGTCAAGCCGAACTCCGCGATGAACTCCTTATGCGATTGGTCTGTCGGAGGCCTGGTCTCCAGCCTGGCTCGCGTGACGGCTTGCTCCTCTTCCTCGCCGATCGTCTCGTCCTCGAAGGGCGCATTGGCCTGCTCCAGAGACACCGGATCGAGCATCTTTTCCAGAAGCTCCACAGCCACCGGAACCTGCCCCGGAGACATGCGATCGATCAGTTCGTGAGCGTGTTGCTTTACCTCTGCGTAGGCCACGGGTCACCTCGGGTTTAGGATAGCAACAAATTTACTGGTAGGGATAGGATTTGGTAGCGCCACCGGGGCTCGAACCCGGACTCTCAGCCTTGAAAGGGCCGCGTGTTAACCAGTTACACCATGGCGCCGTGGAAGAAGATTGGATGAAGACATTTGGTAGCGTCACCGGGGCTCGAACCCGGACTCTCCGCCTTGAGAGGGCGGCGTGTTAACCAGTTACACCATGACGCCACATGATCTGCTTGCAGCTCAATGCATTCGAGTGGCTTCTTAAGTATAAATCTCTCAAGCGTTTACCGCAACCGCCGGCCGCTGTGTCGACACGCTGTCGATGACGCCCCAGGATGGACCGTGCCGCGACGATTGGCGTTATTCTTCGACGTACGATCGCTCCTTCCAACTGACTGCGCCGCCCATCAACTTTCGCGTGAGGGCATACCACTGAACTGCAAGCAAGACGACGATTCCGAGAGGGTGCAGTAGAGCTCCCTGCCAATTCTGGCGGAAGCGGACTGAGGCGAGCAGGCGCGGGAGCCACGCGCTGCCGATCGCGATGAGCACGAGGCCAACGATGGGAGTTGAAGCTCCGCCCCTGAGCCACAGCCAGATCGCCAGCACGAACGGCATGACCTGCCCGAGGAGCAGCAGGAGGCTTATCGGTAGGATTCGCACCGGGTCGGCGATTCCCTCGGTGGCGTTCTTGGCCAGACCCTGCCAGACCTGTCGCCAGTCGGTGTACATCCTGCAGGTCGCGAGATCGGTCAGGTCCGCGAGGTCGGTCCGGTATCCTGCGTGGCGGAGCAGGCGAGGCAGCAGGAGGCCATCGTGCATCGTCGCGCGAATCGCAGCATGGCCGCCGGAAGAGAGGTACGCATCGCGCCGCACCATCATGAATTGTCCGCAGCCGGCGGCGAAGTGCGGATCATGGCCTTTGCGCATCTGTGATATCGGCAGGAATCCGAGCAGCACGAAATGAATGAGTGGGAGAAGCAGCCGCTCCATCCAGGTTCCGGTGATCTGCCGAGGGAAGCCGCTCACCAGAGCTGCGTCCTTTTGGAGGAGAAAGTTTGCCATGCGCGATAATGCCTCTGGAGCGAGCCTGACGTCCGCATCGACGAAACAGAGCACCTCGCCTTTGGCGGCGTGAGCCAGCGACCAGCAGGCATGCTGCTTTCCGTTCCAGCCTTGCGGCAACGATGGCGCATGCTCCAGCCGCAGGTTCGCGTTCGAGTCTGCAAGGCGGCGCACGATGGAAGGAGTTTCATCGGTGGAGCAGTCGTCCATCACGATGACCTCAAACACGACGCCAGTGCTGGCCAAAACGCTGGCTACCGCGGCCTGGATGGATTTGGCCTCGTCGCGGGCAGGGATCAGCACCGAAACCATGGGCAGAGGTTTGGAAGCAGCTTGCGGGCGCCGGTACAGCCTCAGATTGATGCAGAACAGGAGCGCAGGAATAAGGGCGCAGAGCATGACGAGGATTGCAGCGGGCTCAAGGATCGTTTGGCTCAATTCTTCACCGTCCGCGTTGTGTCGGCGGGCATCGGAGAGGTGTGTTCTGCACGGTAAGGGCGGCGCAGCAGCAAGGCTTTCAGGCGCTGGCCGAGGGCATAGAATCCTCCGACCCCGACGGTGCCTCGCGCGAGTGTCGTGAAGGCGCTTGCATCCCGGTTTGCAGCCAGTTCGCGCAACTGGTCCATGGTTTGATCGAGGGCGTCCAGTGACCGCTCCTGGATCTTCTCCGAGGTCGCGCCTCTCAGTACGGATACTGGTTCGCCGAAGCGCAGAAGCACCTCGGGCAGGCGCTCATCCCAGAACGTGTATTCGATTGCGAGTGGAAGCACCGTGCAGGCTCCGCAGGAGGACGCAATGCGAGCTGCCAGGGACGCCAGCCCGGGTTTGAACTCCAGCGGCCTTACGTGTGGATCGACAAAGCGGCCCTGGGGGGTGATCCAGAGGACTCCGCCGGCATCGACGATGGAAAGCCCGGTACGGAGAAACTGGGCAGCTCCGCGGGCGGTCTTCATTTCAATCGGGAAGATCCCGACCTTGCGGAGAATTCCATATCGCGACAAGGCTTCCTCATCCATGGGAGCGAAGTGGCTGCGCTCGGGCATCAGCTCCGCAGCGAGCAGGATTGCGACCATCGGGTCCCACCACGAGCTGTGGTTTGCGTAGATGACAAGGGGGCCTGTGATGCCCTGGAATCGAGAGGCTCCGGATACACGGACTCCGTGAAAGTGGCGGCGGAAATACCTCCGCACGATGCGCCGAAATAGCCGAAGGATCGGCGTCGAGATAGAAGGGGCAGCCATACTCGTATCCCGTCAAGCGTATCTCAAGCCACTGCATCCCGTCGGAGATCCTGGTCCAGGCTGTCCGCCGCGATCCACCCGGACATCATGACCATCGGCATGCCTGGGCCGGGATGGGCCGCACCGCCGGCGAGATACAGGCCGTTTACTTCCCTGCTGCGATTGGCGGGCTTGAAGGCACCCTGAAATAGTCCGTGACTTGAGATTCCATAAATTGCTCCGTTGAGCACGCGGTAGCGGTCGTGGATGTCCTGCGGCGTCAACGCGGCTTCAAAGACGATTCGCTCTTCGATGTCGGGCATTCCGCCGGTACGTTTGAGTTTGTCGAGGATGACCTGGCGGTATAGCGGAAACATCTTGTTCCAGTCGTGATGCGGCCGCAGATACGGCGTGTGGACCAGCACGTAGAGGGCTTCGCCTCCAGGCGGTGCGGTTGTGGGGTCCGTGCCGGCAGTGGCCGCGAGATAGCAGGTTGGATCGGGAGCCGGTTCGCCCAGATTGTAGATGTGGTGAAACTCCTCGTGGGCGTCGCGCGAGAACACGAAGTCGTGGTGTGCGAGGTGCTCGTATCTCTTGTTCAGTCCGAGGTACAGGACCACACCCGAACAGGCAGGCTCATAGCTGCGCTTATGTTCGAAGGTTCGGGCGGCTGCTCCCCCGACCAGCTCTCGATGGGTCCTCACCGCGTCAGAATTCGAGACGACCGCATCGAAGCTGTGCTGGACTCCTTGTGTGGTCACCAACCCGGTGACACGGCCTGCGGACCTGCCGCCATGTCCTGGAGCGTCTGTGAGGATTCGCGCTACGTCGGTTTCGGTATGGAATACGACGCCCAATTCCATAGCGAGCCGTACCAGCGCTTCGGGCACAGCACGCGTGCCGCCCATTGGATACCAGATGCCTTCGCTCATCTGCATGTGCCCGATCGCGCAGAGAATAGCGGGGGAGGCATCGGGCGAGCTGCCTACATACTGGACAAAGTGATCGAGCATCTGCGCGGTGTTCGCATCGGGAATGTATCCGCGGACGGTTCCCGCCATGCTCTTTCCGAGACGCATCCGCATCACATCCTTCAAGACGTCGAGTTGAAACGCACCACCCACATCGAGCGTGTCCCGCATCGAGCCGATGGAACGCCAGAAGAAGAATCGCTCGCTGATGGAATGCATCTGCTTCGAGGCTGCAAGAAACTTCAGATATCCGGCGCCCATCGCGGGCCATATCGCATCGAGCGACGCCGCCATCTCCTGGGGATCGTCCTTCAGGTCCAGGCTCTTTCCGTCCTCGAAGAAGCAGCGCCATTGCGGGTCGAGGCGGACCATTGGAACATAGTCTTCCATGCGCCTTCCCGCCTCTTCGAAGACCCTCCGCAAGACGGACGGCTGAATGAGAATGGTCGGTCCCATATCGAACCGGAAGCCGTTTTCAGATAGCTGCGCCGCCTTCCCGCCCAGCCATTCATTCTTTTCGAAGACATCGACCTTGTAGCCACGCGATGCCAGCGTACATGCCGCTGTCAGGCCAGCCAGACCCGATCCAACTACGCCTACCCTCATCCCGCTGCCTTGCGCTCCGCTGGTCATCACTTCCCCTTCATTCGCTTGCCGGCCGCTATAAGGTCCCGCACTCCCAGAAGCCGGTCTTTCCATCGACCTGCGTGCGCGGCTAGGATCGCGCCGGTGAACAGCCGCTCATGCAACTTGCCGGTCGCCTCGTACTGTCTCTTTGACGTCCCTCTTCGCACCGATACGGTCTTGATCGCGGTCATCTCGAGCAGACCTTCGGCACCCCGGCTTACACCGAAGCCGCTCTGCCGCCGGCCACCGAACGGCACTCGGGGATCGGCCGTTGCGACGATCACATCATTGATCAGCACGGTACCCACGGTGAGCCTGGCTGCCAGCCGCCGTGCGTCGCGTTCATTCCCGAAGATCGACGCGGTCAGGCCGAAGGGACACGCTGCCTGCACTGCCAGCACACCGGCATCTTCCTGCACATCGATCACAGACACTACAGGTGCAAACACATCGGCCTGCGTGATTTGCATCTGCGGCGTTGCGTTGAGCACGATCAGAGGTTGGATACGCTTTGTGCCTGCATTGCCCAGAACGGTAGCACCCGAGGCTCGTGCCTCATCCAGCAGGGACTGGACCTGGCTCCTCACCGCCTCGGGCACTACTACGTCGCCAACCGTTTTGAAGGCGGTCTGCAGCATCTCAGAAAACTGGGCTCGTCGATCGCTGCTCGCATTCACCAGCAGCACACGCCGCGGGGCCATGCAGGTGGCCGATCCATTCAAGCGCATGCCGAAGGTCAGGGCCTGCACAACTCCGGACAGTTCCGCTGAAGGAAGTACAATCATGGCGTCGCACCCGGATAACTCCGCTACACAAGGGGTCAAGGTCTCGGCGAGGCGCTTGAGCAGAATGCGGCCTGTTGCAGCAGAACCGGTGAAGAAGACCTTGTCGACACCTTCCGTAAGGACATGCTCGACCGCCTCGACGGACTCGTCAGTCACTTGCAACAACTCGTGTGGCAGACCTGCATCGTACGCAGCGTGAGCAAACAGGTGAGCTACCGCGCCGCCGCCGCGACCCGGCTTCCAGATCACTGCATTTCCAGCAGCCAACCCCTGGAGCGCCTGTACGCCGGGGAGAAACAAGGGATAGTTCGCGGGACCGATTATCAGCACTGTGCCGAACGGAACGCGACGGACTTCGCTGTGTACGCCGTGCAGCCACCAAGGCAAGCCTCTCCTGCCTAGCCGCCGTATCTTCAGGACGTTTTCTGCCTGCTGCTCCAGAAACCGCGCGGCAGCAAGCAGAGGCAAGACCTCGGCTACCAGCGTGTCTGCCTCGGTTCGCGCCAACTCGGGAGAGATAGCCGAAGTAAACCTCTCCGTCATGGCGGCCATGCGGTGACGGGCTACCTTCAATATGCGCAGACGCTCTGCGATCGACCTCTGCGCCCACATCGTCCGTGGGTCGTGACGCGTGTGGCTCACGCTGTCGACAGAGCCGGTCACTGCTTCCGAAGGGGTTTCAGAGGTGGAGGCCGCAGCGGCATGCATGGTTAGGAACCTACCCCAACGAGTTCATCGCGCGATATCGTATCTTTCGGTTGCGAGCCGGCGTCCCAGAGCGGCTCCATGTCGAGGTCTTCGAGCAAGAGGCGCGACGTGATCCGCGCCGACTCGAAGATCACCGGCAAACCGCTGCCCGGGTGGGTGCCACCGCCAACCAGGTACATCCGCTCGATATCATCGAAGCGATTGTGCGGCCGCAGATGCAGCATCTGATTGAGCGAGTGAGCCATGCTGAACGTAGCTCCCTTGTACAGGCCAAACTCCTGCTGCCAGCCAGCCGGCGTAATGATGCGCTCTGTGCGGATACGCCGCTCCACATCCGTGATCCCGATCTTTTCCAACTGCTTCAGCGCCAGCGCACGAAAGCGGGAGGTCTCCTTTGCCCAATCCACGTTCGCACTCTCATGAGTGACCGGAAGAAGCACATACAACGTGCTCTGGCCTTTGGGAGCGAGCGTCCCATCCGTCACGCCTGCATTCTGCACATAGAAGGACGGGTTTGCCGAGAGCTGGTGGAGTTCCTCGATATCGCGGAGATTCTGCCTGTAATTCTCCGCAAGGAAGATAGTGTGGTGCGACACATCGTCGTATCGTCCCTCGATGCCCAGATACATCATGAAGGTCGAGCACGAATACTGCTTTTTAGCGAGCGTCTCGTCGGTCCACTTCTTGCGCAGGTGGTTGGGCACCATACGCCGCATGGCTCCCGCGAAGTCGGCGTTGACGACGACGGCGTCGGCGGGCAGGTTGTAGTTCGCCGTCTTCACGCCTATTGCCTTGCCGCGCTCCACAATCACCTGGTCCACCGGCTCGTCGAGCAGAATCTCGATTCCCATCTCTTGCGCGATCCGTGCCATGCCCTGGGTCACAGCGCCGCAGCCGCCGGACGGGTGAAACACTCCGTGCTCATACTCGAGGAAGGAGAGAATGGAGAACAGGCTGGGACAACGAAAGGGCGACATTCCAAGATATTTCGATTGGAAGCTGAAACCCAGGCGGATTCGCTCATCTTTGAAGTGAACCTGCAGGTCCCTATCAAGCGAACGCCACGGAGCAAGCAGAGGCAGCAGCTTCAGCATGGCCGGCTTCGCGAGGTCCTTCCAGCTCTCAAAGGGAGATTGCAGGAAAGGCAGAAACTCCTTCAGCTTGGTTCTGTTGTGCGTAAGGAACTCGTGAAAGCGTTTCGCGTCCTCGGGGGAGATGGCGGCGATTGCGCGCTCCATCTGTTCGCGGTCGGGGGTGGCGAGCAACTCACCGCCCGCGCCAAAGACCAGCCGATAGTGCGGATCCAAACGCGTCATCGGGATCTCTCGTTCCAGGTCATACCCGGCAGCCGAAAAGATCTCCTTGAGCACCTTCGGGTAAAGGAAAAACGTCGGTCCTACATCGAAGCGGAACCCATCCTGTTCGAGTGTGGAGGTTCGGCCGCCTACATGGTCGCGCTTCTCGACTATGGTTACCTTGACCCCGGATTTTGCGAGAAGCAGAGCCGCCGCCAATCCGCCAGGCCCCGCCCCAACAATCACCACATGCCGACGCTGTTTCTTCATCTAGTTTTTTATACCCGTCGTACGGCTTGCAGGAGATGCGTGTCAGCAGTTCTGCCCATGGATCAATTATAAGAACGGCTCTAAACCATCGTGCCTCGTCGTGTTCGTGCGGTGAAAAATCGTTAGCTGCCAACTATATGCCACTTACATCTTAGCGATTAAGCGATCTCTGCGGGCGTCGGCCACGCGGGAAATGATGCTCGCTAGGGCGAAGTCTAGCCTCGTGCGGATCGAATGGCCTGGGCCAAGGCCCCGAGTGCGTCCATGGTTTCGCTCCATCCGATGCAAGCGTCGGTAATGCTTTTCCCGTAGACCAGCTTCTCGCCTGCGACGAGTTTTTGAGCACCCTCGACAAGGTTGCTTTCAAGCATGGTTCCTATGATGCGCCGATCGCCCCGCGCGATCTGCTCCGCAACATTGCGGCATACTGCGGTCTGGCGGGTGTGGTCCTTGTTGCTGTTGGCATGACTGCAATCGATCATGACTTGAGGCCGGATTCCCGCCTGCTCCATCTGCCGGCACGTTTCCTCGACCGAGGCGGCGTCGTAGTTCACGGTCTGCCGGCCTCCTCGCAGGATGAGGTGGCAGTCGGGATTGCCTCTGGTCACAAAGATTGCGGACTGCCCGTGTTTGGTATGCCCGAGGAAGTTGTGCGGCTGCCCCGCCGACAGGATCGCCTCGATAGCAATCTGCACATTACCTGAGGTTCCATTCTTGAATCCCACGGGGCAGGAAAGCCCCGATACCAGCTCGCGATGCACCTGGCTCTCCGTTGTGCGGGCCCCGATCGCGCCCCAACTCACGAGCCCGGCCAGATACTGCGGCGAGATCATGTCGAGAAACTCGGTTCCCGCCGGTACACCCATCTCCGCCAGATCGAGCAGAAGATGCCGTGCCTTGCGCAGTCCCTCGCTGATCTGGAAGGATTCATCGAGGAACGGATCGTTGATGAGCCCCTTCCAGCCCAGTGTGGTCCGTGGCTTTTCGAAATAAACACGCATGACGATGCAAAGGTCCCGGGAAAACTCCGCAATTGCGGCTTTCACAAGTGCGGCATATTCGCGTGCGGCCTCGGTGTCGTGAATGGAACAGGGCCCGGCGACCACAAGCAAACGATGGTCTCTGCCTCCGAGTACATCGCAGATCGAGCGTCGGGTCTCGAATACGGTAGACGAGGCGCGCTCGGTGATCGGCAGTTCTTCTTCGAGGAAGACGGGTGGCAGGACAACTTTGGTCCACTTTATGCGGAGGTCATCTGTGGGATAGAACATAGCTCTCGTTTCAGCGGATCGTCGGGCATCAGACCGCGTTCAAGACGCATCGGGGATTGGCGACTCTTCGCTAATCTAACAGCGTCTTGCCCGGTGACGCCAAGCAACGGCTCACTTGCTCCTGGCCAACGCTTCCCTGATGCGCGGCTGACTTCGGTCCGCCCCATCCCAGGAAGCGAGGAATCTCCGGTACGCGATGATGCTGTCGGCCTTGTCGCCCGTGGCCGCATAGGCCCGGGCTGCCTCTATCTGGGCGAGAGGATAGACATTGCTTTCCATCAGCAGCGTCATGCCGCGATGTGCCAGCACCGTCTGAAAATCCAGGACGGCTAACGGCATCTGACCGAGGGCTTTGTGCGCCAAACCTCTGAGATAGGGCGTAAGCCAGGTCTGTTCAGGCCCTCTGCTACTTTCGAGCGCCTGAAGAGTCGTTGCCGGTTCATTCACGCCAAGGTATGCCGCGGCTTCGAGAGCCGGCACATAGGAATGGACGACCGCCGTGCTTTGCGGAAACTCCTTTTGCAGTGCTGCGATGGTCTTTTTGGCAAAGGTCTGATCTCCGCACAGAGCCGCCGCCATCCCGGCGTTGAAGCTTGCGACCGGACCACGCGGAAGATTTTTCACCTCATCCACCATCTTGAGAGCGATGGTGCACCTCTCGGTCAACGCCCGGTCGAGGGCTCCCCGTGCGAGCATATACGCCTGCGCCGACGCGAACTCCGGGGTTCGGCTCGCGCTGGCCGCAGCGGCATTCCAGACCTCGAGGCCTTCAGCCATTCTCCCGGTTGTATCCAGGTACAGGCCGTGCTCGGTCCAGTGCGCGTAAGTCCAGACCTCGGAGGTGGAGACAACACCCTGCTCCGATAGCGCCGGGGCCACACGATTGCGTGTTCCGGGCATGAGGCCATCTCCGGCGGTGACTGCATCGCTGCTGGCGACGCTCGATCCTGCAGGCGAAAGAGTCTCGGGTCCTGCTACCCCCATCCGCTTTGCCTGCAGCTTCAGCGCACCGTCGTACCGGTTCATTCCGAGGAGCGCGAGTTCCGCCTCGCGGTAGCTTTCCGCATGGAAGGGATGGTCGGAGTATCCCTGCTGAGCGGCGAGCAACGCCTCTGGCAAGTAGCCTTGCAACCGTAACACCTGTGCGGCGCCCGCGTTGCCTTCGGCACCTCCCGGATTGGCCGCTATGTAGCGATGGATGGTTTCGGAGGCGTCCTTGAGATCGCCGCTCGCATTGATGTCATAGCAGAACTGAGCGAGCAGCCTCAGGTTTTGCGTGGCTTTGTCCTTTGCCGCAGAACCAGGCTTTCCGAAGGACCGAAATGCCGCTTTGCGGGCTAATTCAGCCGCATTCGACGATGCGACCTCCGCTTTTTCTCCACGGTACAACCAGGCTAGTCGGATCTGGGCCTGCGCAAACTGCGGGTCGAGCGTAGCCGCAGTGCGGTACTTCGCGATGGCGTCGCTTGTCCGTCCGGCGTCGATGGCGGCTTCTCCCAGGGCAAACGCGTGGAGGGCATCCAGGTTAGCCGTTGCCGCCTGCTCGAATGGGATTGCTGATCGCATACCGCCGTCGCCTAGCTCTCCGCGGAGAGCCTGCGCCAGCCTTCCGATTGCAGCAGGGATCCGGTCTCTGTTCTCCGCCGTCTCCTCCAGGCTGGCCAGCTTGTCGTTCGAATCAGATTGCAGCACCTCGACGCTGATCGTGTAAGGCGCCTCAGAGCTCCCCGCGCCGGCCGACCCTTTGGCGACGCCACGGATCTCCCCATACAGATAAGCCCTGGCTCCGACCTTCTGCGCTATCGTTTGGGCTGTCATGACCGCTGCGCTCCCGCGACCTTCCGCCTCGATCTGACGCACTCCCGCGCTGTAGGCCTCGGCTCCAAGCACATGCAGCGACTTCGATTCGCGCAGTGCGATCTCCATGCCTTCGATTACGGTTCCATCCAGGGCCTTGTCTCCGGTCTTGTTCTGGACGACTGTCAGCAGCATTCGATCGCCGGAGGCAATCACCGCCGGCCGGAGCAGCCCGCTACGAATCAACAGCATGCCGCCACCGACAATCGCGAGGAAGAGCCCCCCTGCGAGCATCCAGGCATTTCTGGTCAAACCGCGAAAGGAAGCTGTCTGGGTCTGCGATGCTGTGCCGCCAGCGGCCAGGTCCTGTGGCGCAAGCTCTTCCACGAGCTTCCCAGTCTGCGGCAGCTCAGGCGGCGATAGCACAGGCTTTGGCGTTACCGCCCACCTTGCGTGCTCTGCCTTTAGCGCTGCGGGGATGACCTGAACGGCACCCGGGGAGTCGCTCTGAGCCGCTGCCCCGTTCATGGCTGGGATCTGCTTTGGAATGGCTAGGCTGTCCACCGCCTGCGCTCTACCGTGGACGGAATGCTGAAATACGGCGCCGTCACGCTCTTCCGCCGGCATACACACAGGCCGGATGGCCAGGTTCTTCGAGCTTGAGCCACCAACCGGCGACTCCGCAGCTATCAGCAGGCCGCCGGCAGATTCTCCCGGAACCTCGGATGGCCTGCGACTGCTGCGCTTATGCCGCGCAACCGGATCGAGAGCCTTCACCAGCGGCACGGCCGAGACTTCTCGGGTGCTCCAACGTCTTTTACTGAGTTTCGGAGTGATTCTGTTAATCGCATCGCGCAACTCTTTAGCCGTCTCGAACCGCCTCTTCCTGTCCTTCTCCAGCAGCTTCAAAACTACTGTCTCCATCTCGCGCGGAATCGATTCGTTCCAGATACGTACCGGCTCCGGGTTGCGATCGAATAATTCCACAAACATCTGCTCGCTGGTCGTTCCTCGGAAAGGAACCTGGCGGGTCGCCATCTCATACATAACGACACCGAGCGAGAACAGATCCGACCGTGCATCGAGGGACTCCCCCCGCGCCTGCTCCGGGGACATATACGCCAGCGTCCCCACGGTCGCGCCTTCGAGCGTCAGATCAAGGGCTCGCGACTGCGATCCTCCTCGAACCTCCAGGCCGATCTGCGCCAGGCCAAAATCCAGCACCTTCGCCTGACTTTTGCCATCTGGCATGGCTACGAGGAAGATATTCGCCGGCTTGATATCCCGATGCACGATTCCCTTCGCATGGGCCGCCGCAAGCCCATCGGCGATCTCGCCGGCGTGCCGGACGATCTCCGTGGCAGTCAAAGCGCCTCGAGAGATACGCTCCTTCAGCGTTTCTCCCTTCAGCAACTCCATTACCAGGTAGGGCTCGCCGTCCTGCTCACCGATATCGAAGATGGTGCAGATGTTGGGGTGATTCAAGGCTGAAGCCGCGCGTGCCTCCTGGAGAAAGCGTTCGCGCAGGCCGGGCATGCTGTAGGTATCGTGCAGCATCTTCACTGCGACTTCGCGGTGCAGTCTCTCGTCCCAGGCGCGAAAGATGAGGCCCATGCCTCCGCCGCCCAGTATTCCGAGGATCTCGTAGGGCCCGAATCTCTGGCTGATTACTGGCGCCATGCTTCTAGTTGCCTTCCATCCTCATCGCGTGAGCGTGCCCTGGACAGCGTAACTCTCTCAGCGCGTTCACGATACCGGCCGGAGTCTCAATCGAAAACTTACCACTCCATAGTTACATCGGAGCTACATCGGCTGGAGCAACCGATCGCCAGCGTCCTGGTATGCGCGAATGGTGAGGATAACGCAGGCTGATCCTGTCTGAAATGGCTAAAACAGGTCATATCGAAGATGAACCGGCATGGGTGGATGATGGCAGGCGTTCGGTCAGCTAGAAGAGGGGCGCCGCGTTCTTGCGGAGCTCATCGAGAGGGTAAAAGGTGCCGCGCCATATGACTCCCCCTTGCTTGAGCGTCGTCAGCATGGAGCGCAGCAGGGTGAAGACGAAGATCAGCGCGCTGAAGGGGAAGAAGACGGCGTTCCAGGCGGAAAGTCCGGACGGACGGCCCATCAGGCGATACCCGTAAGCGACCGAGGCCAGCGCAACCAGTGCGGGGATGCGGGTTGACGTGAAAAAGAGGCCGAGTACGGGAGCGACGCAGAAGCCCAGGAGCCAGAGGCAGGCCAGCAAGGCAAGTGAGACGTAAAAGCGGAAGGCGGAGAAGAGATTTTTCGTGAGCACGCCGACGAGACCGTTGACGCCGGAGGCCCAATGGACGTTGACCAGGCCACGCCCGAAGGCGACGCGTTGGCGTAGGCCGGCACGCTTGATACGGCGGCCGAGACCAAGGTCTTCGACTATCTCCACGCGAAGCGCTTCAAAGCCGCCGATTTCAAGGTAAGAGGAGCGGCGGAGAAGGTTGAAAGCGCCAATACCGAGCGCGTCGTGCGTGGCCCTGGGGTCGGCGATGCGCCAGGGACGGGCTCCCCAGAGGCCGAAGATCTGGAAAAAGCCGAGGATTGCGGCCTCGTCCCAGTGCCTGATTATGGTGGTGGGCATGGTAACGAGGTGGTCGGCGTGGGTCGATACGGCATAGGCTAACGAGCGCCGGATGGCGTCGGGACGGAAGAGGATGTCGGCGTCTGTAAAGAGGAGGTAGTCGGTGGGGGCCTGATGGGCCGCGAGGGCCATGGCGTGGGTTTTGCCGAGCCAGCCGGGGGGGAGTTCGGCGATGTGGAGGGCGCGAAGCTTCTCCGTGTGCTCGATGGCCAGGGTTTGAATGATTGCTGCGGTTTCGTCGGTGGAGCGGTCGTTAACGGCGACGATCTGGAGGTTGGGGTAGTCCTGGGCGAGGAGGGAGTGGAGGGTGGCGGCGATGTCGGCGGCCTCGTTGCGGGCGGGGACGATGACGGTGATGGAGGGTTCGCCGGCGGGGCTGAGGTCGTGTTGGGGTAGGAGGAGGTTGGGGATGCTGGGGAGACCGCGGGCGGCGGCGACGACCTTCCAAAGCCAGGTGAAGGCGATGAGCCAGGCGGTGAGCTGGATGGCTAAGTTCATGCTGGGGCCAGAGTTGCGGCGGGATGGAGAGGTGGGGCGTAGCGGGAGCCGATAAAGAAGATGACGGAGGCGAGAAGCATGGTGATGAGTGTGGAGCCGAGGCCGATGTTGAGGTTGGAATGGTCGCTGACGGTGCCGATGATGCGGGGCGAGATGGCGTCGCCGAGGGCATGAATGAGGAAGAGCTGGCCGGCCATGGCGGTGGCTCGGATCTCGGGCCGGACGGCGTTGAGGGTGGCTGCGTTGACCGGACCGGTGCCTAGGAAGATGAGGAAGATGGCGATTCCAAGGCCGGGGAGGGTTGTCGATTTCGGACCGAAGAAGCAGAGGAGCGCGGGGGGAACAGCGATGGCCGCGCTGATGGCGGGAACGAAATAGAGGGCTTTGAGGTTGATTTTAGACCACTTCTGGGCGATGGTGCCGCCGACGATTGTGCCGCCGAGGCCGGCGATAACGGTAATGGCGCCCATGATGTAGGCGGCGGAGGATTGGGAGCGGCCGTCGATGCGCTGGAGGAAGGAGGGCATCCACCAGGAGATGCCGCCGAGTGAGAAGGTGACGGCAGCATAGCCGAGGACGGAGCAGAGGTACGCCTTGTTTTTGAGCAGGGTGAGGACGGTTCCCTTCTCCAGCTTGGCCTTGTCGTGCTGGCTCGCTCCGCGGGCTGGCTCCTTCATAAAAAAGGCGATAAGGAGCGCAATCAGGATGCCCGGGATGGCTGAGACGATGAAGGATGTGCGCCAGCCGAAGCGTTCGCCGACGGTTCCGCCGATGAGGTAGCCGAGGGCGGCGCCTACGGGGATGGCTACGTTGAAGATGGTGAGGACGCGGTTGCGCTGGTCTGGCTCGTAGAAGTCCGCCAAAAGCGAGGGGGCGAAGATGCCGAAGCTGGCTTCGCCTATGCCGAGGGCGGCGTGCCGGAGGTTGAGCGAGGCGTAGGAGTGGACGGAGGCGGTGAAGATGTTGACGCCGCTCCAGAAGAGAGCGGCTATTACTATCATGGGTTTACGGGGGAAACGGTCGCCCAGCCAGCCGGTGATGGGCGAGGTGGCCATGTAGGCGAGCATGAACCAGAGGGTGAGGGAGCCGATCTGGGCGTCGGAGAGGTGGAACTCGCCTTTGACCTGCTCCTGGACACCGGGGAGGATGTACCGGTCGATGTAGTTGACGAAGTTGAGGGCGGTGAGGAGGACGAGAGCGGTGGCGGCTCCGGCGACGGAGGGGGTGCGGGCCGGCTTGGTCGCGGAGGCCATATTTGGGGAAGGATAGCAGGGTTGTCTTGCGGATGGTGTAACTTATGAGTTACATTGGCCGCCTTGGGAGAACGCTCAATCGAAATCCGGCAAAGTGAGGAATTCACGGAATGGCTGCTCAAGCTTCGCGATGGTCAAGCTCGATCAAGAATCATTACGCGGGTCATGCGGCTCGCAGAAGGAAATCCTGGCGATTCGCGAAGCGTCGGCAGCGGGATCGTCGAATTGAAGATTGACTATGGCCCGGGATATCGAGTGTATTATGTCCGCCGGGACGAAATAGTGATCGTCCTGCTTTGCGGAGGCGACAAGAGTTCCCAGTCAAAAGACATTCTAAAGGCTCAGAAACTAGCGGCAGAATTCTAAACACAGGAGCGATCACGATGGCCTTGAAGACAACGGTTTTTGACCCTGCGGAATACCTGATCGATCACGAGACAATCTCGGCCTTCCTTACGGAGGCTCTGGAAAGCGACGATCCGCGTCACATTGCCAAAGCTCTGGGCGCGGTAGCTCGGGCTCGTGGCGGAATTGCGGAGTTGGCCCGGCGGACGGGACTTACTCGCGAGGCACTTCACCGTGCGCTGAGCGAGAGCGGTAATCCGGAGTTGGGGACGGTGCTGAAGGTGATGCATGCGCTTGGGGTGAGGCTGTCGGTTTCCATGGTGGCTTGAGGATTGAGGGGAGGATAGCAGGGTGGTTTTGCGCGCCTTTTTTTCGGCGTGGTGAGAGGTGCGTCTTTGTTGGGTGATATGCGGCTCATCTGGCGCGAAAACGTGGTTAAGTTTGTGCTTAATGTGGACGGATGCGTGGCAAAGGTGGAGTGCGGACAGCTACTTTTTCGAGGTCTGAGACTACGCCAGATTTCGCAGGTTTATTTTCGCGTGGTCTCTTCTCGGGGGTAGCGGGCTTCGACGACGGTGGAGATGCCGCCGCGGGGGCGGAAGTCGCCTACGACGATGGCCCAGACGGGATTGCAGGCTTTGACGACATCGTCGAGAACCTGGTTGACGATGTTTTCCTGGAAGATGCCGAGATTGCGGTAGGTGAAGAGGTATTCCTTGAGCGACTTGAGCTCGAGGCAGCTTTCGCGGGGCATGTAGCGGATGGTGATGCGGCCGAAGTCGGGCAGGCTGGTCTTGGGGCAGACGGAGGTGAACTCGGGGTCGTCTACGAGGATTTCGTAGGCCTTGAACTGGTTCTGCCAGGTCTCGATGGCGGGGAAGCTGGCGTCGAGGCCGGACCTGGCGTGGTCGTCGGTGTAGCCGGTGGTCTTTGCTGTCGTTTTCGTGCCGGGGATCATGTCTCTATTTTATCGTGGCTGACAGAGGGGGCTTGAGGATGCCCTGATTGAGCGCCGCCCTTCCATTGCGTCCGGGGCTGAAGCCAATTTGACTTACGGCGCGGCTGAAGGGGCGGCCCCTTCAAAGCCCAGACTCAATCAGAGCACCCTTAACACCGATTTACACCGATTACACTGATCAGGGGCGAAAGCCAGCCGCGGATTGAACGGATACGGGCGGATCTGAAACGTGTCCAGAGAGAAGCACCGGTCAAGAGGAAATGGGGGTTCTGGCCACTGCCGAGCGGCACAGGGACAGATGACGTGGGTTGGGTGTAAGGGCGAAGGCAACGGTAGAGGATGGATCGGGGAGCGATATGGCGAAGCAGATGACAATGGGTGTGATTGTGGGGAACCGGGGATTTTTTCCAAGCCACCTGGCGACGAGTGGACGGCTGGAGATGGTGGCGGCGCTGGAGGCGGCGGGGATTCGGCCGATTGTGTTGACGCCCGAGGTGACGGCGCATGGCGCGGTGGAGACCTATGAGGACGCGAAGAGGTGCGCGGCGCTGTTCCAGGAACATGCGAAGGAGATCGACGGGATTATCATCACGCTGCCGAACTTTGGCGAGGAGCGCGGGCTGGCGGATGCGCTGCGGCTGGCGAACCTGCAGGTGCCGGTGCTGATCCAGGCGACGCCGGACCATGCGGGCAAGATGACGATTGCGTTCCGGCGCGACAGCTTCTGCGGGAAGATGTCGATCTGCAACAACCTGAAGCAGTATGGGATTGCCTACTCGCTGACGCGATTGCATACGGAGGCGCCGGATTCGGCGGAGTTCCGAGCTGACCTGGAGTGGTTTTCGGGGGTGTGCCGGGTGGTGCGGGGGCTGAAAAACGTTCGGCTCGGCGCGATCGGTGCACGGCCCACGGCGTTCAATACCGTTCGGTACTCGGAGAAGCTGCTGGAGCGGTCGGGGATTACGGTTGAGACGCTGGACCTGAGCGAGGTGATGGGGCGCATCGGGCGGATGAAGGACAACGACGATGCGGCGCAGGAGAAGCTGGCGGCGATCAAGAGGTACATTCCGGTGGGCGACACTCCGGAGGCGGCGCTGATGAAGATGGCGAAGCTGGGCGCGGTGATCGATCAGTGGATGACGGCGAGCGAGTTGACGGTGAGCGCGGTGCAGTGCTGGACGTCGATCGAGGAGTTTCTAGGCATCGTGCCGTGCACGGTGATGAGCATGATGAGCGAGAGCCTGATTCCTTCGGCGTGCGAGGTGGACGTGCTGGGGACGCTGAGCATGTATGCGCTGACGCTGGCGAGCGAGACGCCGAGCGCGCTGCTGGACTGGAACAACAACTATGGCGACAATCCGGACAAGGCGGTGTGCTTTCATTGCTCGAACCTGCCGAAGCACTTCTTCAACGAGGTGAAGATGGACTTTCAGCAGATTATCGCGGGGACGGTGGGCAAGGACAATACCTACGGGACGCTGGAGGGAACGGTGAAGGCCGGTGCGATGAGCTTCGCTCGGTTTTCGACCGATGACTTTACGGGCCGGATTACGGGGTATGTGGGCGAGGGGGCGTTTACCAGCGATCCGCTGCAGACCTTTGGCGGAGCAGGCGTGGTGGAGATTGCGAAGATGCAGGAGCTGCTGCGGTACATCTGCGAGAACGGGTTCGAGCACCATGTGGCGGCGAATTTTTCTACGACAGCAGGGCCGGTGCATGAGGCGGCGAGCAAGTACCTGGGATGGAAGATGCATTGGCATAACCGAGCCCAGGGACGGCCTGATTAAGTGTGCCGGCTTCGGATGAGCATTCCCTCGGGGGCTAAAGCCCTGTCGATTAGCCTTGACTTACGGCGCGGCAGAACAGGCTGCGGCCCTGCTAAGCCCGGACTCAATCAGAGCTTCCGTGGAGGCCCGGTGGGTAGTGCCTGTCGTTGCCTAATCGTTGCTTATCGTTGACGGATTGTTCATACTTTAAGTCGTGCGGCTGGGTTAGGCTTTGAAAGCTTCAATGACTATCAAGACTACAAACACTGCGACGAATTCAACGACTGCGACGCCCACAACGACTGCGACGACCGCAGCTACTGCGACGACTGCGACGCCACGAGCTGCGAAGAAATCCGTCCCTGCTAAGAAGGCGGCGCGCCCTAGGAAGGCTGCCGCGAAGAAGCGGACGGCGAAGCCTGCCGAGAACCTGTTCTTCAGCCGGGATGAGTCGTGGATGCGGTTCAACCAGCGGGTGCTGGAAGAGGCGCAGGACGAGACGAATCCGCTGCTGGAACGGGTGAAGTTCCTTGCGATCACGGCGAGCAATCTGGACGAATTTGTCGAGATCCGGGTGGCCGGTTTTTTGCAGCGCATCGAGGACGGCTACACGCTGGCGCAGCCTCCGGATGAAGGCGGCCTGACTCCGCAGGCCCGGCTGGCTGGACTGATGGAGCATATCCACAGCTTTGCGGACGAGCAGTACAGGTGCTGGAATGAGCAGTTGCTTCCGGCGATGGACCGCGAGAAGATCCGGGTGCTGCGGTGGGACGAGCTGAGCGCAGGGGCGCGCAAGCAGGCGCTTGTGTTTTATGACAGCGAGGTGGATCCTCTGCTGACCCCGGTGACGATCGACCCTTCGCACCCTTTTCCGCGCGTGCTGAACAAGGCGCTTTGCATCGGCCTGCTGCTGCGGCATCGGCGGAAGGGGTCGAGACCGGGGACGGCGCTGGGCGTGGTGACGGTGCCGCGTTCCCTGCCGCGCTTGATTGCGCTGGTGAGCGAGGAGGGATTCTGCGACTTTATCCTGCTGCACGACCTGGTGGAGTCGCAGGTGGAGCGGATGTTCCGCGGCTATGAGGTGCTGTCGCGGTCGGCGTTTCGAGTGACGCGGAACAGCAACCTGTACATGGAAGAGGAGGAGTCGCGGTCGGTGCTGGAGAGTGTGCGCGAGGAGCTGCACAACCGGCGCAGAGGCGATGCGGTGCGGCTGGAGATCGAGAGCTCGGCGGTGGAAGAGATGGTCGAGCGGCTGCGAACGAACTTCGAGCTGGACGCGGAGCAGGTGTTCCGGATGAATGGGCCGGTGAACCTGTCGCGGCTGATGAACCTTTACGCGGAGGTGAAGCGGCCGGGGCTGAAGTTTCCGGCGTTCGCTGGCCGGGAGCTGCAACTGAGCCCACAGTGCGAAGACATCTTCGACGAGCTGCGGAGCCGGGATGTGCTGCTGCATCATCCGTTCGACGCATACACGACGGTGGAGGCATTTGTAGGCGCGGGGGCGGCGGACCCGAATGTGATCTCGATGAAGCAGACGCTGTACCGGACGAGCAAGGATTCTTCGATCTTCAAGGCGTTGACCGAAGCGGCGCCGAGCAAAGAGGTCACGGTGGTGGTGGAGTTGATGGCGCGGTTCGACGAGGACTCGAACATACGCTGGGCACGGGAGCTGGAGGATGCCGGGGTGGGGGTGTTCCACGGCATCTTCGGGTTGAAGACGCATTGCAAGCTGGCGATGCTGGTGCGGCGCGATCCGGATGGCGTGGTGCGGAGATATGCGCATCTGGGGACGGGAAACTACAACCCGGTGACGTCGCGGTTCTACACCGATATCAGCCTGTTGACGGCGCGAGTGGAGATGACCGGGGCGGTGCAGAAGGTGTTCAACTACCTGACGGCGGAGACCGAGCCGGAGTCGTACGAGCCGCTGATGGTGGCTCCGCTGACGCTGGCCGAGCACCTGATTGCGATGATCGAACGGGAGGCGGCGCACGCGCGGGCAGGACGGCCGGCGGCGATTGTCGCGAAGATGAACGGGCTGCTGGACCGGAGGATGGTGGAGGCGCTATATGGGGCGTCCGAGGCGGGGGTCGAGATCGATCTGATCGTGCGCGGGATGTGCTCGCTGCGGCCCGGGGTGAAGGGGCTGAGCGAACGGATACGGGTGCGGAGCATCGTCGGGCGGTTTCTGGAGCATAGCCGGATCTTCAGCTTTGCGAATGGGGGCAAAGACGAGGTGTACTGCGGGAGCGCGGACTGGATGCCGAGGAACCTTTTCGAACGGTGCGAGGTGGTGTACCCGGTGGCGCAGCCCGACCTGTGTTCGCGCCTGCGAGACGAGATACTAGCGGCCTACCTGGCGGATAACACGAAGGCCCGGATACTGCAGCCGGATGGGGAGTATGTGCGGGCGGCAAGGACGGGAGAGCCGTTCAACGCCCAGGAATACCTGATGCGCGTAGCCGGGGGAGCGGATGAGAGGGTGCCGGGCCGCGCCGGAAGAGCTGTCCTGCCGGACGGGCCCACTTCGCGTGGGGCGGTCACTTCGTGACTTGTATACCGGTGTTGGCAATCTTCGCTGTGATGGCCCCTCCCGTTGGTCGGGATCGAAAATAGAGTGCATCGGTTGGAGAAGCGCTTTACTGCACGGTGACTTTGACCTGTGCGCTATGCACGAGTGAGCCCGATACCGCGGTGATTGTGAAGGTATAGGTGCCGGCCGGCGTGGGGGTGAGCTGACTGGAAGGAGTGGTTGTGGTTGCGCCGGTGGTTGAGGTGTTGGAGCAGCCGATGGCGGTGAGAGCGCCGACCGATAAGATGGCGGCTAAGAGGGTTCCCCAGCGGCGGCGGCGCGGTGCAATGAGAACGAAGATGCAGGCGAGAGCGGCGCCTGAACCGGTGGCGTACCAGGTGGGATACCTGGGTCCATACCTGGGTTCCGGGCCTGACCCGGGATGGCGTGGGCCGGGCTTGAGCTGGGCTGTCGCTGCGGACGAGGTGGACGATGCGGACGCTGTGAGGACAAATGCAGTGGTTGCGCCGCTTGCCGAGTTGAGTGTGACCGGCGATAGGGTGAAGGCGGTGGTTGCGTGTGCAGAACTATTGTTGACCGCGGTAAGGGCGACCGTGCCTGTGAAGCCTTGAAACGGCGTGAGTGTGAAGGTGAAGCTGGGGGCTACGGCGCCGGGCAGGACGCTCACGGCGCCGGTGCAGGGGGAGAGAGAGAAGTCGGGCTTGGTGGTTGAGACGACGTCGACCGAGGCAAGAGTTCCGTCGGAGGCGAGCAGCGTGCCCTTGGAACCGGCGAAGGCGGAGTCGCCGGAATAGACGGCGCTGATCGTGTGACCGCCCGAGGACAGGCCGGTGGTGTTGAGCGTGTATGCCACTGCGCCACCGGCGAGAGGCTGCGGGGCGCCGACGGCTGCGTTATCGACCAGGAACTGGACCGTTCCGGTAGGCGTCGAACTGGCGGCGTAAGCGGCTACCGCGACGGTCAGGGCGAGAGTGCCGGTTGTGGCGCCGCAACGCGAGCCGGTGGTAGTGAGCGTGGTGGTGGTGAGGCCGGCGCCGAGGGCGCTTCCGGTCCCCGCGGGTATGGCTGTGCTCCAGCCATTGACCAGGTGAAGAACGTCGAGGGTGCCGAGACCGGATGCCTGATCGTAGCCGGTGCCTGCGGTGTAGCCGATGGAGCCTCCGTTCGGGCAGTTGGGGGTTCCCTGCACGCATGGAACGGAGTTGTTGCCGGAGGTGATGTCGTGGAAGATGCTGGTGTAGGTGGGGCCATTGGCGAGACCGTAGAGCACGGGGTTGACGTTCCCCAGACCGGCATTGGGGGCGCCCCCCAGCTTCTGTTCGACCAGGGCGAGGATACCGGCAAAGCTGGGGGCGACCAGGGATGTGCCCCCGTAGACGTTGAGCGTGTTGGTCGAACTGAGGAAGCCGTTGGTGCAGGAACCCTGGCTGCACACCACGTAGCCGTCGTGATTCGCGGCGGCGTTCAGGGAGATGTCGGGCACGTCGCGCGAGCCGTCATTCGGGGTGTTCCCCGCGCCGGTGCCGGTCTGCCAGGCAGGCTTGGCGAAGAAGGAGCTGGCGCCGCCTCCGCCTGCGCCGCCTCCGCCAGGGGTATTGAGATTGCCGAGCCCAGCGGCTGCGGTGGTCTCGTTCCAGGGCAGCTCGGGGATGTATTGGGTTGCGGAGCCCCCGCTGGTGCTGTTGGAGGTGTTCCAGTAGGAGGCTGGAGTATTGACGTCAGCGCTGAACATGGTTCCGCCCGCCCCGGTGACGAAGGGGGAGCTTGCGGGAAAGTCGACGGCAAGTCCTTCGGAGGCCACGCCGGCCGTGTCGCAGTCCGTGGCCCCGGCGTCGCCGGCTGAATTGACGATGGTCTGGCCCTGGGCGTTGGCCTGCTGGAAGAGCTGATTGTAGATGCTGAGGGTAGAGGGGCTGCTTGAGCTCTCGCACAGTCCGTAGCTGCTGGTGATGATGGGAGCGAGCTTGCCATCGACTGCGTTGGTCAGGCCGTTTACAAACACGTCGCTGCCGTAGACAAACAGGACGTTGGCAGAGGGTGCGATTGCGCCCGCCCATTCAATATCGATGTGCGACTCGTCGAGATCACCAGTCGCGGCCTGCACGCCGGGATCGACACCGTAAAGCTGGACCCTGATGGTACTGGCGGGAAGTCCGGCGGCCTTGCGGAATGCGGCGATATCGGGGTCGGCGACAGGTGTGGCGACGCCCTGGGCCGGCGCGGTGGAGTATGCAAACAGATCGGTCTCGCCGACGACGGCGATGGTGAAACCGCTGCCGTTGATGGCGGGCGAACTCGTCAGCAAAGGGTTGACATCGTAGATGGTGTAGAAGTCGGCGGGTGTGATGTAGTGACTGGTGACGTTGTTGGTGGTCTGGGTGTACAAGGGCCTGGCGGGGTCGACCGGCACTGTGCGAATCCGCGTGCGCGGCTTCATTTTGAAGTCGTTGAGGCCGGTGACGGCACTGACGACGCCCGCGATGGATGCGGGAAGAACGGGGTCGGTGAGGTTGGCGATGTGCTGCTCCCCGTCGAGCGACATGCTGTGGATGCTGGTGCCGAAGGCTTGCTGGACCTGGGCTACGGTGCCGGTGAATTCGATGAAGGTGGAGCTACGCGCGGTGCCGGTAACTTTGAAGCCCTGGCCGGTGAGCCAGGTGGATACCTTGGCGATGTCGGCGCTGCTGAGGCCGAAGCGCGCGCCGTACTGCTCGGGCGTGAGCCACTGGTGGTAGCTGGGGGAGCCGGGATTGAGCTGGTCTGCGAGAAGTTGGGTAAGGTCGGCCTGCTGCGCGGAGGTGAGGCTGAAGCGCAGGGAGAGCGAGTCGAGCGTGCGGCCCTGCGGGGCGGCGCCAAGGTCTGCCGCGCGCCTGACCCGGCCGGAGACGCTGCCCTGCAGGGGGACACGGCTGCTGTCGGTCACGGCGGCGATGCGGTTCTGGACCGATGCCTGGGAGGACGAGGCCGACGTGAACAGGACGGAGACTACAAGGAGGAGGAGGGGAGAGATCAGGCGGCTGCGCATTGGCTTTTTTACCTTACCAGAGACGAGTACAGGACGATTACGGCGTGGCCTGGGGTTCCACACGCGGCGGACAGGCCGGGGCATACCGGAAGCAGAGACGATTGAATGCTTAGACAGACGAAGGTTGGAAAAGTTGCGTCTGCATTATTCATAGGCGGATTCCTCTGAAGTTGTATCGACATATAAGGCGAGGTGTTTGCGAGGGATCGGTCTGTGAATCGGGTAAAAGCTGTAAATCGGGTAAAAGAGTATGGCCTTGTGAGAGTAAACCGCAGGTCCTTCGACTGCGCCTCTCGCGATAAAACTGCGAGAGGCTTCGCTCAGGATGACACTTCTTATAAATCAATCGCTTGCGAACAGGCTATATGTCGATACTGCCTAGGGGTGACAAAGGAGCCGGAGTAACGAATGGCCGGGGAAGCGGGAGATGGCGGCGGGGCCGACGCGAAGAGACAGGTGAAGGGTATGAAAAGAAAGGCTCCGGGCCGATGGGGCACGTGGTGGGAACATGGTGTCGGCATGATGGTTGTCGGCATGATGGTTACAGAGGGGTGGTGGAAAGGCAAACGAAAAGGACCCGCGGCGCAGCGCTTTGGCTGGTCCTTTTGTGGGATTCGTAGCTTTGCCGGGTGTGTGATGGGAGGGCTAGATACTGTACTTGCCGGCCTGGATGACATGACGGGCGATCTGACGGCGAAGCGTGATGGTGTCGGCTGTGTCGTGCTTTGAGAGGCGGCGGAGGATGGTGAGCCGGGTGCGCAGTTCGTCGCCCTCCGCGACCGCCGCGATGACCTTGCGGGCGGAGAGTTCTATGGTGGACATGGCTTTGTCGGCGTAGACGCGGGCCATGGCGAGGGGGATGGCGGAGGCTGCGGGGGTCTGGGTTGCCACGGACTGGGCTGCCGCAATTTTTTCGGCTCGGAGGATGGCGCTCTCCAGGGCGAAGACCTCGATGACCATGTCGGCGATGGCTCCCATGACCTCCTGCTGGTCGGCGATCTGCTGCATGTACTTCTGGGTGGCGGCTCCAGCTGCGAAGAGGGTGAGCTTCTTGGCGTTCGCGAGGAGGTTGTGTTCCCCGGCCAGTGGGCCTTCGCGTTCGATCTTTTCGCTGGGGCCGGACATGACCTCGTCCATCAGCTTCTTGATTGCAGGCATGAGGGCGAGCTTGCCGGACATTGCGGACTTCATGAGCCAGCCGGTGATGATGAGGCGGTTGATCTCGTTGGTGCCCTCGAAAATACGATTGATGCGGGCATCGCGGTAGGCGCGCTCGGCCGGGTACTCTTCGACGTAGCCGTAGCCGGCGAAGATCTGGAGCGTCTCATCGACGACCATGTCGAGCATCTCGCTGGCCCAGACTTTGACGATGCTGCATTCGACGGCGTAGTCCTCGATGCGCTTCTGGATCTCTTTGGTGTCGTTCTTGTCGACTCCGGCAAGTGCCTTGTCGATGAGGCCGACGGTGCGGTAGCAGACGGCTTCGCCGACGAAGATGCCGGTGGCGCAGTTGGCGATCTTCTCCTGGATGAGGCCGAACTCGGAGATGGATTTGCCGAAGGCCTTGCGGTCGATGGCGTAGCGGATGCCGTTGTTGAGGGCCATGCGTCCGCCGCCGACGGCTGCGTTGCCGAGCTTGTAGCGGCCGACGTTGAGGATGTTGAAGGCGATGTGGTGGCCTTTGCCGACCTCGCCGAGGAGATTGGCGGCGGGGATGACGCAGTCGGTGAGGATGAGGGGGCAGGTGGAGCTGCCGCGGATGCCGAGCTTGTGCTCCTCCTTGCCGTGGGTGAAGCCGGGGGTGCCGCGCTCGATGAGGAAGGCGGTGAGCTTTTCTTTGCCTGCGTCGGGACCCCCGGGAATGGCGCATTTGGCGAAGACGGTGAAGAGGTCGGCGAATCCGGCGTTCGAGATCCACATCTTTTCGCCATTGAGGGTGTAGGCGCTGCCGTCGGCGGAGAGCACGGCGCGGGTGCGGGCGTTGACGGCGTCGGAGCCGCTGGTGGACTCCGAGAGGGCGTAGGCGCAGACGATCTCGCCCGATGCGATCTTCGGGAGGTACTTCTTTTTCTGCTCGTGGGTGCCGTACCAGATCAGAGGCAGGGTGCCGATGCCGACGTGCGCGGAGAAGGCGACGGAGAAGCTGGCCTGCTTGGAGATGTTTTCGGCGACGATGGCGGAGGTGGCCTTGTCCATCTCGAGGCCGCCGTACTCCTCGGGGATATCGATGGCGGTGAGGCCGAGGTCGGCGGCTTGCTGGAGCAGGCGGCGGGTGACGGCGAAGTCCTTGGCTTCGATCCGGTCGGAGGCGGGCATGATCTCTTTAATGGCGAAGTTGGCGGTGGTTTCGGCGATCTGCTTGTGCTCGCCGGTGAAGTCTTCGGGGAAGAAGCAGTCGGCGGGGGTGGGATCGGAGATGAGGAAGCTGCCGCCGGAGATGCGGGTGGCGGTGGGGATGGGTGCGATCGTTGTGGCCATGGTGGAACTCCTAAGAGGAAATGTGCCTGGTGCGGGAGCGGTCAAGGTGCTCGATCAGGCTCCAGAGGGAACGTTTGAAGTCGTGAGGGTGGAGCGTCACTCCATAAAACTTGAGACAGCGTTCCCGAAGTTCGTTTACATCCGGCCCCATGGAGACGTCCCAGATGGTGGCCTCATCGCTGACGAATAATGGCTCCTTGTTATATAGGACATTTGCGAAGAACTCTTCTGCGAGCGGGGCTATGCGGAGCATGTTTTCGTCGGAGGCGAACGGAATCATCGGCTTCTTGCGAAAGCGTTGCAGGATGGTGGCTGGCGTCACGAAATGCATACTCCAGGGGCTAAAGCCCCGATTGGTTTGGTGGTGAGTGTCCGGGCTGAAGCCCGGACCTACCTAAAAGCAAGTCCACAGACAAGAGCAACGACAGAAGCAGATACCTACCGGATGACAAACAACGACAAAGACGAAATACAGGGGTTCTTCGCTTCGCTCAGAATGACGGCGATGGCGTGGGCGCGTCGAGGATCACCGTACTGCTTCGAAGATGCCGGCGGCTCCCATGCCTCCGCCGACGCACATGGTGACGATGCCGTACTTTGCTTGGCGGCGGGGCATCTCGCGGAGGATGGTTGCCGTGAGCTTGGCTCCGGTGCAGCCGAGGGGGTGGCCGAGGGCGATGGCGCCGCCGTTGACATTTACCTTGGCGGGATCGATGCCGAGAACTTTGAGGACGGCGAGGGACTGCGCGGCGAAGGCTTCGTTCAGTTCGAAGAGGTCGATGTCTTCGAGCGCGAGGCCGGCCATCTTGAGGACCTTGGGGATGGCGTAGATGGGGCCGATGCCCATCTCCTCGGGGTCGCAGCCCGCGTAGGCGAAGGCGAGAAATTTCGCCATGGGCGTGATGCCCAGTTGCGCGGCGCGGTCGGCGGACATGACGACGGCGGCGGCGGCTCCGTCGGAGGTCTGGCTCGAGTTTCCGGCGGTGACGGTGCCTTTGGCGTGGAAGACGGGTTTGAGCTTCGCCAGGGCTTCGAGCGAGGTGTCGGCGCGGGGGCCTTCGTCCTGCCTGAAGGTGGACTCGACCGGCTTGGCCTTCCCTTTTCCGTTCGGCGCGGTATTTGTAACCGTTACGGGTACGATCTCGTCTTCGAATCTTCCGGCGGCGATGGCGGCGAGCGCCCTCCGATGGCTTTCGTAGGAGAACTGATCCATCTGCTCGCGCGTGATGCCGTAGTGGGTGGCGACGCGCTCGGCGGTGAGACCCATGGACATGTAGGAGCCGGGATAGTTTTCGACGAGCCATGGGTTGACGGAGATCTTGTTGCCGCCGAAGGGAACGTACGACATGCTCTCGGTGCCGCCCGCGACAATGACATCCGCACTGCCGCCACGGATGCGGTCCGCGGCGAGCGCGATCGATTGCAGACCGGAGGCGCAGTAGCGATTGATGGTCATCCCGGCGGTGGTGACGGGAAGCCCGGCGCGGAAGCTGGCGACGCGGGCTACGTTCATTCCCTGCTCTGCCTCGGGCATGGCGCAGCCGAGGATGACGTCCTCGATCTCGGCCTTGTCGAGCTGCGGGATGCGTGCGAGCGCGCCGGTGATCGCGGTGGCGGCGAGGTCGTCCGGGCGGGTGGTGCGGAGGGTGCCGCGAGGGGCCTTGCCTACGGCGGTGCGGACGGCGGATGCGATGACGACTTCTCTCATTGGAACCTCAGGTGGTGATGCCAAGCTGGAAGAGAACTGCGCGCTCCACTTTGCCAAGGTCAACCGTGGATAATTCCCCGAAACGCTTGCCCACACGCAGCTTGCTGACAGTTCTAATCTGACTGCTAAGCGCCTTTTGCGGTCTCCCCTGAACCTCTACGAGAGCTTCGCCCGGCAGAACGCGATCCACGCTCGTAGTCAACGGAACCATGATGATGCGGTTGAGAACACGATTCGCAAGGTCGTTGCTGAGGATGATGGCCGGACGAGTCTTGTTGACCTCTCCCCCGACGGTGGGATCGAACGCGACCCAGTAGACATCGCCGCGCTCACAAACGCTCTTCCACGTGAGATTCGATCCACTCGAATGCTTCTTTTTCGCCGTTAACATCTGCTGCCATCTCTTCGTATCCGCGAAGAATTTCCTGCTCCTTGGATGTCTCGAGATTCTTTGCGGCCTCCAGGAGACTCGATGCCAACTCATCCGGAACAATGAACCAAGTCGCGTTCCCTCGAGATTGCGGGGTTCCGCTGCCCGGCTTGCCAACCTCTCCATTCCAACGGATTCCAACCGCCTGCTTCTGGTCCCACTTGAGTCGGGCGACAGACCAACTGTCCGGGCTCGGCCCTTTATCGAAGACAACTTCAATGTCCTTTACCAATCCTTTAGGCGACTGAACGGTATTCGGATCCACATAAGCCATGATTTCACCCTTTCCAAGATTGTACGTACATACGTATGTCTTCAATTGCGGAGTGGTTTACCGGTCTTCAAGGTGAAGGCGATGCGCTCCTGGGTCTTCTTTTCGCCGCATAGGCTGAGGAAGGCCTCGCGTTCGAGGTCGAGCAGGTATTGTTCGCTGACGGGGGTACCGGGGGTGATCTTGCCGCCGCAGAGGGCGTAGGCGACCCAGTTGGCTACTTTGGCGTCGTGGTCGGAGATGTACTGGCCCTCGCGCATGGTCCATACGGCGAGCTTCAAGGTGGCGAGTGCGTTTTCGCCGGGAGCGGCGATGTCGGTGCGCAGTATAGGAGCGGTATAGCCGGCGTCGGCCAGGGCGCGGGCCCGGATGCGGGCGTCGGTGAGCAGGCGTTCGCGGTTGATCGTGATGGCATCGGAGGGCTTGAGGAAGCCCAGGGCGCGGGCCTCCGCGGCAGAGGTCGAGACCCTGGCCATGGCTATGGTCTCGAAGTTCTTCTTGAGGGCTTCGAAGATCTCGACGCCTTCGCCGCGCGCGTCCGGGCGGATGCTGGAGCCCGCCTCGACGCTGCGGATGGTCATCTCTTTGCAGCCTCCGCCGCCGGGGATGAGGCCGACGCCGGTTTCGACGAGGCCCATGTAGAGCTCCGCGTGGGGCTGGCGGGCAGCAGCGTGGAGCGCGATCTCAGTGCCCCCGCCGAGGCACATGCCATAGGGTGCGACGACGACAGGGCGGGGACAGAACTTGATCGCCTGGGTCATGCTCTGGAAGGCGCGGACGGCCATGTCCAGCTCGTCCCACTCCTCATCTTGAATGCCGAGGAGCAACTGCATGAGGTTCGCGCCGACGGAGAAGTTGGTGGAGTCGCCGGTGATAACGAAGGCTTCGAAGTTCGAGACGATGTCGCTGGAGGGCTTGAACGTCTGGGTGATGAGGGTGACGATGTCGTCGCCGAGGGCGTTCATCCTGGAGTGGAGTTCGATGGCTGCGACGCCGCTGCCGAGGTCGATGACGGAGGCTCCGGGGTTCTTCTTGACGACGCCGTTCGCCTTCTTGATTGCGGCGAAGGAGGTGACTCCGTCTGCTGCGACGACTGGCCGGTAGGCGCTGGTGACGGGGTCGAAGAAGAGCCGGCCGCTGGGAACCGATGGATCGTCCTTGTACCAGGTGGGGTTGGAGTCTGTGTGTCTGTCGGCGTAGGCGAGCAGTTTTTCAACGTTGGCCGAGACCGGCGCTCCGGCGGTGCGCATCTTTTCGGTGGTCGCGCGGACACCCGCTGCGTCGAACATTTCGAAGGGGCCGAGCTCCCAGTTGAAGCCGGTCTTCATGGCCTGGTCGATCTCGACGAGGTTGTCGGCGATCTCGGGGATCCGGTTGGCGCTGTAGGTGAAGAGTTCGGTGAGGAGAGGCCAGTAGAATGCGGCGGCTTTGTCCTTTGTGGTATCGGCGTGGAGCAGTTGCGCGATGCGGGCGGCGGTGGACTCGACATTTTTGGCCATCTCGATGGCGGGGAACTTGGGACGGGTGGTTGGCTTGTAGTCGAGGGTCTGCCAGTCGAGGACGTGGCGCAGGTCGCGGCCTTCGGCGTCCCTGCCGCTACCACTATCCGGGCTTTCGCTTATTTTTTTATAGAAGCCCTGTTTGGTCTTGTCGCCGAGCCATTTGTTTTCGAGCATTTTGGCGATGAAGGGCGCGAGTGTGACCTCGGCGCGTTCGTCCTGGATGGCGGCGGCCTGCTTTGAGAAGTTGCTGGAGACATGCGCGAGGACATCGATGCCGACCATGTCGCCGAGCCGGAAGGTGCCTGTCCTGGGCCAGCCGAGGGCGCTCCCGGTGAGGGTATCGACCTCTTCGATCGACAACCCCTGGGCCTGCATGAGGCGAATGGCGTTGCCCATGCTGAAGGTGCCGATGCGGTTGGCGATGAAGTTGGGCGTGTCGTGCGAGTGGACGATGGCCTTGCCGAGACGCTGGTCACAGAAGCGGGCCACGAGGGCGACGTCGGCTGGGTCGGACTCCGGCGTGGGGATGATCTCGAGTAGGCGCATGTAGCGCGGCGGGTTGAAGAAGTGGGTGCCGAACCAGTGCCGGCGTAGGTCGTCCGGCATGCCTTCGACGATCTTTGCGATCGGAAGGCCGCTGGTGTTGCTGGTAATGATGGAGCCGGGGCGGCGATGCTGCTGCACCTTGTCGAGGAGCGCGCGCTTGATGTCGAGGTTCTCCGCGACGACTTCGACGATCCAGTCGCAATCGGCGATCAGGGAGAGATCGTCGTCGAAGTTGCCGAGGGTGATGAGACGGGCGCTGTCGGGCGTGTAGAAGGCTGCGGGCTTAGACTTCTTCAGCCCGTCGAGCGCTGCAAGGGCGATTGTGTTCCGCGTTGCTCGATCGGCTTCGGCGGGCGTGCCCGGCGGGACGATATCGAGCAGGACGACCGGGACGCCGGCGTTTGCGATATGCGCGGCGATGCGCGAGCCCATCGTGCCCGCTCCGAGGACGGCTACCTTGCGGATCTGCTTTGTGGAAGCGGTGGTGCTGGTCGGCATGGTGCTGGTCGGCATGGTGCGGGTCGGCATGGTGCGGGTCGTCATGATGCAGGCTCCGAAGGGCGATTTACCCGGACCATGCGAAGCATACTGAATGAGCATTCATTTTGCAAGCGAACATGGTTCGCCCCAACTAAGTGCCCTATTTCATTCGGCCAGAGTCAGGAGGTGAAGGCTGGGGTGCTGAGCAGGTCCAGGGCGCCCTGGGATCTCAGCTCTTCGGCTACGCGGAGGCCAAAGGCGGATGGGTGCGTCGCGGGCTGCGCTTCGGATTCCGTCTGGACCATGGCTTCGCCGTCCGGAGCTACGACCTGCGCGACCATGCGCCAGTTGCCTTGATGCGGGTGGCAGTATGCGCCGATGGGGAGCTGGCACCCGCCGCCAAGGGCATCGAGTGTGGCGCGTTCGGCCTCGACGGCGAAGCGCGTGTGGGGGTGTTCGAAGAAGGCGATGGCGTTGCGGATGTAGGCATCGCGGGCTTCGTCGACCGGGTACTCGGGGCTGCGTGTCTCGAGGGCGAGCGCTCCCTGACCGGGGGCGGGGCACATCTCCTCCGGGGAGAAGCGCTGGTGGACCCACTCGGCGCGCTTGAGGCGGTCGAGCCCGGCGGCGGCGAGGACGAGGGCGTCGCATTTGCCGTCGGCTAGCTTCTTGAGGCGGGTGTCGATGTTGCCTCGGATTTCGGTGAAGGTGACATCGGGGCGCAGGGCGAGAAGCTGGGCTCGGCGGCGGGGGCTGGAGGTGCCAATACAGCCGCCGGTGGGAAGGGTGTGGAGGCCCCAGAACTGCTCGCAGACCCAGACGTCGCGGGCGTCGACGCGCTTCGGGATGGCGGCGAGGGTGAACTGGGGGGCCAGCTTGGTGGGCAGGTCTTTGAGGCTGTGAACGGCCAGGTCGATGCGGCCTTCTTCGAGGGCCTCTTCAATCTCCTTGATGAAGATGCCTTTGCCGTCGAGGTTTGCGGGAGGGAGGAAGCCGGGCTGCTGCATGCGGTCGCCGGTGGTGCGGATGACCTCGAGCTCGACGTTGTAGCCGGCGTCGCGGAGAGCGTAGAGGACGTGGTTGGCCTGCCAGAGGGCAAGCTGGGAGCCTCGGCTGCCGATGCGGATGGGGTTGCGGGGGTTGTTGTGCTCGCTGCTCATGTCTTCTCAGGATACGGCAGTGACTTCGGTTGCCTGAAGCGGGATGCGCGCCAGAGGCTAATTCACGCATCCCGCGGCGGCTCAGGTGGAGGGTAGATCAGGGGCTGCGGCTTGCTTAGGTTGAATCGACATAGAAGGCGAGGTGTTTGCGAGCGATCGGTCTGTAAATCGGGTAAAAGCTGTAAATCGGGTAGAAGAGTATGGCCCTGTGAGAGTAAACCGCAGGTCCTTCGACTGCGCCTCTCGCGATAAAACTGCGAGAGTCTTCGCTCAGGATGACACTGCTTATAAATCAATCTCTTGCGAACAGGCTATAGGTCGATACTGCCTAGTCTTCGGGCCGGGTGGCGGCTGGGCGGCGGAGTGCGGTGAGCTGGGGGTGCAGGAGTTTGGCGGTGAGGGAGCGGGTGAGGGACTCGACGGCTTCGCGCTGCTGGGGGGTGAGGCCGGCCAGTTTGGATTGGGAGCGGGCAAGTTCGGCCTGGCGGAGCTGCTCGGCGTGCTGCTGGAGGGCGATGATGGCGGGGACGGCGTCGCGGGCTTCGAGGCGCTGCTGGTATTTGTCTACTTCCCTGCTGACGATGGCTTCGGCGGCTTCGGCTTCGCGGCCGCGGTCGGCCAGATTTGCCTGGGCGACCTGCTGGAGGTCGTCGATGTCGTAGACGAAGCAGCCTTCGACCTCGTTCATGCGGGGATCGACGTCGCGGGGGACGGCGATATCGATGAAGAACATGGGGCGGTTGCGGCGGCGCTGGAGGAAGTGCTGGCCGTGGGAGCGTCCGAAGATCTTTTGCGGGGCACCGGTGCTGGTGATGACGATGTCGGCGCGGGCGGCCTGGTCGTAGAGGTCGTCGAAGGGGATGACGGCGGTGCTGGCGGGGGAGTGGAGGAACTCGGCGGCGAGGCGCTGGGCGTTAGCTTCGGTGCGGTTGGCGACGAGGATGCTCGCGGCGCCATGCTGGATGAGGTGGCGGGCGGCGAGCTCGGACATCTTGCCGGCTCCTACGAGGAGCACCGTTTTGCCATCGAGCGAGCCGAAGATCTTGCGGGCGAGATCGACGGCTACGGAGGCGATGGATACGGCGCTCGAGCCGATCTGGGTCTCGCTGCGGACCTTTTTGGCGACGGTGAAGGTGCGCTGGAGGAGGGCTTCGAGATTGGACTGGACTGCGCCGACCTCGCGGGCGATGGTGTAGGACTCCTTGACCTGGCCGAGGATCTGGGGCTCGCCGACGACCATGCTGTCGAGGGAGCTGGCGACGCGGAAGAGGTGGCGGACGGCTTCGCGCTCGCGGAACTCGTAGAGGTGGGGCTGGATGTCGTGGGGGGGGACGGCGAAGTACTCGTGGAGGAAGCGGAGGAGGTCGGCTTTGGTCTGCGTCACGCCAGGGGTAGGCGTGTCATCCTGCACGGTGAGGAGCTCGACGCGGTTGCAGGTGGAGAGGATGAGGCCTTCGCGGATGCCGGGCTGGTGGAGCAGGGTGCGGGTGGCGTCGGCGAGGCGGCTGGTGGGAATGGCGAGGCGCTCGCGGACCTCGATGGGGGCGGTGGTGTGGTTGATGCCGACGAGGATGAGGGCGCCGTTCGCGCTGTTGCTCCCATTCGCGCTATTGCTCCCAGATGTGGTTCCGGATTCAGTCATGGCGCGGTGAACCTGTGGACCGCGGAGAGCTGGTTTGCCGCCCAGACGGCGAGGACGACCAGGAAGGCGAAGCTGGAGAGGTAGACGGCACGGCGTCCGCGCAGGCCGGCGACGCGGCGGATGTGGATCATGGCGACATAGGCGATCCACATGGCGAAGGCGAGGAGGATCTTGGGATCGCGGAAGTAGGAGGCGCCGACCGTGGCCTGGGCGATGAGCGAGCCGATGAGCAGGCCGGCGGTCATGCAGGGGAGGCCGAAGAGGAGGGATTTGAGGGCGATCTGGTCGGTGGTTTCGAGCGGCGGAAGCCAGGGGAGGGTGGGGTGTTTTTGTTTGAGGCGGCGCTCCTGGATGAAGTAGAGGAGCGAGGCCATGAGGGAGATGAAGAGGGCGGCGTAGGCGGCGAGGAGGAGAGCGATGTGGAGGAGGATCCAGCGGCTGTGGAGGAGCGGGAAGGCGGTGGTCTCGCGGCCGGGGTGGAAGGCGGGGATGAGGCCGAGGAGGAAGCAGATGGGGAGGATGAAGACGCCGAGGGAGACGGTCTTGAATCGCCAGTAGACGAGGAGGAAGGCGACGGCGAGGAGGAGGCTGAGGAGGGTCTGGGTCTCGTGTGTGTCGACGGGCAAGGCGTGGTGGGCGGCGTTGAGCATCTCGGCGAGCGAGACGAAGTGGAAGAGGACGGCGGCGATGGTGGCGGGGATGGCGATGTGGCGCCAGCGGGGGCGGTCGTAGAGGGCGGCGGGCAGGACCGCGAGCGCGGCGATGCCGTAGAGGAGGACTGCGACTCTGAGCCAGAGGAGGGACATATATTTTCTGGGATGGCAGGTACTAGTTTGCGCCAAACCTTGAGTATAACGTGGGGTGCAGGGGTGAGGTATGGTGATGGCTCCATGAGGTAGTGGTGCCCCCTCCCCCCGTCAATCTTGTGCAAAGTCTTCGAAGCAGAGAGTTTAGCTTTGGACTTCGACTCCGGCTTCGGGTTAAATGCAGAAGCCCGGCTTGTGGCCGGGCTCAGATCTTTTGCTGAACTTAGTTTATCAGGCGTGTCAAGCGATTCGAGTCCGGGTAAGGGTCACCTTGAAGCCATAGTTCCGAATGACAAGATCGCGGCCATTGGGTTTATGAACCCAAAGAGCGGGCTGTGAGGTATCGGCCAGCTCCGGCCTACGTCCATAACTCCCCTTCTGTTGCGAAAGGCCGTTCGTACGTCATACCCCTGAGAGCCGGGGTTACTTCTTCCTCGCTGCCCGTTGAGCGCGCGCTGCTGAGTTGGCCTCCACCGCGGCGTGGATGAGTTGCCTGAAGGCAGCTTCGTTGATCTTCTCCCCTTCGCGGAGGTCGATCGCACGCCGCGTGTTCCCTTCCAGGCTGGAATTGAAGAGCTTCGTCGGGTCTTCGATGGAGGCTCCGCGAGCGAAGGTGAGCTTCACGACCTGCTTGTACGATTCTCCTGTGCAGACGATGCCGCCATGGGACCAGACAGGTGTTCCGGGGGATTTTGGCTTCTCCCACTTCCACTCCTCCTGGATGTCGGGGGCAGCATCGTGGATAAGCTGACGGACATGAGCGAGGGTCGCTCCTCTCCAATCCCCCAGATCTTCAATCCGCTTCGTGATGTTCGCTGAAGCGGCCTCCTCCTTCGTACTACTTGTCGCTTTCATGTTCTCTCCGAGCCTTCGTTTCGCCAGCCGGCCCTATGCCGGCAGCGGGGAGCATAGCATAACCCACTCATAAGTGATCCTTTCCGAGACAAATGACGGTCAATCCTGGAGATCCATCTGGCACCTGTACGAGTGCCCGTTACACGGACAAATGCCGGGAACCACTCGAAGAAGGCACTTCCGGTGTTGGAACGGGAGATGTGATCATTGAGTCGGGAGAAGATCCCGAGCGTTCACCAAGACGGAGAACGCTCCGCCGTCCTCTACCAAAACGGTCTCTATTTTGACATCGGCGGGATGTCTACGACTGCACAGACGGTCTTGAATAGGACATAGCTCCGGGTCCCCAAAAAGCGTAGGCCAAAGAAGAAGAGGACTTCCTCCCTCTCTCCCTTGGCCATTCCACTTCGCATTGTCTTGCTCGGATCTACAAACCGAACAGCCGCCGCCTCATCAATCCCGCCATCGCAGCCAGCCCGGTCAGCGTGAGGAGCATCGTCCCAGGCTCCGGGGTCGCCGCAGTCGCCGCAGTCACCACAAACTGGTCTCCTGCACCCACCAGCGGCGCACCCGAATAGACGAATGCAGTCGATTCAGGATCGCCCGAGCCTTTCCCTGTGCCCGTAAAGGCGGACAGCAGTTCTGCCGGTGTCTCCGTGCTGTCGAACGTAAATCCGCTCAGCGAACTCCCGGCCGCCACCGGCATTGACGTTACCCACTGAACCGCGGCGCCGCTATTCGTCGTCATTTCGGTCCACCCGGCAGGCGAACCGATGTCGGTCGGTGTAGCAGAGAGAAAACCAGCGCCCGGAACCCAACCGAGCCAGAATGTGCCAATGGTTGTCGTGCCCGTATTGTTGAGCGTTATGGAATAGTCGTTCACGCCCGCGAGTGACGCATCGTGTGTATCGGTGAAGGTAGCGGTTGCGTTGATGCCAGCGGCGAAGGCATGGGAACTCAATCCCATCCCTACACCAAGGGCCAGTACAGCAAGTTTGTTCAGCGAAGAAAATCGCATGTACATTAGTTCCTCCATGCGAGAAGCCTAACCCCGGCACAGGAGTAATTGAGGCAGATGACAATGTAATGACAATCTCTTTACACGACGTTCGCGGACGCATCACAAGTCATCGGGCCAGAGCCACGATTGCCTCTCAGCTGTACAACGCGAAAGAGCCGCTGAGCCTGTTTGAGCTCCAGGAATGGCTTGGGCATAGTTCTACCGAATCGACGTGTCACTACACAAAGCCTCCCCTGGCCAGATTCCGTGCAGGTGTAAACAGTAAGCCAGTCCGCCACAAGAATCCCGGTAAAATGAGGGGCTTCAGCCCCGGAGGTCTATGACGGGCGGCACTTAATCAGACCCTTAGCTGGCTTTGGCAAGCTTCTGGCTGAGCGCGTCGATGAGCTTGTTCGAGAAGGCGGGGATGTCTTCGGGTTTGCGGCTGGTGATGAGGTTGCCGTCCTGGACGACCTCCTTGTCGACCCAGTTGGCGCCGGCGTTGATGAGGTCGGTGTGGACGGAGGGCCAGGAGGTCATGGTCTTGCCCTTGACGACACCCGCCTCGATCAAACCCCAGGGGCCGTGGCAGATGGCGGCTACGGGTTTGCCGGATTCGGCGAACTGTTTGATGAAGGCTACGGCATCCTTGTTCATGCGGAGCTTGTCGGGGTTGATCTGGCCGCCGGGCAGGACGAGGGCGTCGTAGTCGGCGGGTTTGACGTCGGTGACGAGATGGTCGACCTTGACGGACTGGCCCCAGTCGGTCTTGTCCCATCCCTTGATCTCGCCTGGTTTGATGGAGATGACGTCTACGGTCGCGCCGGCCTGCTCGAGATTCTTCCTGGGGTCGGTGAGTTCGACCTGCTCGAAGCCGTCGGTAGCGAGGATTGCGACCTTTTTGCCTTTGATCTGTTTGATCCCTTCGTTCTCTTTGATCTGTGTGTCTTGGGTGCTCATTGCATCTCCTGGACTGCGTGTTTTTTGCGGGAACGAAGTGTTCCTCAGCTTGTGAGAGGACGTGCGGGCGCATTGCGTTGCCAAGCGATCCAGGGCGATTGGCGGTGAAGTTTGAGTGTGCGCAACGGACACGAGATCGCGCATAAGGGCGGCAACGCGAAGTTACACTGGATATGGCAGATGTTCCGCGCTGGCGGGTTATTTCGGCGATCGATGGACACTACGACGATCTGGGTTTTGCTGGTCATATTCTTCGCGACCTTGATTCGGTCGACGTTCGGCTTTGGCGAGGCGTTGGTTGCCGTTCCGCTGCTGGCTTTGACGATTCCGATTGGGACTGCGGCGCCGGTGGCGGTTCTGCTTTCGGTCACGGTGGCCGCGGTGGTGATTGCACAGGACTGGCGCAAGATCCATGTACGCAGCACGGGCTGGCTGCTAGGACCCACCTTGCTGGGTATTCCCCTGGGGATCGTGCTGCTGACGAGCGCCCATGAACACGTGGTCAAGGCTGCGCTGGCGATTGTGATCGTGGCGTTTTCGGGATATTTCCTGCTTGGCAGGAGGCCGCCGGAGCTGCACAGCGACAGCATAGGGTGGCTGCTGGGCTGCGGGTTTCTCGCGGGCGTGCTGGGCGGCGCGTATGGGATCAACGGGCCTCCGCTGGTGGTGTACGGGGCGATGCGGCGGTGGAGTCCACAGCACTTCCGCGCGACGTTGCAAGGATATTTTCTGCCGGCGAGCGCGGTCGCGATGGCGGGATACTGGCTGGCCGGGCTGTGGACGCCCGCGGTGACGCACTTTTACCTGATCTCGCTGCCGGCCGCGCTGCCGGCGATTTTTGTTGGGAGGGCAATCAACCGGCGGCTGCGGGGGGATGCCTTTCTGAAGTATGTTCACTGGGGCCTGGTATGTATTGGAACGATCCTGTTGATTCAGGCGATTCGCCGGAGATGAGAGCTGCGGCAGGGGCGCGGCTGCCGCCGGAGGGTTGAGGATAGCGCATGGGAGATGGCTGGTACGGTATTCTGCGGTTCTGCGATGGCGAATGAAACGACAGGAATTTCGGCGGGTGAAGCGGCTGGGTTGACGCCGGTGATGCGACAGTATTTCGCGGCGAAGGAGCAGTATCCGGACTGCCTGATGTTCTGCCGGATCGGGGACTTCTACGAGCTGTTCTATGAGGATGCGATTCTGGTGTCGCGGGAGCTGCAGCTTACCCTGACGGCACGGGATAAAGAGAAGAAGCAGCCGATGTGCGGGGTTCCGTACCATGCGGCGGAGGTGTATCTGCAGCGGCTGCTGCGCAAGGGGTACAAGATTGCGCTGTGCGAGCAGATGGAGGATCCGAAGCAGACCAAGACGATCGTGCGGCGGGAGGTGACGCGGGTGCTGACGCCGGGAACCTCGCTCGATCCGGCTCTTGGGGCGGAGCAGAGTAACTACCTGGCGAGTGTGGCGGTTCTGGGGATCGGCAATGCTCAGGTTTGTGGGCTGGCGCTGCTGGATCTCTCCACGGGGGAGTTTCGGGCGACGGAGTTTGCGGGGGCTGGTGGGTGGGCCGGTCTGGTGGATGAGCTGGGACGTGTGCGGCCGGTGGAGATGTTGTATGGGGCGGGATTGCTGGGCGGGGTTGGAGCGAGCGGGAAGCTGCGGTTAGGGGAGGAGAGCGGTCGCGCTTCGCACGATGCCCACCTTAGCCCACCCCACCAGCAAAGCTGGCCGGGGACCCCGGTTATCGACGATAAGGCCGTCGTGAAGATGGGGCACCCAGACTTTGTGGTTCCTTCCGATGGGGAGCAAGCTTCGGCAGGGCTGGATGGGATTCGGACGAAGACTGCGGTGGACGAGTGGGTGTTTACGCCGGAGTACGCGCTGCCTCTGGTGCGGAGCCACTTCAAGGTGCATTCGCTGGACGGCATGGGCCTGGGTGGGCACGATGCGGCGGCGGTGGCGGCGGGCGCGCTTCTGCATTACATGCGCGCGACCAAGCAGGGCGGCCTGGAGCATGTGGATGGGCTCCGGTTTTATGAGCGATCGACGTGCCTGGAGCTGGATGCGGTGAGCGTGAGGAACCTGGAGCTGGTCGAGCCGCTGTTTTCGGGCGAGTCCGCGCAGACCACGCTGTTTTACACGTTGGATGCGTGTTGTACGCCGATGGGCAAGCGACTGCTGCGGGCTACGCTGCTGCGGCCGGCGAGCGGGGCGGCGGAGATCGAGGCTCGGCTGGAAGCGGTGGGCGAGGCCGCGGCTTCCTTGCGCAAGAGAGAAGACCTGCGGCGGTCGATGGATGGGGTGCTGGATCTGGAGCGGCTGCTGGGGCGGGTGGCGATGGATTCGGCCGGGCCGCGGGAGGTGATGGCGCTGGCGGCTACGCTGGGGTGTCTGCCGGGGGTGGTCGCGGCCGTAACGATGTTTGAGGCGCGGAGGTGGCGGGAGCTGGGCGCGAGCATCGATCCGCTGGAGGACCTGCACGAGATGATTGCGCGGACGATTGCGGACGAGCCGCCGGTATCGCTGGGCGATGGCGGAGCGATCCGCGAGGGGGTGGATGCGGAGCTGGATGAGCTGCGGGAGCTGAGCAGGAGCGGGCGGCAGGCGCTGGCGGCGATTGAAGAACGCGAACGGGCGAGGACCGGGATCGGGTCGCTAAAGGTGCGATTCAACAACGTCTTCGGGTACTACCTGGAGGTGACCAAGGCCAATGCGAAGGCCGTCCCGGCGGACTATGAGCGGAAGCAGACGCTGGTGAATGCGGAGCGGTTCACGACGCCGGAGTTGAAGGAGTACGAGACGAAGATTCTGACCGCGCAGGAGCGGAGCGGGGAGATCGAACGCAGGATCTTCGCGGAGCTGCGGCGGCAGTTGCTGGAGGCGGCGGGGCGGATGCGGGAGACGGCGCGCAAGGTGGCGGAGATCGATCTGCTGGCTTGTTTTGCGCATCTGGCGGCGCTGCGCGGGTGGGCGCGGCCGCAGATCGAGGACAGCGGCGTGCTGGAGTTTGTGCAGGCGCGGCACCCGGTGGTGGAGAGGCGGCTGGAGGAGTCGGGCGGGGGAAGGTTTGTGCCAAACTCGGTATATCTGAACGCGGATGCGGGTCCGGCGGTGCTGCTGATTACCGGGCCGAATATGGGAGGTAAAAGCACGTATCTGCGGATGGCGGCGCTGCTGGTGGTGATGGCGCAGATGGGGTGCTTTGTGCCGGCGGAGCGGATGCGGCTGGGACTGGTGGACCGGATCTACACGCGCATCGGTGCAAGCGATAATGTGGCGCGCGGGCGGTCGACGTTTATGGTGGAGATGACCGAGACGGCGGCGATTTTGAATACCGCTACGGCGCGTTCGCTGGTGCTGCTGGATGAGATGGGGCGCGGGACGGCAACGTATGACGGGCTGAGCCTGGCCTGGGCTACGGTAGAACACCTGCATGACCGGATTGGGGCGCGGACGCTGTTTGCCACGCACTACCATGAGCTGACTTTGCTGGCGGAGAGGCTGGCGCGGCTGACGAACCTGCGGGTGACGGTGAAGGAGACGGCGGGAGGGATCGTGTTTCTGCACACGGTTGAGGCGGGGCCGGCGAGCAAGAGCTATGGGATTGAGGTGGCGAAGCTGGCGGGGCTGCCCGCTGGGGTGATTGCGCGGGCTCGTGAGGTGTTGAAGGTGCACGAGCGGGCGGAGACCCAGCAGGTCCGTGAGGCTTCGCCTTCCCCTACACTTCAAATGACGATGTTTACGCCGCTGTCGCAGAGGATTGTGGACCGGCTGGCGGAGGCGGATGTGGACGAGATGACACCGCGCGAGGCGCTGAATCTGCTGGCGGAGTTGCAACGGGAGTTGAAGGCGTAACGGCGGTCGACCACGGAGTATGCGGAGAAGAACGGATAAGGCGATGAGGCAGATCGGATGATAAGGGAGCGGTCTGGGGCTAAGGCGATGGTGGTGGCGGGGGTGATGAGTGGGACCTCGGCGGATGGGGTGGACGCGGCGGTGTGCAGGATCTCGCCTTCGCGGATTGCGGGTGATACTCCACAGGTGAAGCTGCTGGGGCATGTGGGGGTGGCTTATTCGAAGGCGGTGAGGGCGGCGGTGCTGGGGGCGATGGATGCCAAGGCGATCTCGGTGGCGGAGCTGGCTAGGCTGAACTGGAGGCTGGGCGAGGTGTATGCCGATGCTGTCGAAAAAGCTTGTGCTGATGCGGGTGTGGAGACGAATGCGGTCGCGCGGTTGCGCGATGCCCACCTTAGCCGCGATAAAGCCGCGGCGAAGATGGGGCGCCCGGATTTATCAAGAAAATTGAGGTTGGGGCTGGTGGGGTGTCATGGGCAGACGGTGTATCACCAGGGCGGGTCGGAAAAGTACCTTGGGAAGCCGATGCGGGCTACGTGGCAGATGGGCGAGGCCGCCGTGGTCGCTGAACGCCTGCGGGTTCTGGTGGTGAGCGACTTCAGGCCGGCGGACCTGGCGGCGGGCGGGCAGGGTGCGCCGCTGGTGCCGATGCTGGATTTCTGCATGTTCCGTTCGGCGAAGGTGAGCCGGGTGCTGCAGAACCTGGGCGGGATTGGAAACCTGACGGCGATTCCGGCGGGGGCTGGCGTGGATGGAGTGATGGCGTTCGATACGGGACCGGGAAATATGGTGATCGATGGCTGCATGAGACGGCTGTATGGGCGAGAGTTCGATCGGGGCGGGGCTGTGGGGCGGACCGGACGGATGTTCGAGGACGTTGTGGCGAAGGTGCTGGGGGAGGGTTACTTCTCTGCCCTGCCGCCGAAGTCGTGCGGGCGGGAGCAGTTCGGGGAGGCGTTCGTATCGCGGTTTGTGGCGATGTGTCGCAAGGGCAGGCGAGGTGTTCGCGATGAGGATGTGATTGCGACGGCTACGGCTTTGACGGCGGCTTCGGTGGTGGATGCATACCGGCGGTTCGTTGGGGCGCATGTGGGGCAGGCTGCGCCGCTCGCGCGGGTGGAGTTTGTGGCGGCTGGGGGCGGGACGAAGAATGCCGCGCTGATGGGAATGCTGCGGGATGGGCTGGAGCCGCTGGGGGTGAGGGTGCGGCCGATGGAGGAGCTTGGGGTTCCCGCGCAGGCGAAAGAGGCTGTCGCGTTTGCGCTGCTGGCGTGGTTGAGCTGGTTTGGACTGGACGGGAATATACCGGCGGCTACGGGAGCTGGGAGGACAGTGGCGCTGGGGAAGGTTAGCCGCGGATGAGATTTGTAAGGGTGTGGAGGAGGGCGGTTCGCTGCGCGAATGCCCACCTTAGCGCAAACTACGCGCGAAGATGGGGCACCCGGATCTTTGGGTGGGTGATGGTGGTGGGCTGCATGTGCGGGGTTGGCTGCCGGGGGAGGGTCGAGGATCCGTCTACCGTGACGATGATTATCGAGAGCAGCCCGAACAATCTGGATCTGCGGCAGGGGACGGATGCGCAGTCGGAGCGGGTGGGTGGGCTCATCTTCGATGCGCTGGTGAAGAAAGACGAGCACTACGAGCTGCGGCCCTGGCTGGCGACAAGCTGGGAGCAGCCGGATGCGCTGACGTGGGTGTTTCATCTGCGCGATGGGGTGCGGTTCCACGATGGGCGTCCGCTGGAGGCGCAGGATGTGGTTTACACGATCGAGAGCCTGATCGACGCGTCTGTTGGGAGCCTGGTCACGGCCAAGAGTGGGAACTTTGCGGCGGTGGAACGGGCGGAGGCGCCGGACCGGCTGACCGTCATCGTGCATATGAAGCGGCCTGATGCGGGGCTGCTCTTCAACCTGAGCGATGGCTTGTTTGGGGTGGTGCCGCGCGGTTCGGGCAAGGACTTTGGGCTGCATCCGGTGGGGTCGGGGCCGTTCCGGTTTGTGAGCGCGGTGCAGGACAAGGAGGTGATCGTCGCGCGCAATGACGGCTACTGGGCCGGGGCCGGGGCGATGCCCGCGGGGGCGCACAGGATCGAGCATGTGCGGTTCGAGGTGGTGCCGGATGCGATTACGAGCGCGCTGGAGCTGAAGAAGGGGTCGGCGGATGTTGCGAGCAACGTGGTGACGCTCGATATGGTGCATACGCTGGAGAGCGCGCCGAACCTGAAGGTGGAGTCGGGCGCTGGTTCGGCTGTGGTGTATGTGACCTTCAATGTTACAGATCGGGCATTGAGCGACAGGCGGGTGCGGCAGGCGGTGGCTTGCGCGATGGACCGGCAGGCGATTGTGGATGCGATCTGGCGGGGTCAGGCGAGGCTCGCGAATACGCTGCTGCCGGTGGGACATTGGGCCGCGGCGACCGATGCGGAGCTGGCGCGGTATCCGCATGATGTCGCTCGAGCGCAGCGGTTACTGGAGGAGGCGGGCTTTCCCGCAGGAAAAGCTGGCGTGCGGTTGAGGCTGACGATGAAGACGAGCACGGATGAGACGACGCGGCTGATGGCGGCGGTGTTGCAGCAGCAGATGCGGGCTGTGGGGATCGCGCTCGATATTCGCTCGGCTGAGTTTGGGACGTTCTATGCGGATGTGACCAAGGGTGCGTTTCAGATGTATGCGCTGCGTTGGATTGGGAGTAACGAAGATCCTGATATCTTCCGGTACGCGTATGCGACGGCCAGTTTTCCGCCGAAGGGGGGCAATCGCGGGCGGTCCTCGAATGCTCGGCTGGATGGATTGCTTAAGGAGGCTGCTGGGTCGTCGGACCGGGCGGTGAGGAAGGCCGATTACAGAGAGGTGCAGCAGATTCTGGCGGAGGAGCTGCCGGGGATTCCGATGTGGTATCCGAATAACGAAGTGATCCATACGCGACGGGTGAAGGGGATTCGGCCGCGCGGGTCCGGGAGCTTCGATTTTTTAAGGGATGCCTGGGTGCGTTGAGGATGCCCTATTCGGCTGCCTTCTGCGCGAACGTGGCGATAACGGCTATGTTCGCGAGGAGGTCTTCAGGCAGGTGGTGACGGTCGCGCAGGTAATCCGGGGAGTTGTATGTGATGGTGACGGCGCCGTGGGTGTCCTCGGCGATGAGGAGCTTGAGCGGAAGGTCGATGGCGGCGGTGGGCGATGCCAACATGAGCGGGGTGCCGCCTTGCGGGTTGCCGAAGATGGCTAACCTGGTAAGAGGCATGTGCTGTCCGGCTTTTTCGGCTTCGCCGCTATGGTCAATGACGACGAATAGCTTGATGCCCTTTGCGGAGAGAATTTGAGTGAGACGAGCCACCGTCTCGTCGACGGAGTGGCTGGAAGGAATTGAGATGAGGCCTGCGATCTGCGAGGGATCCGGTGGATTCATGGGTTGACTCCTGTCTTTGACGCGAACGCCGTTGCCCTTGCAGGGCGGAGTGTGTGCAGGATATCAAGAGCATGAACATATTGGTTGCCCCTAAGGGATTCAGGAGCGCAGAAAAAAAGGAGATACAGACATTCTAGTAGAATTTACTCATAATTTACCCATATAGATACCCGCATGAAATTCCGCATTCACACGCCGCTAAATAAGCACCTTGACGACGGCTCCTCCGGCAAACAGGAACGCTCGATCTAGCGTGATGGTCGTTGCGTTTGCGTGCAGCGTTGCGTGCCCCGTGGCTGCTTCACCACAAGGCATGCTCGCAGCTCGCTCAACCCATGCGCTTGCCGCGCATGGCTAACCGCACAACGCCGTCGTTCAGGGCTTAGAAGTTTCCCTCCGCGATGTCCTTCAACACCAGCTTCTCCAGGCTCAGGTTGGCCACCAGACGCTTCAGCTTCGCGTTTTCCTGCTCCAACTCCTTCAGCCGCCGTGCCTGGTCCACCTTCAAACCGCCAAACTCCCGCCGCCAACGATAGTACGTCTGCTTTACGATCTCGGCTTCCCTGCACGCCTGCGGCAACGTCTTTCCGTTCGCCACTCACTTCAACTTGCCGCAGCAAATTCACAATCTGCTCAGCCGTATGCTTCTTACCTCGTCCCATTGTTCGCTCCTCTTGTTCCAGTTTGACCACTTCTCAACTGGTACAAAAAAAAGCCGGGCATTCCAAAGGCACGTCGCCGAGAACGTGAAACACCGTTGCGACGAGCTCATCGTTCGGCATCTTTGCCGCCTGTTGCTGAATCTCTTCGGTCTGCCGAATCTTCTCTTTTGCCTCGGCGCGGTAGTCATCGGGAATGCGCGCCAGGATCGATTCGGATAAGGGTACCAGCGCGGGCTTCAAGGGCGCTTGGGCAACCAGCTGCAGCGATATCAAGGAGGCCACGAACATCGACAACATGATGGAATGGCGTAACGAAGATTGCAGCAAGATTGATACTCCTCCAGGTAAGGCGGGACACAGGTTCAAAGCACTGTGTCCCTCATACTTGTTCAAGCAAATGTTATGGCTTAGTGTGTGGCTAGGTTGTGTGTTCGCAGGTAAGCTGCAAGCTCCGCTGGCAGGTTCGTCTGGATACCGCTCGCGCCTGCATCGATTGCCTTCTGCCAGGTCTCCGGATTATCCGCATCGCCAAGCCGATCTACATAAATCTGCGCATTCGCCTGTTTCGCGCAATCAATGACCGGTTCTTTGAAGTCGCTGGCATCGAAGGCCAGCACCTGTAGCTGCATGGCACGAACGAAGAGTTTACAGATGTCGGGGCTGAGGGCTTCCGGCATCACCCTTAGTGTCGGGCGAATCTTATGCACCTCGTACAGGAAGAACGGGTTGCCATAGATGACGACGTGGTCCTGCATATCGTGCTTCACAATGGTGTCGATCAGTTGCTGAGGATCGGCATACTTCGTATCGACGTAGACGTTGATCTTGCCGTGGGCGAGATCGAAGGCTTCGTCAAGCGTCGGCACCTTCGTGCCCTTGAATTCGGGCGAGAATTTGGAACCGGCATCAAGCGCCCGGATCTCATCGAAGGTGTGTTTATGAACCTCGCCGGTTCCGTTGGTCGTGCGGTCCAGCGTGTTGTCGTGCATGATGACGAACTTGCCGTCGGACGTGGTGCGCACATCAAGCTCGAAGTAGTCAGCTCCGGCGTCGATCGCTGCCTGGAAGGCAGGCATGGTGTTCTCGGGATGATGAAGATGTTCGCCGCGATGAGAAATCACGACGATCTTATTGGTGGTTGCCGGAGCGGGCGTCCAAGCTGTCTGTGCCAGTGCAGCACCGCTTGCAAGGGTGGAACCAATCAAGAGTGTCAAGAGAGTATTACGCATTTTTTCTTTGTCCTTTTGGTGGTTGGAATAGCTGTTATGCATCGCTTCAGAATCTAAAGCGTCCGACGAGGAGGACACTCCGCGGATCCTGTGCACCTGTAACCGTGCCGAACGCAGCGTTGCTGGCAGACAGTGCCGTACTGAGGCCGGAGAACTGCGGATGGTTGAAGGCATTGTGAGCATCGACACGGAGAGTGAAGGCCATCTGTTCCCGCAGAGGAATGTCGCGCATAAGACTGATATCCCAGACATTCTGGCCCGGGCCATAGAGCGATGCACGCGGAGCGTTGCCTAGAGTATCAGCAGGCGTGATTGTGAAGGCCGATGTATTGAACCACTTCGCTACCGTACGGGAGCCGCGCGCAATGTTTGGATTGCCCACTTTGGTTACGTACTGCCCTCCCGAGTAGATCTGTAGCTGATCCCCTTGAGAGATGTTGTACGGGTAGCCCACCTGGAACTGGGCCACTGTGCTGACCTTCCAGTGTCCGATGGCCTGCGAAACGATCGGAGTATGCGGGAGGAATTTACCGCCCGACCCCACAGGCAGAGCATAGACCGCCGAGAGGGAGAAGCGTTGAGGAATGCTCGTCATTGCTGTTCCCCACTGCGCGTGCAAGTTGTATGCATTCTGAATGGGAGCAGCGTCTGCACGAGAGGGACCGTCGGCATCGTCCAGTGTATGGGCCCAGGTGTAGGCAGCGCGGACAGAAACGCCGTTGCTCCACCGGTGGCTCAACGTGGCGTAGAGAGCTGCGTATGCCTGCGCTCCACCGTTGGCAATATTGGTGATGGTTCCGAACTGAGGATAAGGACGGAGAGCCTGGGTGTTGGTAACGCCGACGCAGCAATTGGGTGTTGGAGCGATCTGGTTGGCTGGAAGCAGAATATCCAGATGGACGCCATGGTTGCCCTCATAGTCGATCTCGGCGATCCAGTTATGACCAAAGTCCTGTTGTACTCCTAGCTGCCACTCTTGCAGATAAGGAAGAACCGGAGTCAATTGCAGCTGATAGGGGTTCGAGCTTGCGCCCATCGGCCCTGGTGCATAAGCAGGAACACCCTGAGAGAGCTGGTAGTACGGTGTAGCGCCTCCGTTTAGGGCCACGAAGGTCTGATTGACTGTGGTGCCCGAGGTGCTGTTCGTCGCGCCAAAGCCGATGCTGGGCAACTGGTAGATCCCGTAGCCACCGCGGACCACGGTGTTGCGGAAGGCATGATAGTTGAAGCCCACGCGAGGCAGAATTCCGGTGTAGACGTTTGCAGCCAAACTGTGAGGAGCGCCGTTGACTCCGGCAAACTCGATCGCACCCTTCTTCCCGCTGGTGGGATCAATGAGGTTCGGGTTGAAGGTGTACATATTGTTGTGCTCTTCCGAAGCCGGTCCGTCGAATTCATATCGCAGGCCGAGATTGACGGTGAGCCGGGACGAAATCCTATAGTCATCCTGCACGTAACCCGAGAAGTAGTTCAGGTTGTAGTGGAAGATGGTACTGCTCGTCTGGATGGTTGTGCTGTTGGGCAGACCGAGCAGGAGATCGGCGAGACCGTATCCAGTCTGGCCCGGAGAAGGAGTAGTGAAGCCGCCAGTGAACTTGTAGCTTCCTGAGGCGACACCAGGATTATAGGAGCTGTAGGCGTAGCGCATAAACTCACCACCGACAGAAAGGGTGTGGCGCCCCATTTGCAAGACCAGCGCATCGTTCAGAATGTAGTGACCGTCCCTCGTCTGGGAATAGCTCCCCGCGCCAAAGCTTACGTCTCCCGTGGTCGCAACGGAGGGAAACTGGTTCAGGAGCACGCCTTGCAGACCAATTGACGCGGCATTTGTTGGTAATGGATAGGCGAAGTTAACCTCTGAAACGTAGCCTACGCGGGCTTCGTTGGAGATGCGAGGCGAGAAGATATGGCTCCAAGAGACCTCGTAATGGTCGTCGGTCCAGCCGTTGAACGCGGATGGATTCGCAGCATTAGGGATGGTGATCGTGGGCTGGTTCCTTGGCCCGTCACGCGAGAACTTTGCCCAAATGTGATCATAGTCGGAGGCGTTGTAGTCGATGCGATCTGCGTTATAAAGATAGCTTGTAGCGGCGATGGGATTACCGCAGTAGTTGTCCGGTATAAGTGTGGTCGGAGTGCAGTTCGGAGCGGGGAAGAATGCCGCGATGTTCTGGCCGATCTGGTCGAGCCGTGACTTCGGGATCATATTGCCTGCAAACTGCGTCCCTGACGGTGCAGTGCCGGCCTTCTGCGCCGCCGTACATGCTGGGTTAGTCCCGATGCCGCAGGTTGTCATGGGATCGTAGATTGGCTTAGTAGGCACGCCCTGGGGAGAAAGCCCAGAGAAGTCCCCAGTCAACTCTGCCGCAGTGGGCACAGTCGTGGTGAAGGGCGAATTGGAGTGATTGAGCGTGTACTCCCAATCCGTAAAGAAGTAGAGGCGACGCCTACGGCCATTGAAGAGCTTGGGAAGAATTACAGGCCCGCCGACCGATCCGCCGAAGTAGTGGAAGTAGGAGGACTGAATGATCGTCCCAGGCTTGGTGAAGTAGCCAAGCGCGTTGAGGTTTTGGGAGCTGTAGGACTCGAAGGCGGTGCCATGAAATCTATCGGTGCCAGATTTAGTGGTGGTGAGTATAGCGCCGCCGCCGCTCTGTCCGTACTGGGCTGAGAAGGGAGCGGTCAGGACCTGAAGCTCTTCGGTAGAGTCAGGCGTAGGGATGAGGCCATAGGTGCCATCGATGCCCATGTTGCTGGGCAGACCGTCGATGATGATCGGATTCGAGACCGGACGCCCACCGCCCAGAGAGAGGTTGTTGACGTTAGAGTAGTCCTGGCTGGTGCTGGAAGCGCCGGCGAAGGTCTTGGTGATGAGAAATTCGTTCGCGCCTTTGCTGCCAGTGCTTTCGGGAAGATCGATGAGTTCCTGTGTACTAAGTTGGCCGCCGATCTGCGAGTCCGTGTCGTTCAATGAACTGCCAGCATCAGTAACGGTGACGACCTCGGAGTTTGCTCCAATCTTCAAGGCTCCATCGACAACCAGGTTCTGGTTGAGGACGATGTTGAGTTCGCCCGTAGCGAACTGAGCGAAGCCGTCCTTTTCAAAATGGACAATATAGCCGCCCGGCTTCAAAAACGAGACGCGGTAGCTTCCGCCCTTGTTCGTTACGGTCTTATATTCTGTGGCCGTGTTGCTTTCGCGAACCGTAACAGCCACACCTGGCACAACCGCTCCGCTCGGGTCCTTAACGATGCCGCTGATTGAACCATAAAAGGTCTGGGCATGAAGGGAGATGCCGGGGATGATCAGGACAAGCAATAAAGCTAGGCCACTGATGAGTTGGCGAGCCCGGTTGGCCCGTTTACCAAGACCATTGAATCGACGGGCAATGCCGGATTGTAGAGAATCAGTCAAATGAGAGACAAAGGGGGAGCAGTTCATGGAGACTCCGGAAGTCTGGGATGCGTTGGTTTAGGGACTACAGAACAGCAAAAGGGCAAAGCCGCGATGGATCCATGCGTATGAATGAGCGGCCCCGGTATGATTCACTCGCAATGAAATGACGTTATCGAAAAAATGTTAATAAGGGACAAATTTAGAAGGTTATATGAGAAAAAATTACACATAATGTTAAACAGCAAGCTGTATATACAATCTGCGATCAAACTCTTTCTGTAATGATTTTGGCAGTCAAACGTGTAAAATAATGTTATTACCCTCTAATTCTGCACTTTGGAATGAATAACCATGAGTGAAATCAGCGAGCGCTCTAGACTCGACTCGATCGTTCAGATGTTAAAAATAAACACATCGGCGTCCATTGGTGAGATCGCCGAGACATTTCATGTGTCGCAGATGACCATCCGCCGTGATCTGCAGAAGCTGGTGGAGGCTGGACAGGTCATCCGAATCCCTGGCGGCGCACGCATCGAACCCTGGCGTGGTACTGAGCGAAGTTTTTTTGAACGTCTGCAGAAGATGTCGCACGCTAAGCGCAACATCGGCAGCGCAGCATCGGCACTCGTTCACGACGGCGAATCGGTCGTTCTTGATTCGGGAACGACGACGCTCTATGTCGCCAGAGAGCTGCGGACGCGGAGAAACGTTGTGGTCTTCACGTTTTCATTGGCTGTTTTAGAGGAATTGACCTCGGCTGAAGATATTCGCGTGGAACTTACGGGCGGCGTCTATCGCGCCAGCAGCCACGACCTTATCGGACATGCAGTAGGCAAAAGTCTCATGTCGATCTGCGCCGACACCGTCATCTTCGGAGCTGCCGCCATCTCTTTTACACGCGGCGTGATGGTTCACGATCCCGATGCCCAGCGCGAGCTGCTGCATGCCGGAAAGCGAAGAGTGCTGGTCGTCGACAGCAGCAAGATTGGCACTGAAGCCACCTATCGCCTTTGCGGAATCGAGGACTGCGATCTCATTCTGACTGACAAGGACATCCCTACGGAATCACTCGCGCGGCTACGCCAAATTACCCAGGTTCAGGTCGCGGAATGAGCTTCTATTAACGCTCTGTGTACAGAAGTTCGATAGCCTGAACGGGAGAATCTTATCTCCAATCAAGAGCTAGCCAGAATTGAGCGCCTTCGAAGACCAGTTTTCCTCCACCATTGCGACCTACGGCTTCTTTGAAGAAGAGAAGCCGCTATGGATCGCGCGCGCTCCAGGCCGCCTGGATGTGATAGGTGGCAACGTCGACTACACCGGCGGTATGGTGTTGCAGGGTCTTCTTCGCGAGGCCGTGCATGTTGCGGTCCAACCTCGAACCGACGAGGTCATCCGCATCTTCAACCCCGGCGCCGCGCACTTCGGCTGGCAGACCTCGTTCGAAGTTGGCACTAACATGCTCGACGATCTTTCAGGTCTGCGTCTCCTCTGCAACCAGAGCGAAAGTTCACGCTGGGCCGGCTATGTGCTCGGCGCGCTTTACTTCCTGAGGAGCCGCAGGGGATGGGGCAGCACTGGCGGAGCTGATCTCTTCATCACCTCAGACCTTCCGCCCAACAAGGGCGTCAGTTCGTCTGCTGCACTTGAGATTGCAGTCCTCAAAGCCGCATCCGCCGCACAGGGAATCTCCCTTGACGGTGTCGCTCTGGCCACAGCCGGTCAGTGGGTAGAGAACGTCGTGGTTGGAGCTGCGTGCGGCATCATGGATCAGGCAGCGATCGTCCTGGGAAAAGAGAATCATCTCCTGCCCGTGCTCTGCCAGCCTTGTCGCCCCTTCTCTCCGGTTAGGCTGCCGCCCGATCTCAGCATCTGGGGCATTGATTCGATGGTGCCTCGATCGACCTCTGGTACGGCGTATGAAGCAGCCCGTGCCGCGGCCTTCATCAGCTACAAACTGATCTGCCAGCGCGACGGCTTCGATGTCTTTTCCGAGGAAGGATCGGGAATACCGCGTTGGGCTGATCTGCGATGGAACGGATATCTATCGAACCTCGCACCATCGGAGTTTCGTTCAAAGTATGAGCGCTGGCTGCCGGAGTCGCTGAGTGGCCGCGAATGTCTTGCCCGAGTCGGAGTCCACGCCGATCCATTCACTACGGTTCACCCCGAGATGGAATACCCTATTCGCGCCGCAGTTCGCTACGCGACTGAAGAAAATTTTCGCGTACAGCTCGTACACGCTCTCCTCGAATCTTCCGCATCGATCACATCAGACAGCACACTCAAACTCATCGGCGAAATTCTATGCCAGTCACATGCTGCTTACGCCGAATGTGGGCTTGGCTCCGCAGCCTGCGATGAACTCGTGGAACGCGCCCTCCATGCGGGCTTTGCCGGTGGGAAGATGACGGGCGGCGGCGGTGGCGGTGTAGTCGCGATTCTCGGCCGCCCCCAGGATAGACCTGCCCTCCAGCGCATCGCGCAGGACTATGCGGTCGAGCGTGGCGCTATGCCTCACATCTTCGAGGGAAGCTCAGACGGAGTTGATGCCGCTGGCGTCTGTATCCAGCAGCTTCTCTTGCTTCAGGAAAAGCAATAGTGCGTTCTCCGGGAAACCGCAGCTGGCTTTCGGCAATCGTCCTGTTAGTGGCAGCTAATCTCTTGTGGGCTGGTCAGGGCATCGCGATCAAGTCTCTGGCCGGGGGCCTTGGGCCGCTAGCTACCGCACTCCTGCCTCTCTATGTCGTCACTCTTCTTGGCCTGGGAGCGCTGTCAGCCCGAAATGACGCCGTCCAAAAATTTAACGCCGCATGGAAGCTTCGCCGCGAATTCTTTCTTGCCGGCATCTGCGGGCAGCTCATGGCGCAGGTTGGCATGACGCTCGGCGTTAGTTGGTCTACGGCCTCGAACGGAGCCATTCTCAGTCTGCTGATTCCCATCTTCAGTGCTCTCATCGCCGTCTGGCTGCTGCGTGAACGCCTCTCGCCACTGCGCATCGGCGCTCTACTGCTCGGCCTTGCAGGAGTCTTTCTGCTCTCCCCGATGCACAGCCCATCCAGCCTGGGAACACACCCCCATCAACTCGCCGGAAATCTTCTCATCGCCACAGGCTGCCTCGGATCGGCCTTCTACAACGTCTACTCCAAACGGCTACTGGACTACTTTTCGGCGCTTGAGATTCTGTTCTTCAGCTATCTCTCCACTACCGTCTTCAGTTTGCCCATGCTCTTTATATTGGAGCCGCACTGCCTCAGCAGGCTCGCTCATCTCACCTTAACTCAGTGGCCGGCGTTTGGGTATCTAGCGGTCTTTCTCTACGGCTTGTCGATGGTGCTCTTCCTCCGGGCCCTCAGTAGGGTCGATGTTGTCATTGCGTCAGCGTCTCTCTATCTGATGCCGCTCTTCGGCGTCGCCCTGGCCTTCGGCATCCTCGGAGAGCGTCTCGCCCCCCGTGCGCTGCTTGGATCTGCCATCGTTCTCATCGCAACCCTGATGCTGTTTCGCTTCGACTACGCCTTCTAACAGAAGGGGCGCCCGGTCTCCCATCGCTACGGACTGGGATTGTTAATATTTCACACGATCTCCCCATGCCGCTCCAAAGAGATTGTTCTACTCCTTTATAAATTTAAACTGTGAGATAGTTCTATTGCTTCCTACAACACATAGAATCCGTTCGATGAGAGACCTCAGTGAATAATGTGATTTATTTTCTCCGAAAGAAGGACAGTTTGGTCGTTTCGACCGATCCCAAGGAGTTGGATGCAGAGGCGGTCTTCAGCTTTCTCGTTGAAGCAAAATGGTGGCCTGAGTTGACCCGAGAGTCTCTCAAGTTCGCCATCCGCCACTCACTGTGCTTTTCGCTCACGGGAGACGGTCGGCAGATAGGCTTTGCCAGGGTAATCACCGACTTCGTCACCTACGCATACCTCTGTGATGTCTATATTGTGAAAACACAACGAGGAAAAGGTCTGGGATCGTGGCTGATTCGTTCTATCCTCGAACACCCGGATCTCAAGAATCTTAAGAGGGTATCGCTGATCACACACGATGCCCAGAATTTCTACCTTGGCCTCGACTTCAGCTTCCTGCCGGATTGCGATTGCTATATGGAGCGTCTTCGATAACAAGCGAGTCATATCCCACTTCCGTAGCAGAGTGGCGATGAGAACGAATACTACCAAGTTTTGAAGGTTGGGAAGAACTATAAAACCTGACCAACCTCCATAGACATCTTGAAATCTACTGAACAAAATTGCATACGGGATTTAAGAATCTTCTGGATGCCTGGTGACCATATACACAATCAAAGTGAGTAAGCGATTTTGAAATTCCAGGAGATGTCTGCAACGTGACGTACCGGTTGATTCCGTGCATACCAAGTCGCTCTTTGCCAGAGAGCGATGATGAATCCCAGGTCTCCGGCAATACTCACTGCATTTTGGCGAGAAATGCAGTTCGACCGATTGCCAGCAACTTCAATGAGGAGCTGCAAGAATTCGTCCGCCTTGTCATAGGCGTTCTCGTCACTCTTTGCCTTTTGCATCGTTTCGAATGAGACGAGGCATCGGACGCAGTCTTCAACTCGCGCTCAAAAGCCTGGATGATGAACTCTTCGACCGTAACACCCTTAGAACGGGCTACCTTTTTCCCCTTTACGGTAGATGGATTCGGGCAGTTCGATTGTCGTCAGCATCAGCCACCTCTTCCCTATCATACTGTGCCCCCAAAAGGTATCCAGATCCACGCGGTTCCGAAGAGAATATCTCGTAATGAGCATTCCCCAGTAGCGACCGGAACGGCTTGCCATTGGACCTTCAGACTGCTTGATCTGCGAGCGTCATTCCAAAAAGGAAAGGAGAGACTACGGCTGTCGGCAAACTCGCTGGTATGGGAACAGGCGCGGCGTTGGGGGCTGGCGTGGGAGCCCTCACTTCTGCCGCAACTCCCGGCCCACGGTAACTCTCCCTGCCGAATCGCAAATGGATTTCTATTTGGCAACTCCCATCAGTGTGAAGCCCTTGACAGAGAAGGAAGCGGCACGGCCATTGTCCGAACGGATGTGTTCGGGAACGCCCTTCGCGACCATGACATCGGCCAGCGCTTCGATCACCCTGGCGCTCGACCATCGCCGCTCGGGCAGTACCATCAGACACTCCCGCGTCGACAAGTTTTCGGACTGGGTGTATGTGGCGGCGAGCGCGAATATGGCGTTCTGGGTGCTCGTTAGCTGGGCTGCGTTCTCGTACGAACACGTTGCTGGGGTATTGGCTGGGATGTTTGTAGTAGCGTTTGTTGCGACGTTTTCGCCGGTGCTGTTGCGGCGGAGGTAGACGTTTCTCTCGGTTCAGAGGTTAGTTCACGGTGAGGGTGGCGAGGCCGGTTTCCATGCCGCCGCAAGTGAGGGTGTAGGTGTACGTCCCGGCGGTGGCAGGGGCGGTGAGCGTGACGTTAGTGACGGTGGGGGCGGCGGTTATCGGGCCGGTCCAGTCGGTCTGGGGGCCGGAGTTGAAGGCGGTGCAGGTCTGCAGCGTGGTGCTGTAGGCGTTGGAGGCGGCGTAGCCGAGCTGGAACGATGCGCCGTGGTTGACGGAGGCGGGTACGGTGAGGGTGATGGGAGCGGCGAGGGTGGGCGTGGGTGCGAACTTGAAGATTACGCCTTTGCCGGAGGAGCCGCCGCTGAAGGTCATGCCGTAGAAGTTACCGTCGCCGCCCTGCACGAGGCTGCCCTCCGGGGATGCTCCGTCGCTCGCGCCACCCACGAAGGTGTGCAGCAGGGCCACGGTACCGGACGAGGTGGCCTGGAAGACTGTACCGGTGCCGGCGGAGCCGCCTGCGGAGGTCATGCCGTAGAAGTTGCCGTCGCTGCCGAGTATCAGGCTGCCATCCGGGTATGCTCCATCGCTGGTTCCACCGGCGAAGGAGTGCAGCACAGTTACGGTGCCGGACGAGGTGACCATGAAGAACGTGCCGTCGCCGGAGGAGCCGCCTGAGGAGGTCATGCCGTAGAAGTTACCGTTACTGCCCTGCACGAGGCTGCCAACAGGGTATCCACCGAGGCTCTGCAGAAGAGTAAAGACACCGGACGAGCTGAGCGAGAAGAACGTACCGCCATAGGTGATGCCGCCCTGTTCCGTTGTGCCGTAGAAGTTGCCATCGCTGCCTTGCACCAGGGTGCCATACGGATATGTTCCGTTGCTGGTTGAAACCGCGAAGGAGTGGAGCGTGGTTAAGGTACCGGACGGGGTGATCTGGAAGGCCGTACCGGCATAGGCGGTGCCGCCTTCGTCGGTCAGGCCGTAAAAGTTGCCATCGCTGCCCTGCACCAGGTTGTCAAAGGGGTACTGTCCATCTGTTCCGGCGAAGGCGTGGATCGTCTTGAAGGTGCCGGCGGGAGTGATCTTGAAGATCGAACCGTATTCGCTGGACGAGCCGCCAAAGGTCGTCATGCCGTAGAAGTTGCCGTCGCTGCCCTGCACCAGACTGCCAGACGGGTTGGCGCCGTCGCTGATTTTCTGGGAGAAAGCATGTAGCAAGGTGAAGGCGCCGGACGGAGTGACCTTGAAGATCGTGCCGTAGTTGGACGAGCCACCGCTATAGGACATACCGTAGAAGTTGCCGTCGCGGCCTTGCACCAGACTGCCAGAAGGGCCTGTGCCCGGATGTACGCCGGATTTGCCGGTGAAGCTGTCCAAGATGCTGAAGGTATAGGCAGGCGGGGTGGTGACGGTGAGATTGCTGGCAGCTGCCGCCGAGACATAGCTGCCGGTAGCGCTGAAGCTGGCGGTGAAGCCTCCGGAGTAAGTGGCGGCGGCGAGCGCGCCAGTGGGGACGTAGCTTACTGAGCAGGAACCGCTGGCGACCGTGCAGGTGGCCGGGCTGAAACTGCCGTCGACACCGCTCGCGGTGGAGAAGGTGACGACGGAGCCGTTGGCGTTGCTTGATGCGGTGAGGGTGACGGGCGTAGTGGAGCCGAAGGGTGTAGCGGGGGCCGAAAGGCTGACGGCCTGTGCGATGCTGCTTGCGATGTAGGTGGTGACGGTAAGATTGCTGGCAGCTGCCGCCGAGACATAGCTGCCGGTAGCGCTGAAGCTGGCGGTGAAGCCTCCGGAGTAAGTGGCGGCGGCGAGCGCGCCAGTGGGGACGTAGCTTACTGAGCAGGAACCGCTGGCGACCGTGCAGGTGGCCGGGCTGAAACTGCCGTCGACACCGCTCGCGGTGGAGAAGGTGACGACGGAGCCGTTGGCGTTGCTTGATGCGGTGAGGGTGACGGGCGTAGTGGAGCCGAAGGGTGTAGCGGGGGCCGAAAGGCTGACGGCCTGTGCGATGCCGCTTGCGATGTAGGTGGTGACGGTAAGATTGCTGGCAGCTGCCGCCGAGACATAGCTGCCGGTAGCGCTGAAGCTGGCGGTGAAGCCTCCGGAGTAAGTGGCAGCGGCGAGCGCGCCAGTGGGGACGTAGCTTACTGAGCAGGAACCGCTGGCGACCGTGCAGGTGGCCGGGCTGAAACTGCCGTCGGCACCGCTCGCGGTGGAGAAGGTGACGACGGAGCCGTTGGCGTTGCTTGATGCGGTGAGGGTGACGGGCGTAGTGGAGCCGAAGGGTGTAGCGGGGGCCGAAAGGCTGACGGCCTGTGCGATGCCGCTTGCGATGCCGCTAATGATGTAGTTGGCGCTGGTGACGGCGCTACGCGCGCTGCCGTCGATGGCGATGGCCTGGAGGGTTTCAGTCTGGCCGATGGTGACAGCGGAGGTGTACGGGGTGGAGTTCGCGCCGGGCGTGGAGCCGTCGGTGGTGTAGTAGATGGCTGCGTTGGCGTCGGTATCCGTGATGGCGACGTTCTGGACGGTTATGTAGCTTCCACCGGGCACGGAGAAGGCGGGCGCGGAGGCCAGCGCGGTGGTGATGGGCAGGGTCCAGTCAGCCGGAGCGGATGTGTCTGCGGGCGCGAAGGGCGCAACGGCGGAAGACAGGCTGAAGATGGACGCGACGTTGTGGGTGGGGTTATTGCGGATGTCGAGCAGCGCCGTGACGGTGTCGGCGGGCTTGAGGTTCGGGTTGAGCGTAGCGTTGGCGGGCGGCGTGGCGTAGGTGAATAACTGGTCGCATAAGCCTCCGTCTCCAGAGGTGTAGCTGGCGGTGTTGATGCAGGCGGCCATGGTGTTGGCCAGCGAGTTTACGTCTCCCGTGGCCGCGTAGTAGTTGGCGGGCAGGGCGGGGCCAGGAGCCACGCCGGACTGTGGGTTGTCATACTCGTTGGCCGTGTTGAACGCGGCAGCCAGGGCAGAAGCGTGCGCTGGCGTGGAGCCGATGGCGTTATAGGCCGTGGTGTACGGGTAGAGCGCGCCGATGGCTCCCACCGTCGTCACATCGTTGATGGTGACGAAGGCGACTTTGTTTTTCAGGTTATTGCAGGAGCCCAGTGCAGCGAGGAACTGGAGGGCGTTGTTATTAGTACCGGCGGTCAGGCCCGGGTTGCCGCCGCTGCCGGTGAGGTACACGAGCGAGTCGCCCACCGGGCAGGTGTAGTCGTTGGTAATGGTGAAAGAGCCAGAGTTGAACGTGTTGAAACCGTTGCTCGCGTTGGCGTTGACGTTCATAAGACCTGTACCGTCGGAGGTGGTGACGGGCACAGTGAGCAGCGGTGTGGCAGCGCCGCCGTCGGTCGTGTAGCCGACCGCGTAAAGCTGAACTGTCGAGCCGGAGACCGGCTGCTGGCCGCCAATCACCTTGCCCTGAAGCGCTGTCACTCGGATGCCCTTGGCGGCAGAACGTGCCCCGCCGCTGCAGCTTGTCAGTACGAGGGAGAACGCAGCAAAAGAGACGGGGAGGAGTAGCTGACGGGCACAAATACGCATAGAGTCCTCAGTGACACACACACCGCGCTTTACGAGTGGTCGTAAGCGCCTTAAGGGCTCATTGTATTGAATTGGCTAACTGCTAAACGTATCACAGCACGAAAGCAAGGGCAACTACAGCACGAAAGCAAGGGCAACTTCCGATGCGCTGGAGTCTGAAGGGCCCGGCTGGAACTGAGCCAAATTGAAGGTTAGTATTTCGGCAAAACCTACCCTGAAGAGGGAGTGAGGATTTTGTCATGAAGAAGAAGTTTTCCGTAGAACAGATTGTGTCTGTGCTGAAGCAAGCCGAAGTTGGTGTACCGATCGCGGAGCTGATCCGAAAGGTTGGCATCAGCGAGCAGACCTTCTATCGGTGGAAGGCAAAGTACGTTGGCCTGGAAGTGGACCAGGTTCGACAGTTGAAACAACTCCGCGACGAGAACACGAGGCTGAAGCAGTTGGTGGCCGAACTGTCCCTCGACAAAACGATGCTGCAGGATGTGATCAGAAAAAAGTTCTAAAGCCCTCCCGGCGTCGCCCGATGGTGAAGTATCTGGAACAGAGCTATCGGGTGAGTGAGTGGCATGCATGCTGTGTCCTGGAGGTAGCCCGTGCTACGCATCGTTACGACGGGCATCAGGAGCAGTGGATCGAGTTGCTCATGCGTATCCGGGAGATTGCGCAGACCCGGGTGCGCTACGGCTATCGCATGATCCGCGTGCTGTTGAACCGTGAGGGCTGGAAGGTGGGCAAGGACCTCGTCTACCGGCTTTACCGGGAAGAAGGCCTTGGCCTGCGCAAGCGGCCGGCAGGAAAGAGGCGTGCGGCGGTGCATCGGCAGCAACGCATGCGCCCAACCGGACCTAACCAAGTCTGGGCAATGGACTTCGTCTCCGATCAACTGAGTGATGGCAGGAAGATTCGTTCGTTGACGGTCGTCGATAGCTTCACCCGAGAGAGCCTGGCGATTGAAGTAGGACACAGTCTGAAAGGAGAAGATGTGGTGCGTACGCTAAACCGGTTGCAACAGCAACGCAATGTGCCGAAGGTGCTGTTCTGTGACAATGGGCCAGAGTTTACCGGTCATAGGATGGATCTGTGGGCTTACCGCAATGGAGTGAAGATCGACTTCTCTCCTCCAGGCAAGCCAACAGACAACGCCTTCTGCGAGTCGTTCAACGAGACCTTCCGCTCTGAGTGCCTCGACACCAACTGGTTCAGCAATCTGCAAGCCAGACAGCTCATCGAAGCTTGGCGTCGGGAATACAATGTGAGTCGTCCTCACAGGGCTCTCGACAACAGGACACCGGAAAAATTCGCCAGTCATATCGCGGCTCGCCGCGATATGACTACAACTCAACCCAGCTGAAACTAACCTTCAATCTGGTACAGCTTTTTCAGGCCCTTCAATTCCAGTTTCTCTCTCTCATCTATTGGTACAAAATTTGACGGGCAGGCCACATACGACGGGGCTTTCTATCTGTCCCAAATGCGGTAAGGAAGGTCCGTTGAATATCGAGATTCACGAAGTAGACGAGGATCAATCTCGGATACTCCGAGCCGAATAGCTCATATGGCAAGCGGGAGCTTTGTCTGACCCATCACGCCGAACTTTCTTCCGGCAGCCTTGACGAATTCATTCACGAGGCGAGATTTGGTTTCCGCACGCATTGCAAGGCTTGTGACAAGGCGAAGGCGGGGTTCAGCCAAAGGCCGCAACGTGATGCCATCACGAGTGATTCGCCAAGCAGCAGAGCGCGGTAAGAACGCGAGTCTATCGTGTTCACGAATCAGCTCGGAGGCTTCCTCGGGGCTGGTGAAGTGGTAGATATCCGATTGAAACGCGCCGCCGTCCGCACCGACAGAATGAATGGTGTCGTATAGATGAGCGTTTGCGTGTTTCCCAAGCAGCATCCAGTTTCGCTTGTGCATCTGCTCCAGGTGAACTTCGCGGTACGCCGATAGTTCATCCCGTGCCCGCATCGCAATGTAGAAGGGATTGTCCGCGATATTCGGAACGCTGAGCTGCGGTTTGTGTGGGACGCCGGTTATTACGGCGAGGTCGAGCGTGCCCGCGCTGACCTGGCGGGCAAGGCTTGCTGTCCCTTCCCAGAATCCGCGGCCTGGAGATCCGAGATCGAAACTTTCCCGCGCCTATTCGGCTCGGGCCGCGCGCCGTTGCATGGGTCAGGTCCGAAGTGAGGCAATGGGCGGCGAACCGTGTTCTCGCATCTCGGACTGCTGAGTGCGTTGCGCCCGGAAGGCGCCAGCCGCGTTCCGTTCGTCCTGACCTAGGAGCGTCATCGAGAAGATCCGCTTAGGCTGCTAACGCTTGCCTGCCCTTCGCTAGTTGGCCGTCGAGGTTGTCTGCCCACCACTGCATTATCACCGCACGCTGCTTCAGGTACTTCGCGTGATTGTAAGCCGCCGCAACCTTGTTGCGCTTCATATGGGCAAGTTGCAACTCTATGTGCGCCTCTTCAAATCCGCTCTCATTGAGAACGGTCGATGCCAATCCGCGAAAGCCGTGCCCGGTCATACGACCTTGATAGCCAAGACGATATAAAGCAAACAAGATCGTATTGTTGCTCATGGGCTTGTTTTTGTCCTTTGCGCCGGGAAAGACCAGCCCTCCATTCCCTGTTAGCAGTTTCAGAGCGCGTAAGACTTCCACAGCCTGTCGCGACAAGGGAACGATGTGGGGCGTATCCATCTTTATGCGCTCTGGCGGAATGGTCCAACGTGCATTCTCCAGATCGAACTCCGGCCACGGCGCTTCAATCAGTTCACTGGTACGCACGAATGTATACGCCATGAGTTTCATGGCAAAGCGCGTCAGTGCATCTCCGTTGTAGTTGTCCATCTTCGCCAGCAATCCCGGCAGTTCCTCGACATCCACGCGGGCAAAGTTCTCCATTTTGACTTCGGCCAGGATGTCCCTGGGTTTGAAATCCGAAGCAGGATTCCGACTGGCGATTCCATGTGCAATCGCGTACCGAAAGATCTGTCCTGTGGTTTCATGCACACGTTTCGCAACGTCTCTTGCGTCACGTCGCTCGACTGTGAGCATGAGTGCCCGAATATCGATAGCCGTCACCGCGTCAATGAACTTGTGACCATAGGCGGGGGAAACGTCCGCCTCCACGCCGCATGACTGTATCCGCATGACGCGGAGACTTGGAGATCGACCACCAGCCCCACCACTTCCGAGCAACCTTCTCGAAGCTGGTTTCCGTTTCGCGCTGCTTCGCCTCGGCTTCGCGTTGTTTACCCTCAGCTTCGGACTTGCGTTCCGCCATCGGATCAATACCACCGGCGAGCGTCTTGCGGGCGGCGAAGTGCAGCTCGCGGGCATCTTTGAGCGAGACGAGCGGGTATTCGCCAAACGCCATCATCTTCTCTTTGCCGTCGAAGTAGTAGCGCCTGCGCCATAGCTTCGCACCGGATGGGGAATCAGCAGACAAAGGCCGCCATCATCGGTCATCTTGTAGGGTTTGCCATCAGGCTTCGCGTTCTCAATCTCCCGGATCGTGAGTGCCATAGTGAACTTCCAGAATTGCGGGTACGTTCGATACCCGCAATTTGTCCTCACTATGCCCACATCCGTACCCGCAAGATACTTGGGCTTCCCCCGAACGCCACGGAACCTCTGCGAACGCTAAATCGGCTTAAGTTGCACAAAACAAAAAGCTCCGAGAGTTCGGAGCGGCTCAGGGAAGTGCGAGGAAGTGTGGTGTTGGTTGCCCCCCAGGGAACCACTAGCCATGATTCTAAGGGGGATATGGTCTTTTCCACAGTTTTCCCCAAGTTCTTCCCCAAACGCATTTTGAGGATGTATATCCCGGTTTACTGCACCTCGACGTACTTCTTTGTACTATCCCTGTGCAATCGGACGAAGCGGGCGGGAACGGAATCTCTCCTATGCTTTCGCCATCAAGTCTACGAACACCCTGAACCGCGACTCAATCTCCGTGGCCGAAGTCGTCGAATAGCCAAGCTCCTTCGCTAGCACCTCAAGCTCCGGCTTCCACTCCGCTGCGATCTGAACGGTCGGCGGAAAGGCATGGGTAGCGCGTTCCCCAAATACCTGTTCCGCCGCCGCTCGTACCTTCTTCGCGTCCAACTTGCCGAGCATGTCGATCAAGAGAATGTCGAGAACGTCGCGGGCACGGCCCGCCGAGTACGGCCCGGTGCAAGCGTGCAGTTTTTGGGCGACCTGCTCGCTCAGATTGAGGCACCGGATCAGTGATGGGACACGCAACCCCATTGCGGCGAGTCCTCGAATTGTTGGCACGACAAGTTCCACCGCACCCCGGCCAGATGGTCCCAAATCAACGTCGATGGTTTGCCACGCGCGGGTTCGGTATCGGATGGCGAGTTCCAGTCTAACCGCGTCCACCTTGTCCATGTTCAAGGCCTTCCCTTTCAGGAGAAAGTTGAAGTCATCGAAGCCCAGCGCGACGGCATTCTGAAATACCAGTAGCCGCTTAGTCCGTTCGACCGGTACTCCGATGTCGATGTCCTTTGTGGCTCGTGCTCCCTCGGCGAATCTGATTTCAAGGGCGACACCGCCTTTAAGGTCGTAGCTGTCGAGAATACCTTCGCTCACCGCTCGTTCAAGAACGCCGCAAAGCGCCAAGAACGAAACCCAGCGGCGAAGACGCTCCTGCGCGACTCCCTGTTCCTTGGCAACTCGGGCTAGTGCCTTTTCGAGGCGTTCAACTGACTGCGGCATTTTGCACCTTCACCGGGTTTCCGTTCGTGGATGGTGAGGGTACAGATGAATTCCGGGTAATAGATCTCCGAAGGCTGCTTGCCTCTGCGCTGGTGAGTAGTCCCTCGCGGAGGGCATCGCTAACGGACTGACGAGCAACATCGGTTCGGTGTGTCGTCAAGAGCACGTCCAAGATGCTGCGGCTCACCGTGGTAACGGGTAGACCTTCATGTTCTCCGATGTCCTCGGAAGAAAGATTGGCTCTATGGATCGCTACCCAATCCGGGCACTTCCTACGCAGTCTTGCGGAGGTGGGAACCGTAAGGTTCACACGCGATGGATTCGCGTCAGAGATTCCATAGAGAAGCAATGCCGTCTCGTGTGAGAGGGCGATACGCTCTGGTCCCTGGCTGGCCTTCGCCCACAGCACGGCCTCGCGGTATTGAGCGAGACGGTCTGACGGGTAATGAGCAATCCGATAGACCCCCCTGGTCATGCGCTCCAATCGGCCACGCTGGGCCAGACGAACCAAGACGGAATCCTGTATGCCGACGGCGCGCGCCTCTTTCGACGTGAGCAGGCCATCATGCTCTTCGGCGAGTGCAAACAGTTCGTCCATGCGGGTGCGCGGCATGGATTGATTTTCATCCATCACGCACGCTCTGTCAATATAGTTCCATTATTGAATGATACTGACACTTCAAAAAGACGACCGTTGTACGCTAGCTGGCAACTTGAGACCCTGTCGCTAGTCACATGAGCGTTTCTCGATACCAGGCTTGGCCGAAGGGGTTGCATTCGGTGACTGGGCAGAATGATACGAACCTTCGTCTTATTTGCCCGATGGGCATCCAACGACAAGGAGATCGCAGATGAATCGATTTGATGGAAAAGTAGTAATTGTGACAGGTGCCGGTTCCGGCATTGGAGCTTCAACAGCGAAGCGTTTCCTTGCCGAGGGTGCGTCGGTTGTTCTCAACGGACGCCGCAAGGACAAGCTGGCAAAAACCGCGACCGGCGTGGATGCCCAGCGAGTTCTGCTTCACGACGGAGACATCTCTGACGAGGCTTATGTGACGAATCTGATAGCCGATACGGCCGCAAAGTTTGGGCGCATCGATGTTCTTGTCAACAATGCGGGTGTTGCCGCCTTCGGCCCCCTCTTAAAGAGCACGACCGAGCAGTGGCGTAAAGTCATGAGCATCGATGTGGATGGTGTGTATTTCGCGATCCGCGCCGCCCTGCCTCATCTGTTGAAGACGAAGGGCTCGATCGTGAATGTCTCTTCGGTCTCCGGGCTTGGTGGAGATTGGGGCGGCAGCATCTACAACGCTGCAAAGGGTGCAGTCACGAATCTGACACGTGCGCTGGCCCTTGAACTTGGTTCCGAAGGGGTCCGCGTGAACGCTGTCAATCCCAGTCTCACTTCGACTGAGATGACCGCTGACTTCGAAAACAATGAACCGCTTATCGCAAAGTTCAAGGACCGCCTTCCGATTGGGCGAGGTGCGAAGCCAGAAGAGGTCGCCAGCGTGATCGCATTTCTAGCGAGCGACGATGCGGCATTCGTGAACGGCGTCAACCTACCCGTGGACGGAGGTATCACTGCTTCGAATGGTCAGCCGAATATGACTGGCCTCGTTTAGATCGGCTTGTTTACCCGGAGAGGCGCGGTATCTTTTTCGTACCACTCCCAAATCCTGCTAAGTCGGCTTGTAAGAATTAATGTCCCCTATCGGGCCTCGATAGGTTATCCAACAGCGGAAACGAAGGACACTTAGAAGATTTGCGTCCTACTGTGCGACCGGACTAACCGGTCGCACAAAGGTTGCCGTGAGGAGGGGGAGCGTGGCGATGTTGTCTGGCTGAGACTGCGCCTGAACGACGAGCTTGATACGGGTGCCGGTCTGAAGTTGCTTAGCGAAGTGACCCTGTTTGCCGAAGGCAACGACGTTGTAGTGAAAGGCCTGGAGGTTGCGGTCAGAGATGATAGACACTCCGAAGGCGGTGTACTTGCGTCCGGTCTTGGAAGTGCGGCTGGTGGCTGAGTTGCTGACGGTGCCGAAGAAGGTGATGGTCTGTTGGGTCTGCATGGTGTTTCTCCTTTTTGCCCGGTCAATCGGGATACATCCCAAAGGGCGCGAAGGTGCGCTGCTCCCAAGTCGCGGCATGGCCGCGTTGCCAAGAGAAGAAGTTTTTGGAAAGGGACCCGGAGCCTGCGAGGGGGGAGGAGTCCTAAACCCGGAGGGCGCGGTACGCGAGTTCTGAACGCAGAGCCGAAGGGCGCAGCTCCTGCACCGAAGCGGTGGCCGAGTGAACGTGCAAAAGGAGATCGTGCAACGGCCGAATTCGGCGAACGACTAACAGAAAGCTCTCGCGTTCCAATCAGTGCAAGACCGAGAAAGTCTCAGTCGAAGAGTCCCCCAACCGGATTTTAGAACGCCTCGTGACTAAGGGTAGTCAAGCGAAACGACCATCTGGAACCGTTACGAGCCTTGTGTTGTCGGTGGATTTCCTGGAAGGATGATGCTGAAGGTCGTACCTGCGCGATTCGACTTGACGCTGCTACGCGCTGTGATAGTGCCATGATGACGTTCGATGATCTTCTTCGAAAGAGCCAAGCCGAGTCCCGTACCTTGGTCCTGCTTTGTACTAAAGAATGGCTCGAAAAGTCTCTGTAAGTGCTCCCGCTCCATGCCATGACCGCTGTCAGCGACGAGAATCTGCACCTTAGCGCCGCGCTTGCGAAGTCTAAGCGAAATGCTTCCACCATCTGGCATAGCGTCAAGGGCATTGGCGAGAAGATTTGAGACCACCTGCAAAATCTCCCCAGTATGAACATTGGCGGCAACGCCCTCTGAGAAATCCCTAACCAAGTGGATGTTCTGGCTCTGTATACGCCGGTGATGGATGCGCAAAGCTGCTTCGGCAAGTTCTGCCAAGTCAACTTCTCGCGTAACGGCTGTCGAACGCGCCAAGCTGAGTGTCTGGCTTGCAATTTGCTGGACCGTAGTCATCTGCTCGTTGGCCTGTGATAGGTAAGAGCGAATTGCCACTAGGTCGTCTTCTTCCTCCGCCAACTCGATGAGATTTCCAAGGGCATCAAGCGGATTTCGAACTTCGTGCATTACTTCAAGAGCAAACTGACCCGCCAGGGCTCTCTCTTCACACTTTCGAAGAGCCTCTGTGGCAATCAGTAGTTTGTGCTGTGAATCGTCTTGATGGGCCATCGCTCCGCATCCTGAATGCCACGCATTGAATTGACGTCCTGGGCGGACACGTGCAGCGCCTCTTGCTCATGTGGGATGCTTTCAAGTGAGAATCGTTTGCCCTAGAGAATACGCATAGGGAGGGGGGCGATGGCTGAAGATTGGAAACGATGGGCAGTGAAGCTCATTCCCAATGCGGCGGCTTTAGCGCTTGACCAGTGAAGTATGGCTTCCTGATGCCTAACTTTTCGGAAGTTGAAGGCATTGTGTCCGGCGGGATAGAATCAAATTTATCCGGCACATAGTTTCACCATTCCAGCTCCGGTGCGGGCAACACACTAAGATATTTGTAATGAATCTCTTAGGTTCCGGGCCAACGAGGTTTAATGTCTACGAATTCGTTCTCGTACCGAATCCTTTTTGTTGAGGATGAGAAAAGCTTGCGCGATGTAGGCGCGATGCTTCTTCAATCTAAAGGCTACGAAGTCATCTGCGCTGAGGACGGATTCGAGGGCCTAATCGCTCTGAAGCGATCATTGCCTGATCTCATCATTTCGGATCTTCGAATGCCCAACATGAACGGCTTCGAGTTTCTATCAGTCGTGCGACGCCGCTTCCCAGTCATTCCAGTCATCGTCGTTTCAGGAGAATTCACGGGGCTAAGCGTCCCAGAAAGTGTTTTGGCAGACGCTTTCTTTCCTAAGGGAAACTACAAGCCTGAGCAGCTATTCAACAAGATTGCAGATTTGATCCAAGATCTTCCCACGCGGCCGAGGCTGGGTAAGCCCAGTAACGCGGCGGTTTGGGTCAAGAACGACAAAGGCACGATCGCCGTCACATGCGCTCAATGTCTGCGTACATTCCCCGTCCCGGGAGCGTTGGATGGAGTGAATGAAGTGGAATGCGACTTCTGCTCCAGCATGATCCGATTTGAGATTATCGGTGAGCCGTTTGCCTCAGACTCTGCACGGCCTTTGGTCAAGCGTCCTTCCTAGAGAATTGCGTAACTGCGCCCGCTGCGTTCAACCAATTCGCGATCTCCGTACTTCTACGATTCGTCGCGAAGTGAGCGTTCGATCTCTTCCCAAACAATGCGCACGAACTCGACGCTGTCCCGCACCTGCTCTCGTAGTGGCACCGTGTTTGAACTGAGGTATTTTGCCTGCCGTAATCGGAAGGCGGCGATACGGCAGGCGTTCTCCAGCCACCAATCCTTCGGCGGCTGGGAGTCACCCGGCGATGTCATGTGTTCGCTCATTTAGTGGAAGTCGTGTGACTGCGTAGCGGCCGCTGTGACATTCAGCTCTTCAATGTGCCTGGCTCGGATGTGGATCACTTTATCGACGTTTTGCAGCGTCCCTTCGACCAGCAGAAAGCGAGCATACGTCACGAGTGAACGGTTCCGCTCATATAGTTCGGGGTCAATGATCGCGTTTGAGATGCCAGTTTCATCTTCGATAGAAAGGAAGATGAAGCCGTGGGCTGTGCCGGGGCGCTGTCTGGCAATCACGCAGCCGGCGATACGAGCTTTGACTCCGTGGCGAAGCATACGGAGGTCGTCTGCGCGGCAGACGTTCATGCTGCGTAACTGGTCGCGGCAATGTGCCATTGGGTGACGGCCAACCGTGACACCCGTTCCGGCGTAGTCGGCGACCATGCGCTCATCGGGATTCATGGCATGTAAAGGCGATGTCTGCTCTTCACCCTGATCTAACGATTCTAAGAGTGGCCCTGCCTGCCGTCCGGCTCTCTGGACTTGCCATAGCGCATCGCGACGATGCGACCCTTCTCCAATCGAATTGAGCGCACCAACCTCAGCAAGTGTGGCGAGGTCAGCGCGGGAAAGCGAGGGCACCCGACGCGCGAGTTCTTCGATGGAGGCAAACGCTCCCTGCTCCCTAGCGGCCTCTACTTCTACAGCCGCGGTCTCTCGAAGACCACGGGCAAAGCGGAGACCAAGACGGAGTGAAAGCGAACCGTCTTTTTCGCGCTCCAAGGTACACGGCCAGCACGACCGCATTACGTCGATGGGACGCACGCGGAGCCCGTGGCGTTGCGCGTCCTTGACGAGCACGGCGGCGGAGTAAAAGCCCATCGGCTGATTGTTGAGAATCGCGGCGGTGAATGCGCCGAGGTAGTGGAACTTGAGCCATGCACTCGCATAGGCGATAAGGGCGAAGCTCGCCGCGTGGGACTCGGGAAAGCCGTACAGCGCGAAAGAGCTGATCGACTGAATGATCTCCTCCTGGGCAGTAATCCCCACTTGGTTCTTATCCATGCCTTCGCGGAGCTTGATCTCCAACGCCCGCATCTTGTCGGCGGAGCGACGGCTACCAAGAGCACGACGCAACTCTTCGGCTTCGCCGCCTGTGAAATCCGCGATGGTCATGGCGATGCGAAGCAACTGCTCTTGAAAGAGCGGAACGCCCAAAGTCCTGCGAAGCACCGGCTCTAAGAGCGGGTGCGGATAGGTAATCTCCTGCCTGCCCTGCCGTCGCTCCATGTAGGGATTCATCATCTTTCCGACGATGGGGCCGGGACGGATGATTGCAACCTGCACCACCAAGTCATAGAACTTGTCGGGATTGTTGCGAGGCAGCGACGCCATCTGCGCCCGCGACTCGACCTGAAACAACCCGATGGTGTCGGCCTTACGGAGCGAGGCGTACACCTGCCGGTCGTCATGGGGTATCTGTGCGATGTCCACGGTCTTACCGTAGTGCTGCGGGATTAGGTTGGTGCAATCTTTGAGGACGGCCATCATGCCGAGACCTAACAGGTCTACCTTGATGAGGCCCATATCGCTGACATCTTCCTTGTCCCATTGGATGACGTTACGACCGGGCATACTCGCCGGTTCGATGGGAACAACGGAGGCGAGCTGGCCTTGCGCGATAATCATGCCGCCTGAGTGCTGTCCCAGATGACGCGGCAAGTCGAGCATCCGAATCGAAAGCTCAAGGTACTTGGCTATACGGGGATGTGCGAGGTCGAACCCCGCGACGCGAAACTGCTCCTGCATCGTGTCGGTTGCGCCTTTCCACTCCCACGCACTGACGAGCCGGGTAAGGCGAGCCAGCGTTTCTTCATCGAAGCCGAGTGACTTGCCAACCTCACGGGCTGCCGACTTTCCGCGATAGGTGATGACGTTGGCGCACATCGCAGCTCCCAACTGGCCGTACCGGGTATAGACATACTGGATCGCTTTCTCGCGGTCTTCTCCCGATGGAAGATCCAAGTCGATGTCCGGCCACTCGCCGCGCACCTCGGAGAGAAAACGCTCGAAGAGCAGTTCCATCCCTACGGGGTCAACTGCGGTAATCCCCAGCGAGTAGCAAACAGCGGAGTTGGCGGCGGAGCCTCGGCCCTGAACTAGGATGCCTTTCTTGCGGCAAAACTCTACGATGTCCCACACGATGAGGAAGTATCCGGCCAGTCCCAGCTTTGCGATGAGTGCAAGCTCTCTGGCTACCTGCTTCTCGGCCCGCTTGCGAAGGCTCGCGCTGCTCTTCGCCGCGTAACGATTGAGAACCCCTTCCATCGTTCGCTTGTGGAGGAAACTATCCATAGTCTCGTCACCCACCGGGTAGAGCGGAAATTGATAGCCCATATCTTTCATCTCGAACTGGAGGCGCGACGATAGTTGGCGTGTCTCGGCTATGGCTTGGGGGATGTCTCGGAAGAGCGCGGCCATCTCCGTCGCTGGCCGTAGGTGTCGGTTGGCGTTGTGTTGCAAGAGCAGACCCGCGCCATCAAGCGATTTGTGGTGCCGGATCGTCGTCAGTACATCCAGCACTTCTCGCTCGAATGCGGTTGCCATGTTGACGCCGTTCGTTGCAAGAACTGGAAGGCGAAACTCCCGCGAAAGGGAGAACGCCGCATCGTTGCGGGCTTCCTGTTCGCGGATGCGGTGGCGTTGCAGTTCGACGTACACATTGTTCGGGCCGAAGGTCTGAACGAGTGAATGGAGAACTCGCCGCCCTTCGTCCATACCGCCTCTTTCGAGCGCAGCGGCAAGCGGTCCTTCATCACCACCAGTCAAGCAAACCAATCCTTCACAATGCTCCCGCACTTCGCGGAAAGTAGCGACGCCCTCCCCCTTTGTCTTCTGTCTGAGCTTGTAGCCGGTGATGAGCTGCGAGAGGTTGCGATAGCCCGTCTGCGATTCGCAGAGAAGGCTTAACCGGACTGGTCTTTGAGGGATCGTATGCGGTTGCCACTCTGCCGGTTGCACCTGTAAGCCAAGATCGCTTACAGACACCTCGGCTCCGACGTGAGAGCGCAGACCCAGCTTCTTTGCGGTCGTGTAAAGCCGTGGTGCTCCATACAGTCCGTCGCGGTCGAGGATGCCGAGCGCCGACATGCCGAGTTTAGCGGCCTGCTCTACCAGAGCCTCGGGTAGCGAAGCTCCTTCAAGGAAGGAAAAAGCAGAACGGGCGTGGAACTCCACGTAGTCCTCAGTCATAAGTACCTGCGACAGTCCACGCCTTCGGTGAGTGTTCATAGCGGAGGCGGAGAGCGTAGAGAGGCTGCACAACGACGGCATCCCATTCGTCGGCCTCCCAAGTTCGGCCATCCCACCAATAGCCGCTCGACTGCCAGGGGCCTTTGACTTCTGCGAGTTCCACTCGTCCACCCTGCCAGAAAAGGACTGACGGTGTTCCGTTCTTCAACGCCACCCGGACGGGCTGGGCCGGACGGAACCTGCGGAGTGCGAGACATGACGACTTCGATGGGGGCGAGCTAACGGCGTGAACACTCGGACGGAATGAAGCCATCGTGACTTCATCGTCACGATGGCTGTTGCATAGCTCCGCTGCACCTACGTTGTGGTCGCCGGCAATCGAGCGAAGTCTTGCGAGCAAGATGTCGAGCTTATCGGGCTCCGGGAACTGGGCTTGGAAGAGGCCGCGCTGTGCCGTCTGCGGACGCGCGGCCTCTGCGGTTAGCGTCACGCCAAGGATGGCGGCTTGTGGCGGGTGGCTCTGCAAGTCCAGATTGAGCAGCTTGAGCAATAGGTCGCGGCTTTGTGTAGCGATAGCAGGGCGGATGTGCCGCTCATAGGCGGGGGCCTTCTCCAGTTGCAGCGCAAGGGTGAGACTACGCAAAGCGTAGGCGCGTTCGACGGCGGAGCGCATGATGCGTTCGAGCATCGGCGACACAACGAATAGCAGCGAGTCCAGCAGGACAAGCGGCGTATCGAGTGTCGAAGTTTCAGAGAGAATGAGGTCTGCCTCTTCCGGTACAAGCAGATGATCTTCCGTGCCACGAGCGAGACGCTGCAGGCGTCTCGCTTGCTGTCCAATACGACTAATGAGCGAAGCCTCGGGCAATGCGGCAAGCTCTCCCAACGTCCGTATTCCCCATTTGCCAAACACGGTTAAAGTGGCATCATCGCAGCGGAGCAAGGCGATGGGCAGCGGCGCAAGTCTCTTTGCCAGATCATTCGTGTGTACGCAAACCACTCCGGTATGCGAACGAGCGAGTAGCAGACTTGCTTCTGCGTTGGAGCAAGTGGCGACGCTGCACGGAAAACCTGCGGCCTCAAGCTCAGACTTCAGCTTTCGGGCGTACTGTTCCGCAGTCCCGAATAGCGTCTCAGTGCCGGTTCGATCTATCAAAAGCGAGACAGCTAATGAATTTGCGTTGGCGTAGCTGTTGAGTGGCCCTGAGAGAGCTTCGATCCTTGGAGAGAATCGCTCGGCGATCTCCAACACATCTTCAAAGGTCGCGGTCTCTTCCGCGATAGCACGATTGCGAAAAAGCATAGGCCCGGTCGCCTCAGCTTGAACTTTGCTCATGCCACGCGAGACGCCCTGACTTCTGGCTGCGCGGTTGATGGAAATAATGCGTTGGAGCGGCGCGACGCCCTCGGTTACAGCGAGGGCCTGGGAACGCACGGCGGCGTCCGATCGCAGCCATGCGACGACCGGAAACTCCGGGATGTGGATCGCGGCGTATTCCATCCGCTACCTCCCCGCCGAACGCATCCAAGGAGCGCTTGAATCCCATTCGACCGCTCGGCCCGGTGCTTTCTTGCCATAAGGATTCGCAACCCGCTGGCGGATGACTTCCGCCGTGTGAGTCATGCTGCCAAAGACATGAATTGATTCGCTCATAGAGCGGCGGGGCGAGCAGTCAAGTACGGACTTCGCGCTCGATCTGGCGCACGGCTCCTGAGTCAACAGAAGCAGGATGGCATCGCCTTCCTGCGCTGCGCGGCTGAACCGATACCAAGTCGCTGACGGAATACGCAGAGCTTGCTCCGGGGTGATGGAAGCTAGGTCGAGAACGACAACCCGAAAGCCTCCCGCTAGGAGAATCTGGTCTGCTGTACGAAGAGCTTTGTCCAATTTGCTCCACGGTTTTGCATCACGCCTCAGCCCGCCTTGTACTACTGCGGGGGAGTTGGCACGTTCGCGGGCCTCATCCGCAGCTCTCCGGTCGATCTGCCGTAACGGATCGGACGCATCCGCACGGCGGGCGTTGAAATGCTCGTAGGCGACCTGCTCCTCCGAGGCGGCTGCGAGGCTCAGTCTTTGGTTGGGAAAGCCGGGTGTTCCTTCCATCTTCTTGAGCCGCGTCTGTGCCTTCTGAACAAGTATCTTCTCCAGATCCCGGTCGACACCCTTTGTCTCGGTGCGCGGGTGGCGGATGCCGTGGTGCTGCGTCGATCTATCCGCCGCTTGATCCCGGCTAGGCACTGCGTTATGGGCCTGGGCGGGTTGCGTCAGGCTCGGCCGCTGCACTTGCATCTCCGAAAACCGCACCCAGAGGAGGTTCTTGAGTCGCACTCCGGCAGCAGCGGCACTTCTTGCGTCGAGGCTGTCGCTCACGTCGATGTAGGCGCAGGCGGAATCGACGGTCGCTTCACTCAGGACGGACAGAGCAAGCGATGTCCGTCCGGCAGAGGTGGGGCCGGTGAACTCGCAGATGCCACCGATGGGCAATCCGCCGCCCAGCAGGGCATTTACAGACTCATTCCCAATCGGCAGAAGTCGGGGCGCTTGGACGGCCTGGGGCGATAAGGCGGCGGGAATCCGGGACGCGAGGCTGCTCTCAATCTGCTGCCGTAAAGCCCCGCTTCGTGATTGCATCGCCATTGCGTTTTCGCCTTTTGTTCTCCACTGCAACCCCAGAATACTCTCAACTCGGGGACACAAGTCAAACTTGCACAGAGGATTGTGCAGTCATGGGAAACCACGGAGAGCAAAGTATTACGCGATGCGGGACATCTATAGCGTTGGACTGAATCTCCGGAGATTGATGCGGCGACGACAATTGTCAGGCTAGGGGACGGAGCTTCGATCCGTTGCCGACCACACAAGAAGACAGCAGCAGAAAAACGCAGCCGACAAGAAACGTACCGGTAATCGAGGTGCGGTCGAGGAAATAGCCTCCAAGTGCTCCTCCAGCCATGATCGAAAGCTGGATTGCTGCGACCATGAGGCCTCCTCCGCTCTCGGGCTCATCACGGACCCCTTGCGAAAGCCAGGTTGACCAGCAGACTGGAATTGCCGAGTTAATCGTGCCCCACGCAATCATCGCAAGTGCGACAGACCAAAGAATGTGCTGTGCCAGCAGCATCCAAATCGTCACACATGCCAGCAACACCGGCAGTAATCCCAACATGAGGTAGAGATGGCGCTTCGCCAGCGTACTCGCGGCCGATGTCCCGACGAACCCTGCTAAGCCGAGTCCGAGCAGGAGAAGCGAGAGCTCCGTCAGCGTTACATGCGTCCTTGTCTCCAAGAACGGGCGCAGATACGTGAAGGTAGCAAAGGCTCCGGCAAAGGTGAGCATTACCCCGACCATGGCAAAGGCAACTTTGCGTCTCTTGAGAAGTCCGAAGAGTCTGCTCACGGGACTGGCTGCTTGACGCGGAATGGAGGGCAGGCTGATCCACTGCCATACCATCGTGATTGCGCCAAGAGGGACAAGCGCCCAGAACACGCCGCGCCAGCCGATGATTCCACCAAGATAGCTGCCAATCGGCGCTGCAAAGGCAGTAGCCAGCGCATTGCCCATATAAACAATGCCAAGCGCCTTGGGAACAGCGTCTTCAGGAACAAGCCTCATCACAGTTGCGGTTGCGAGCGACCAGAAGCCTCCAATTACGACGCCGAGCAAAGCCCGCGCGACCATAAGAATGAAGAAGCTTGGTGCAAGCGCAATCAGAACGAGAGAGAGGAGCATGACACCGGTGAGTCCAATCAGCACATACCTGCGGTCATACCGAGCTGCGAAGGTTGCGATGTACAGGCTGGTAACGACGGCAAACAAACCGGAGATAGAGATTGCCTGTCCCGCCATGCCGACACTCGCGTGCAAATCGTTTGCGATTGGAGTCAGTAAGCTGACAGGCATGAACTCTGCCGCTATGAGCAGCGCGACGCACATCGCCATGGAGCCGACCGCGCTCCAATTCTTCGATATCGAAACCGAAGCATCCGTGACATCTGTGTTGGTTGTGGTGAGCATCATGCCTTCCTTGTATCCGGAGAATTCTGATTGAAACCTCCTAGCGTCGATACTGCTCGTCAGTCACGTATTCCATCCAATTCACATACTTGCCATCTTTCTTCTCCTGGATGGCGATGTGCGTCACGGCTGTGGTGGGAGTAGCACCGTGCCAGTGCCTTTCGTTTGGTGAAAACGACACTATATCTCCGGGGTGGATTTCCTCGATTGGTCCGCCTTCTTTCTGTGCCCATCCGCAGCCCGCTGTGACGATCAAGGTCTGGCCTAGCGGGTGTGTGTGCCATGTCGTTCGCGCACCTGGCTCGAACGTGACGCTGGCTCCGGCAACCAGCGCCGGGTCAGGGGCTGTAAAGAGTGGGTCGATCCGTACCGTTCCCGTGAACCACTCTTCCGGTCCCTTGCTTGATGCCTGCGTTCCAATTCTCGTGACTTCCATGTGTATCTCCTTTGAATCATTCCTGCTAAACAGCTTTAGGATGGACTAATCCCGCTACCCATTCACGCTCATGTCGAGGACATAACGGTACCGAGCCTGTTTGGCTATGACCTTGGCCCAGGCATCATTTATCCCGCTCATCGGTATCTTTTCGATCTGCGGTTTGATGTCTTGCTGAGCGCAGAATTCCAGCATCTCTTGAGTTTCCCGTATGCCACCAGTATTCGATCCCGCTATTGCAGTTCTTGAGATCACTGTGGTCATTTGCCCGTACTCGTTAGGGGTTATCAGTTTCCCAACACCTACGCGACAGATAATGGAATCCCGCCTAAGAAGCGGAAGAAGTATGTCTAAATTGTGCTGGTAAGGCATTGTGTCGAGGATGAAATCAAACGACCTCTTATTCTTCGAAAAGTCGGCTCCATCCCTGTTGATGAGAACGTCTTTCGCGCCGAAGCGACGTGCATCGTCTTCCTTCCCCGGCGACGTTGTTATAGCGGTCACGTCTGCGCCCATCTTGGCAGCAAACTGAACAGCCACATGCCCCAAACCGCCTAATCCGACTATCGCGACTCTCTTCCCAGATGCGACACCCCAATGGCGAAGAGGTGAATAGGTTGTGATACCGGCGCACAGCAAAGGCCCTGCTTCTGCCAGGTCGATCGCCTTGGGGATGCTGAGTACGAAGTCCTGATCTACAACGACAAATGTGGAATAGCCACCTTGTGTGATCGACCCGTCACGGTCTTTTGAACCGTAGGTCTGGGTGTTGCCGTTCTCACAATAGTTCTCAGCACCGCGAAGGCACTCAGGGCAGTGTCGGCATGAGTCCACCATCGTCCCAACGCCAACACGCGATCCAATATCGAAATTGCTTACACTCGATCCAACCGCGACCACGGTGCCGGCAAGTTCATGACCCACAACCTGCGGATACTGGATTTTCCCCCAATCTCCATGAATCGTGTGAATGTCAGAGTGACAAACTCCACAATAGTCAACTCTGATTGCGACATCTTTTGCTCCGAGAGCACGGCGTTGCAGCTTCATCGGCTTGAGTGGGCCAGTCTCGGAATAGCCTGCCATTGCGTCGGTAGGATAAGGGCCGGTTCCGTGGCTCGCTGGTTTCTCGGCAAGTACATTGTTTGAACGTGCAAACGCTGCGCCCGCGCCAAGCATTGCGGAATGGCGTAGAAAAGTTCTTCTCGAATTATCGTTAGGTTGCTTCATGTTTTCTCCTCGGTTCACCGAGCTTGTGTTTGCAAGGGCTAGATCGTATAGCCCGGCTTCTTATAGAGCTCGTCTTCATGGCCAACGATGTCGATCCGGTACACCTGCGAAGCCCAGTCTTTTGCTTCGATCTCTTCAATCGCCACCGACACCGATTCCTCGCCGTAGTCCAACGTGCTCATCACGCTTCGCGTGATCTCATCCGCCAGCTTTGTCTTCTGCTGCTCCGATTTTCCCGGCCAGAGTTTGACGATGATGTGGGGCATGGCTGACTCCTTCGCTTTGTTGTGACTGCGGTTACCTACCGCGTCATATATTCAGAGTGACGTAAGTGGAGCACTTTGAGAATCCCTATAAATCAGTACGCTCTTGTGAGTACAATTCACAAATGCTACCGCGCGACCTAAGTTCGCTCTCAACATTCCTCCTCGTTGCCGAAGAACGCAGTTTCACGCGAGCCGCAAAGCGTCAGGGTGTATCACCCTCGGCGGTCAGTCACTCGATGCGTAGTCTGGAAGAGGAGGTGGGCATGCGTCTGCTCGCACGTACTACCAGAAGTGTGGCGTTGACGGAAGCAGGAGAGCAGCTTCTGAGCCGGTTGAAACCTGCTCTAGCGGAAGTCGGTGAGTCTCTGGAGGAGATCTCAGGAGGCAGAGATAAACCTGGGGGACGCATTCGACTTCTGCTCCCTCGCCTTGCGGTCTCTTCGGTGCTCGCGCCCAAGCTCGGCAAGCTGAGGCGCGAATTCCCGGATCTCATTCTTGACGTGACCACCGATGACAATCGCAGAGATATCGTCGCCGAAGGCTTCGACGCCGGCATTCACTTCGGCGAATACATTCAGAGAGACATGATCGCCGTCCGCGTTTCGCCGGACCAGAGAGCGGCAATCATAGGCTCTCCCGCCTATTTCGAGTCTTATCCACGGCCTAAGACGCCACGCGATTTAGTGCAACAACGCTGCATCAACTTCCATCATGGTTCGACAGGCTTGTACCGCTGGGAGTTCGAAAAAGGGAAAAAATCACTCTCGGTAGCAGTGACAGGATCGCTGGTCGTCGACGACCTCGAACTCGTAATTCGCGGTGCGGTTGAAGGTGTCGGACTAGCATACGTCGCCGAACAGGAAGTCAGTACGCATCTTGCAGACGGAAGGCTCGTCCGTGTGCTTGAGGACTGGTGTCAGCCGTATCCCGGCTTCTTTATCTACTATCCAAGTCGACGGCAGAAGACCGCCGCGCTTTCGGCTCTTGTTAGCACTTTGCGGTCTTGAGAGCGAGGTCACTACCTATACGGCGGTTCTTGACGGTTGATGCTCTTATAAAATCGTGCCGAGGACAACCCTAATGTGTGGACGCTATGTTCGACGGGCGACGAAGAAAGCGATAGCTGACTGGTTTGGCGTTGATCCCGAACAGCTGCTGGAGTTCGGACCAAGTTTCAATATCGCGCCGCAGACGTTTCAGCCCGTAGTGCGGCTCTCGCCGGAGTCGGGTGAGAGGGAAATCGTCCTGATGCGGTGGGGACTCGTGCCCTTCTGGGCCCGGGATGCGCGAGACGGAGTGAAGCGCATCAATGCTCGCGCAGAGAGCATTGTCACCACCGCATCCTTCCGCGAGGCGATCAAGAAGCGGCGATGCCTGGTTCCTGCCGATGCGTTCTATGAATGGCAGAAGATCGGCGCTAAGACCAAGCAAGCGTTCGCCATCGGGATGCTCGATGGTAGTCAGTACGGCTTTGCTGGTCTTTGGGAAAGCTGGAAGGAAGAGAACGGCACACTGCTGGAGACGTTCACCATCATTACCACCGACCCGAACGAAATCATGGAGACGCTACATGACCGAATGCCGGTGATTATCGAGCCGAAGGACTACGACCGCTGGCTCCAGCCGGCGGAAGCTGAGGCCTTGCCGCTCGATCTGCTGAGGCCTTTCCCTGCTGAGAAGATGAGGGCATGGAAAGCGAACTCTCGTGTCGGCAACGTGCGGAACGATGAGGAATCCCTTGTGGTTTGCGACGATGCTCCGACGATCTGGAGTTAGAAAAGATATAGCGCGGGATCTACCGTTAGGCAGACCCCGCGCCCCTTTGGCTAGGCGGCTTTCTTTGCCTTCGCGGCTGGCGGCTTCGCTTCGGCTTTCTGCGGCAGCTTGGCTTTAGCTTTCGCAGCGAACTCGTGCTTGACCTTGAGAGCAATCGCATCGGTGTCCACCTTGTACGCCTGGGCTGCGGCGCGGAGAATCTTACCTCCGTCCGATTGCTTGCTGGCCGAAAGCAGGATGATGGCTTCGACGATCAGCTTGCCGATAATGCCTTCCTCGGCCTTGCGGACAAAAGCGGATAGCAGCTTGGCTGCGGACTCGCCTTCCTTCGCTCGGATGCCACGGTTACGGGCGACCATCTCCAGCCGCTTGTCGTCAAGCAAGGGGAGCATCTGTTCGGCAATGAAGAGAAAATCCTTCTTCATCAATCGAACCGGAACGGCGCTGATGATGGTTTGCAGGACACGTATCCCCGTAGCGTTCGCCAATGCTTGTTCCCTCCGGCTCTTGTCCTGCTCCGCTTTGAAGCTGGTACCGGCCTTGGTGGACTGCTTCTTGGGATGGTGAATCGGGCAATCCGCTTCGGCACAAACCCTCCGCACTTCGCCCTTGTCGATGCCTTCGGATACGATGGCCTCGGCGATGAACCTGCACGTTTTGAATTCCGGCTGTTTGGCCTTCTCCGGGGTATCGGGTTTGTCTGCGCGAATCTCAACGTACTTGCTGCGCGTGATGATCTTGCTGCCGTCCTGCGTTTTGCCGTAAGCCGTGCTGATCTGCACGATCTCCGGCTTGGCTGCAATCTGGTTCTGAACGTGCGCCTCCAGCTTGGCCGCATAGCAGAGGGGGTCGGTGCAAGCGTCCGCGCTCCCACTTACGTCGGCGAAGAGTAGCTTGTTGTGTCCTGTCCGTTTAGGGCAATCGACACAGCTTCCGGAGGCGGGTAGCAGTTGTGCATCCCGCTTGTTGAACGGTGCCTGTTTCAAGAGCAAGAGGACGTTATGCTCTACCCAATACTGGAGATGCCGGACTGGGAGAACGATGCGCTTGGCCTTCCCTGCGGCTCCGCCCCAATCCTCACGAAAACAACTTGCGAGGGCAGCTTCCTGTTGGGCTGGCTGGAGTTTCGCCAGTAGCAGAGCGTGTCCAACGCCGATCTCATCGGCATAGAACGCTTCGACCACTGCCGGAATAAGCTCAGTCAATCGGGCACGACTGGCGACGTAGGCGGGTGCCTTGCCCACCTTGGCTCCGATCTGCTCGATGGTGTACTTCGGCTCCTCCAGATTGAGAAGCCCATGGAAGCCCTGCGCCTCCTCCAACGGGTGGACGTCCCGACGCTGTAGATTTTCGACTAGCTGAATCTCCAACACTTGAGCATCTGTGAGGTTGCGGATGCTGCATGGCGCATCATCCTTGCCAGCTTTCTTGGAAGCGGCGAAACGCCTCCCTCCGACGACAACCTCAAAATCCCGCTCAGTGACAGGGCGAACGATTAGAGGCTCAAGAACTCCGTGAACGCTGATACTCTCGGCAAGCTCTCTGAGCGAGTCGTCTTCGATTATGCGACGCGGGTTGGTCTTAGATGGAATGAGGACGTTAAGGGGAAGGTTGCGGTACTCGGTGGCGGCGGTGGTGTTCATGGTGACTCTCCTTGTGCAGTTGGTGGTTCGGGGGCGTGGGAGCGAACGGCATCATGCCGTCCGCCCATAGAGGGGGCTTAGTTGTCTTGGGACTGGCCTCCAGTTTCCGGCTCTGCTGTCGAATCTTCCTCTACGGGCGTCTCGAGTGCGGAGAGGATGACGGCTGACGTTTTCTGGATGACCTCAAGGCTCTCGGTGAGCAGTGCCGCATTGCCGTGGTACAGGTGAATGTAATCCGCCGACGCTCGGCCCGTGTCGAGGCCAATGGCTTTGCCGACTACAAAGGCGATTGCCTCAGCTTCCGTCTCACGCACTACCTTGGTGGTAGCGGTGCGCCGCTCTGCCTTGTGCAACATCTCGTGGGCGACTTCATGAACAAGGGTGCTGAACTCCTCGGCTGGAGTCTGGCCGGGAAGCAAAACGATCTTGCCTCCGTAGCTCATGCCCAACGCCGGGGCGATGCTTTCCTTGAACTCAAGCAAGATGTCCTGGGCTGCGAGGAAGTCGAGTAGACGCTCCATGCGTTCTCCCACATCGCCACTGACACGGCTGGAAAGCTCTGGAAGCTCCAAGCCTTCGGTCTGCGAGACATCGAAGACATAGACGGAACGGAAACCGACTAGAACGGACTGATTCTGCTTCCGAACATCCTTGGTGGCTTCGTCGTCCTTTTTGCGACGAACGCCTGTCATGGGTGCCAAGATGCGGATGCCCTTTTCTCCCTTGTTAACCCTGCGGCCTAGCTGGTTCCACGCATACATGCCGGCAACGCGTGTTGCGCTCGGCTTCTGCCGTGCGATCTCCAAGATGTTCCCGAAGCTGTAGTTGTGAAATCTTCCCATCGCTGTGAGGTATGCGGTTAGACCTTCGCTGTGTCCCTCTTCCAACTGCTCGATAAGGGCTTTCACATTGGCTGCAATGGCCTCTTTCGAGGTTTGCGGCTTCTGTGGCTGCTGCTGTTGGAGGTTCTGGATAAAGGGGCTGACGGTGGCTGCGGTGGCGGTAACGGTTGCGGTGTTCATGGGTGGTTCCTCCTGTTGGGCTGTTGCCCTTGCTGTTGCCGTGAATGGGCAAGTGGCAGGTACATACATGCCGAACGCCTCCTGGCGAAGAGCGGGGGTAGCAAGGCGCAATGGGGAGGGGTATCTCCCACCCGTAGGGCGAGAGAATCGAGTGATTTTCGGAGAAAATTATGCGGGACACCCCTTGCGCCGCGCGTGGGGCAGAGCCCTGAGCGTACTTAGCACTTCCGTTACAAAACAGACCGGAGACATGGTTTACAGCGGAGCGCGACGGTTACGAATCCTCAGCAATTGGACACATATGACGATGTTGTATGCCCTGGAAAGAGCTTCGGATCATGGATCAACGCCTGCAGTTTTTATCGAGTTATCAGAAGGAAGAGATGTCGGTAGCGGACCTGTGCCGCGCCTATGGGATCTCGCGCCCCACAGCCTACCGCTGGATCAACCGCTACAACGAGGCAGGGCCGGAAGGACTCGTGGATCGAAGCAGTCGGCCGCATAGTTGCTCGCACGCGACGCTCGAGCCCATCGAGAACACGATTCTTGTGCTTCGGGCGAAGCACCCGTCGTGGGGCGCTCGTAAGTTGAAGGCAAGGCTGGAAATGCTACAGCCGGACGTGGTGTGGCCTGCGGCTAGCACTTTCGGCAACATCCTGAGCCGCGCAGGCCTGACCAGTCCTCAAAAGAAGAGGAAGCGCACCACGCCATGTTCAGAGCCGTTCTCGCTGGTCACCGGTCCGAATCAACTGTGGTGCATGGATTTTAAAGGGTATTTCGCTACCGGCGACGGCAAGCGCTGCGATCCATTCACCATCACGGACGCGCACAGCCGATATTTAATTCGTTGCCAGATCGTTTCGCGCATGGATTTAAGCCAAGTCCGGGCGATCTGCGAAGCAGCGATGCGCGAGTACGGGATGCCGGCGCGAATCAGAACAGACAACGGCGCACCGTTTGCGGGTACCGGGCTGTTAGGGCTGTCGAAGCTCTCGCTCGGATGGATGAAACTCGGAATTGTGCATGAGCGTATCCAAGCAGGTCGACCGCAACAAAACGGCCGCCACGAGCGGATGCATCGCACGTTGAAGGAGGACACGACCAAACCACCTGCGGTATCCCTTCGAGCACAGCAGAGCCGGTTCGATAACTTCCGCCACGTGTTCAACAACGAGCGCCCGCATGAGGGCTTGAACAACCAGGTACCCGCGAGTCTTTACGTCCCGAGCGCCATACGACTGCCGAGCAAGTTGCCGGAGTTCATCTATCCGAAGGGTCTCCAACTGCGACGAGTTAACAATAGCGGCGACATTAGCTGGCACAAGAAGAGAATCTTCATCAGCGAGGTATTTCGCTTCGAAGAGTTGGGAGTTGAGTTGGTCACACCGGGGTTCTATAGAGTCTTCTTTCGAGACATGGAGATCGGTGAACTGGATTCAGAAGAGCTTCGCTTCAGAGCTGCGAGAAGAGTGCTCTGAGCTGTCAATGAGTGCATCGGCCTGTTTCTCGCCAGGTGGGAACGCCTAGCCGGATCGCTTCCGAGAAGCCAACGTACGGCGATTTGCGGCTTAAACAATCATGCTCCATTTTCAGATTCGCTGCCGCGATAACCTCGTGGTTTCGAGCCAGCTACCCAAAGCTGGAGCCGTTAAAGATGCGCTGTAACTTCGCCAATGCCGGGGAAAGGTCACCCGTACGTGCGTCAGCATAGGATGGCTACAGCTCGTAGCTCATACGACTGGGGTGGTGAAGCACACGATGGTGAGTCTCGGCGAGAGCTCGGTCTCGCATCGATTGACCAAGTGAAAGAAATGAGGTCAATAGTAATGACGGCCACTGGCACAGAATACTCTTCATTGAGCTAGAGTTTTGACGATCGAATGTGTTTACGTATACGCTCTGCATCAGATGCAAGCACAGGCGAGGAAACCACCAGTATTAAATCCTGTCGACCGTCTATTGCGAATGTAGAACTTTCGAACGGCATGACGCCGAGAACAGGATGTCGCAATCGTTTGGTCGCACCTTTTGTGGCAAGAACTTCTTGATCGCCCCACATCTCGTGAAACGCGGGGCTTAGTCGTAGAAGTTCGTCAACCAGAGCGGCCACACGTTCCAAAGCGCCCGCACGTGCGGACTCCGCGCGAAACACTGCCACCGCGTAGCGCGCGAAACATTCCCAGTCGTTAAAAACATCTCGAGCGAGAGGATTCAAGAAGCAAAATCTCAGCATGTTTCGCTGTTGAGGACTGAGTGTCGCGTAGCCTGGCACGAACGTAGCCCACGCCTGATTCCAAGCGACTACATCCCACTTTGCTGTCTTGACGAGTGCTGGAGACGGGGATAATGAATCAAGTATGACTTGAAGTCGAGGCTCTACTTCTTCGGTCTCCTCATAGCGCAGCGTGGGCGCGCGGCCGAGGCCGATGAGAAATAGGTGTTCTCGTTCAAGATCCGTCAGCAGGAGCGCCTGAGCGAGCCTATCGAGCAAGTCGGCGGACGGCGATCCGCCACGACCCTGCTCTAGCGATATGTACCAAGCCGTGCTGATGTTGGCACGTTGAGCCACTTCTTCGCGGCGCAGACCAGGAGTGCGCCGCCGCCCCAGAGACAAACCTAATGTGCTTGGATCTGCTTTGGTTCTCTTGTCCCGCAGATATTTCCCGAGCAGGTTTGTTGCGATACCGTCTTGGCCAAGACTGTGATCCATTATCGTACGATGCTCTCTCGCTTCACCAGGATACGCGAGATGCGGATAATGATGATAGTGGGTAGGAGGTACGGATTGTCGTTTCCCGAATCCCAGTTCTCGACCAAGGAGGTGAACGAAATCGCTCAACGAAGAGGCTTATCAACTCAAAAAAGTACGAGTGCATTCTCTTCGAGCAGAGGAGAGAAAGGCGCACTCATTGCCTTCGGTTTTTCTCGATATGGAGTGATGAAATCAATCACCGTGTTGGCCGCCTCAGGTCTGCTTTGGCCAATTTACGGAAGGGCCTCCGAAAGTTTAGAGTGTCAAGTCCGCGTTCTAACACCCGTTACCGATGATCTTGGCAATCACTGGGAAAAGGGAAAGGTTCTCCCTGTCGACATCGAGCGAGATGACAAGAATGTTCAGACCTACTGTGCAAGCGGTGGCAGCTGCATACCGCGCTTGCTGAGTGGGAAGATTGCTGTTTCGTTGCTGAACTGCAAGGTAGGACCGGTGCTGCAGGGAGGCGATCGGCGCCTCATACCGACACCAGCGCGCATTGGCGGAACGACGACCAACGCAATGCTCTCTCATCAGGCGACTGTGAAGAGACTGAGCGAATTGGGATTGTCTAACGCATCGGCTGGCAGTCTCGCCGATGACTATGTGAACCGACCCCGATCGAAAAACGGTCGCCTGGTGGCACAAGCGCTGGCTGGCTCGTCTTCAGCGCTCGCCACTCTCAAACGCAATCTTCCCTAGAACACTTTCGCTGGAGAGACGATGAAAACTTTGCTTTACGTGATGACAATCTCGATATGCTGCGGCTTGAATGCCTCCACAAGCCTAGGACAGAACTCAGACACGCAAGAAACCAGTCGACCATCGCAGATTGATCCTGCCGTGCAGCAGTTCGATGAACCAAACGTCGTTCTCACACCAACCTCCGGAGCAACAAACGCTCCTCTCGCTGTATTTCTGCCGGGGACTCACGGTAAGCCGCTTAACGCGTTGCACCTGCTGAATGTTATTGCGAGCCAGGGATACCGGGTGATTGGTCTCAGCTATGACGACGTTCCTGCTGGAACGGAACTGTGTCCCAAGAATCCGGACCCAAACTGCTTCGCTGGCTTTCATTCGATGCGTTCCTTTGGGCGGGGTCAAGCTCCCGTCAGCAACTCTTATGCAGAGTCGATTGAGGGTCGGCTGGTCAACACGCTTCGGTTCCTTGACCATGAGCACCCGAATGCAGGCTGGTCAACGTATCTGACCCAGGACGGTCATCCACAGTGGTCTCGCATCCTCGTTTCGGGTTTGTCGCAGGGAGCGGGGATGGCGGCTTTCATCGCAAAAACGTATCCAGTAAATCGAGTAGTTCTCTTTTCGAGCCCATGGGACAACATTGGAAGAGACCACCGTCCGGCACCGTGGCTGTTTCAGGCGTCTGCAACACCTATGGACCGATGGTGGGCCGAACGACATATCCAAGAAAACACGACAGTGTGGATTGCGAACGCATATCGTGCATTGCGGATACCGCCCCAGCACATTCTTCTCTTCAGTGCAGGCTTGACGGGTGACGAAGAGGCAGGGGCGAAGAATCCATATCACGGCTCCACAATCCGGAATCCGACCTACGAAGCGCAATGGCGGCAGATGTTTGGTTCGTCCGCAGCACAATGATCGGCAGCAAACCGGGGATAGTCCACCCTTTCGACGCCCGTTACAAAAATATATAGCCAACAGGAGAAAGACACGATGAAGTACACGCGAAGAGATGCGGCCTTTACAGGTCGCGCTATCCTCATTTGCTTCACACTCTTCGCAGTGATATCCAGCTGCCCGATTGAAGCACAGAACATCGGCACGAGCGTGGCATCACAATCTTTGACATCCCCCTCAACCAATTCCGGGGTAACCACTTTGCGCCCGCCTCCACAGGTAGATCGCGTCGCAGACGGCCAAATAATGAGCATGTCCGGATTGCCCGGACACGTTCCTTCATGGGCGCGACCTTCGAACCTCTCAGCGACTCCTGTGAGTTCCGTTGCCCCCCTTCAAATTCTTCTCTTATTACGGCGTTCTCCAGATGTGGAAGCTGCCTTCGAACAGTTGTTAGCTGATCAGCAAACACCAGGCTCGCCAGTTTTCCATCAATCTGTCGCGCCAAGCAGGATTGGTTCCCTATATGGACCAACGCTGCACGACATTGAAGCGATCAAGGCGTGGGCCCAATCCGAAGGCCTCACAGTCGGAAAGCTATCACCTACGCACATGACGCTCGAACTAAAAGGTACAACGACTGCCGTCGAGTCGGCCCTGCGCGTGCACTTCAACAACTACACGACCGCTCAGGGTCTGAGGCAGGCACCCGATAGTGAGCCTCAGGTGCCGGGGCAACTTGTGCCTGTAGTCGCAGCGATCGGTGGTCTCGTAGCGGAGAACGCCAAACCGTTGTTCACCGGCTCGCAGGGCAACCACTTCATCACTCCAGCTGACTTCGCCGTTATTTACGATGTAACCCCTACTTACAATGCTGGAAACACCGGTGCCACAATCGGCAGTAATGCCCAGCACATCGCAGTCCTAGGCGATTCCGACGCCAACCTCACTCAGGTGCAAGCCTACTTCGCCGGCATCAGTAACTATTCGCCTTCATACAATGTCATCTTTGCGGATGGCACGGACCCGGGTTATGGCAAGGGTGAAGGCGAAGCGGAACTCGATCTGGAGCGTGTACTCGGAACCGCGCCGGGAGCCACGGTGGACCTCGTTTTAGGAAATAGCAACCGATCAATCTACGACGCTGCTTCTTATGCAGTGAATGTGCTTCAAGATCCCGTAGTGACCATGTCCTTCGGCGCCTGCGAAGCCAACCTGACCTCAGGACAAATCCAGTTCTGGACGGATGTTTGGTCGACCGCTGCAGCCAACATGACATCAGTCTTCGTTTCTGGCGGTGACGCCGGGGCTGCCGATTGTGATGACCACGGTTCTGCAGCGCCAACGCAGCAGAGTAAGGCGGTCAATGGCTTTGCGTCCACGATATACAACGTCGCCGTTGGCGGGACCGAGTTCAACGAGGGCTCCGACCCAACAAGGTACTGGTCTCAAAAGAATAACGGAACAACGAAGGCGTCGGCCCTTAGCTACATACCTGAAAGTGCATGGAACGACCCGGTGGACACGACGAACGGAACCACGACCTACCTCGTGAGAGCTGGTGGTGGTGGCGCTAGTCTATACGTGACCAAGCCAGCATGGCAGGTTGGTCCGGGTGTGCCGAACGACGGTTATAGGGACATGCCAGACGTCGCTCTCAGTGCCTCGCCGGTTCACGATCCTTATTATGTGTGTGAACGCAGTGACTGCACCGTTGCAAAGCAGTCGGACCCTTCGACGTTTGGTGCATTTGGTGGTGGCGGAACGTCCGCCGCTGCTCCATCCATGGCTGCCATTGCAGCGCTTCTAAACACCGCCGCAGGAGCATCTCAAGGCAATCTTAATCCGGTCATCTATCGACTCGCAAACTCCTCTGTGGCGTCACTGATCTTCCACGACGTGACGCTCGCGTCCTCGGGGTTCACAAGTTGTGATCTCACGACACCCTCAAATTGTAATAATTCGACCCCAGGCCCTAGCTCCCTTGGAGGTGGCCAGGAAGGCTACGCAGTTGGTGATGGCTACGACCAGACAACAGGCTGGGGATCGATCGATGTGGCCAATTTCATCAAGGCCGCAGTTCAACCTGCGACTACTCTACAAATCACTTCGAGCGGTACGGCGCTTTCCTTGTCACAAACAGTGACTGTTACCGCTACCCTCACCGCTTTGTCGCAATCGCTCGCACCACCCAGCGGCTTCATTCAATTTTATGAGAATGGTGTTCCGTCAGGGGGACAAATCGCGTTGTCCAACGGTGCAGCCACGTCCGCCGCGATCAGTTTCATGTCTACTGGTTCTTATGCCGTCACGGCGATGTATTCAGGCGATGCGCTCTACCTGCCCTCGACATCTGCTGCAACTACGATTCTCGTAGCGGCAGGGACGCCGGGCTTTGGCTTGGTTTCATCGCCTTCCTCGCTCAGCTTTACCTCAGGCGCCACGAGTGGCAACGCGTCCACGGTGACCGTCACCGGCATGAACAACTACGTTGGCGACGTTGCACTTACTTGCTCGATCACTTCTAGCGCGGTGGTGTATCAACCGACCTGCTCGGTTGCACCGTCGACAGTTACACTCGGATCCAACGGTTCGGCTCCAGTGACTCTAACAATCGGATCAACAACGGCGCATGCGGGCGTAAGCGAACCCTATCCAGCCCACCCAAGCCAGATTTTCAGAGCCGGCGCAGGTCTGCTCGCGGCATTTTCGATCGGCGGCCTGATCCTGAGGCGTCGGCATCTTCCATCTCTCATGGCCATGATCCTCCTCACAGGAGGTCTATTCACTATCGGTGGTTGCTCGAATGGGACCGCGTCCGCCCCTCTCAAATCGAGTGCAGGCGCTTACACAGTCACCATCTCCGGTGCGGGAAAAGGCACAGGAGCTCTCACGACAGCTGCTGCGACAACTCAAGTTACGGTTCTGATCAATTGAGCAATGTGCAACTTCAATCGATAGGTTTTAGTTCACGTCACACGTGCCACGAAAGGAACAATTCAAACAAGAATGCGCTTTCAGACGCTTGTAGGTTTACTCATGCTTTCGGTTTCTGTGTCTGCCCAAGTCGGAGTCGGTCCGATCGCTGCATCTCTACCTGCGGCAATACCTGAACCGCAGGACAAACCGTTTTTGGGCACAGTGCAGTTAACGGTCGATGCCACTGACACGGCGCATGGCGTATTTCGTACGACCGAGGTCCTTCCGGTCCAGAGCGCGGGCGAGTTGACGCTCCTCTACCCACAATGGGAAACCACAAGCCACGCACCCACAGCTAGCGTCGTCGAGCTCGCGGGCCTACATATCAAGGGCGGGGGCGGCACCGATCTGGGCTGGCGTCGGGATTCGGTCGATGTTCACGCTTTTCACGTCACGGTGCCACCGAAAACGAAAACGCTCACACTGACCTTCGACTACTTATCCTCACACGCCTCGGCAGAACTTCGGCCTCACCTAATTGAAATTCATTGGCAGCGTCTCTTGCTTTATCCCGCAGGTTGGTACACGCGAGACATCACGGTGGCCGCACAAATCCGGCTTCCGATTGGCTTGCGAGCATTTTCCGCGCTGAGATCCTTACCGGCGATGCCTGCATCATCGGTTGAAGCAACGCTCGCTTTTGAGCCGGTGACGCTCGATCGTCTCGTGGATGCCCCCATATATGCGGCAGAATACGCACAACAGATGGACTTATCTTCCGATAGCACTTCTGTGCATCTCGATTTAGTAGCGGATTCACCGGCCGCTCTTGCACTGTCGCCGGAAGCCCTGGGGCACTTGCGTTAATTAGTGAGCCAGACTGAGAAGGTTTTCGGTCCTGCGCCCTTCACGCATTACGAGGCGCTTGTCTCCTTGAGTGATGAGATGTCGCCAGGAGGCGGCCTTGAGCACTTGGAAGAAGGTGAGGATAATTTACCTGCCAACTACCTAAGAGAGGCCAGTAAGCAGCTGAATAATGATGATTTGATCGCGCACGAATACGTGCATGCCTGGAACGGTCGCTATCGACAGCCCGCAGCGCTCTGGTCTCCCAACTTCAATCGACCCACCGATCCCTCTCTGCTGTGGGTCTATGAAGGGCAGACAGAGTTTTGGGGGCGTGTGTTGGCCGCGCGATCAGGTATGCGTACCGTCCAGGAGACACTGGATAAACTCGCACTAGACGCGGCGCTCGTCTCGAATCGACCTGGAAGGGAATGGAAAACGCTCGCGGATAGTACGCTAGACGCGATTTACATGCCAGGTCGGTCTGTGGCTTGGCGTGACTGGCAACGCCGCGAAGACTACTACCCGGAGGGCGTGTTGCTCTGGCTTGATGTTGATGCTCGGCTTCGTGAACTCAGCGATGGGAGGATTGGGCTAGATGACTTCGCCCGCGGATTCTTCGATACGCGCGGTCGCACTGAATTCACATCGACCTACACTTTTGGCGATGTTTGCGAAACCCTGAACTCCTTGGTACCAACTGACTGGAAAGGTTTTCTGAACCAGCACCTCCTTGCGCGTTCTACCGCCGATGCCATGGCTGGTCTCAAACGCGCAGGATGGCGCCTTGCCTTCGGGCCAACACCAACGGAGACTTTCCTGCAAGCGGAGAACGAAGCGGGTGTTACAAACCTAGACAGCTCAATCGGAGCGCAACTTCGCGGGAATGGCACAGTTCGTTCGGTCGTGTGGGATGGTCCCGCCTTTCGGGCCGGGCTCGCGCCAGGTGAAGAAGTCGTTGCGGTAAATGGCCAGCACTTCACCGTAGAGACTCTAAAGGACGAAATCGCAAACTCTACAGCTGTTCCGCTTCGGCTTACTCTGCGGGATCGGAGCGATGTAGTGACCATCCCCTATGTCGGCCCGCTCCGCTACCCCCGCCTTGAGCGCATTCCGAATACGCCAGATCGTTTAACACCTTTACTGGAGACGCGCTGATCGGTAGCTGCGTATGGATACAGCGAGAACAAAGGAAAACCCGGCAGCGGTTCAGTTAATCCATGTGGACATCTGCCCAATTTGTGGCCGCGCATCGCGACGCGACGATCCTGACGGGACGCCTGATGTTGCGGGTGTATTTCGTTGCTCGCGGTGCGGCAATCATGGTCCTCCAAACGAAGACGTGATTGAAGAGACAGACGATCAACTTCACCGTTAGATACTTATAGGACGCCTCTGTTGGTCCGAGTCGCTCTTCCGTTGCAGCTTCGTCATGGCAGATCTCACATACTCGCTGGTTAGACGAGTTTTGTCGTCCGAGCGAGTGATGAGCGCTGTTTCACTACAATTCCGGGATCCTCTACTGGCGCATAGTCAATCCGTTGATGACCATACGCCAAGCACTTGTGCGATTCAAGAAGGCTATGCCCTGATGCTTGGCCACAATTAGCTTGTCCCGTTAAGCGAGTTTTCAGTCGGCGCGACTTCCGCATTTGTGTAAATCGCCAATACACTCATCGACAACAATCGCGACGAACACTTCCTCGCGAGCACGGCCCATTGCGCTGGTCTATGTAGCTGTAAACACCGCTTCCCGGGCGAGAAGCAGGCCATGGAAATGACAGAGTATGGAAAGCATGGAAAGCCGGGAAGCCGGCTTCCCACCCTTCCCACACTCCTTGGAAATCCCTTCGGGATTCCCACATTCCCACGGCCTCGACGACTGGACGTATGTCTTCTCAAGCCCTTCAAGTCGATCCATTGTTACCGCAAGGGGCTTGTAACGGATGTCTCAGGTCCACAGCGTAACGCATGTCCCGGTACACTCACGGGTTGAAGGTGGATCAGGCACGAAGGCTGAAGGAGCTTGCGAAGGAGAACGCGAAGCTGAAGCGGCTGGTCTCTGAGCTAAGCCTGGAGAAGCTGGTGTTGAAGGACATCGCCTCGGGAAACTTCTAAACCCCGACCGGCGGCGTTGTGCTGTGATCCCTACGTGCTTGTCGTAGAAGTCGCTTTGATCTTAAAAACTTACCCGACCTACGACTACGCCGGTGGGAACCAGGTCGGCTCCCGAACATTGCAGAAATGTCATGTAGCGGTCATGAGCCCGTCAGCAATCACCTGCAATACTCCTTTCGTGGGAGTGGTCTGGGCATTCAGGCTTCCATATATCACGCTGTTTTAGGCCCATTCTGGGCCTCCGCACTACACGTGGCGATCGACATGTGTCGCTCTGCCCACATAGCCGGCGCCAGTCGCCTTTGTCTGTTTGTCTCGTCTCCTAACCATCGACCGGAGATCTAGCTTCTCTCTGGGTATATCGGTCAACAATCGTGTCTCGTGTCGTGAATAACCATGGGGGATTATCGATGTTCAGCAAAACGTCTCAAGATGTGACTCGCAATCAATGGACGATCAACCGTCTGCTCCCGTTCGCCTGCCTGCTATCGGCAGGACTCAGCGCGACAGCGTTTGCGCAGTCCGTGCCGTTCCCGACCTACACGGTAGGTCAGAACAAGGACGCCTCGAAGGGGCCGAACTATCCGTCGACCCTGCCCACCCCGTGGGTTGTTAGTAGCGGCCAGATCATCACTCCCGCGGGCACCCAGGTTTACCTCGGCACGACGACCCGCGCCAAGGCCGTCGCGCTGAACCCGACGGGCAATCACACCGCCGCCGTCCTTCAGATGGGCGCCCCCCAGGCCGTCACGATCTTCAACACCCAAACCGGCGCCGTCCTGCAAACGTACTCAGCGGCCGCGGGCAAGGATCGAGACGGCAGCAGCACTGGCATCACCTATACGGCAAACGGTAAATACCTGCTGTTCAGCCAGGACGGCGGTTCCGGCTCTGGCAGCTTCATTGGCATCGCCAGCGTTAGCTCCACGGGCCTGCTCTCCGACTACGCCCATGTCAGCGTGCCGCTGGCTGTGAACGCCGCCGGCTATCTGACCACCGTCACCTGCTTTCCAACCAGCGTCCCGGGAACTACGGGCAGCGCGGCGATTCCCTGCGGGCAGACCGTCTCGCTTACCGGGGACGGCGCCAACACATCCTATCCCACCGGCATCGCGATCTCGCCAGATAACAAGACCGCCTATGCCGTGCTGGACAACAACGACACGCTCACCAGGATCGACCTTACCGCGGCAACGCCGGTGAAGGGTATGGAGATCCGTGTCGGCAACGTGCCGCACAGCGTCGTGATCTCGCCGGATGGCAAGACCGCGTACGTCTCGAACGAGGCCGGACGAATCGCGAAAGAGAGTGACTTTCAGGGATACTCCAACGGCACCCCGGTCGTCGCCGCCTTTCCGACTGGCTCGACGGCCACCGGCACCGTTTCCGTGGTTGATCTGGCCTCGTTTACGGTCACCGAGAGCATCCCGACCGGTCTACACCCGACCGGTATGGCTTTCTGGGGCAACAAACTGCTGGTCGCGAATACCTATAGCGACACCATCACGATGATCAACACAGGCACCAACCAGGTGGTGCAGACGATCAACCTTGGGCTGCCCATCGGCGTACCCGGGCAAAGCGGGTCAGCCTATGGTGCGGGGCCGAACTCAATCGCCGTCGACCAAACGAAAAACATCGCCTATGTCGCGCTTTACAACGCCAACGCGGTTGCCGTGGTCAACCTCAACAGTGGCGCTTCGAACGCGCTCGTGGGCATGATCCCGGTAGGCTATGCACCGAGTTCGGTTGTGCTGGACGCTGCGGACGGCGCGCTGCTCGTTGCGAATGATAAGGGCATTGGCACTACAGGCTTCGCGGTAGCGCCTCCTCCGACGAAAACGGCGGAGAACTCGTACGCAACCGCTCACGGCGTAAACGACCTCAACACGCACCAGGACCTTGGCACCGTGAGCATCGTCACCATACCGACATCCAGTGTTTTGGGGGTGCTGACAGAACAAGTCTTCCAGAACAATCACTGGGATCTGGCGGAAAACATCTTCTCGGCCTCGGGAGGCAACAAGAATGCCAAGCCGCTCGCAATTCCGGAGAGAATCGGCGCTCCGTCCAAGATCAAGCATGTCTTCGTGATCATCCGTGAAAATCGCACCTACGATCAGATGCTAGGCGACGTTGCCGGCGGCAATGGCGACGCCTCCCTGGCTGTCTTCGGTGACAACACAACCTTCGGCCAAGTCTCACCCAATGCACACGCGCTCGTGCAGCGCTTCCCGCTCTTCGACAACTTCTACGACCCGAGCCGGCAGTCTGCTGATGGACACAACTGGATTGTTCAGGCCATGGCACCCTACTCCGACGACATCCAGTCGCCGGACTGGCTCCGCGACTACCCTTCGAACGGCGGCGATGCGATTGCCTACCAGAAAGTGGGCCACCTGTGGGACGTGGCTGCGAAGCAAGGTGTAACGTTCAAGAACTTCGGCGAATACATCGAGTACAACACCTTCCTGACACCCACCGGGTCGACCGCCGAGCCGCAATGGATTGACTTCTACAACGACACATTGGCCTACGAGTCTGGCGCGGAGAGCCAGCTCTACAACGTCGCCACGATTGCCTCGCACTCCCCGCTTCCGAACCTTATTAACAACACGGTCCAGAACTACCCGCAGTTCGACCTGGGCATCCCCGACCAGTTCCGCTTCGATGTCTGGCAGCAGGAGTTCAATAAGGATGTGGCAGGCGGCTCGGTTCCTCAACTGGAGTTCATGTGGATCAGCTCTGACCACACCGGAGGACCACCGACAGCGCAAGCCATGCAGGCCGATAACGACCTGGCCTTTGGCCGCTTTGTCGATGCCATCAGCCACAGCTCGATCTGGAAGGACTCAGCCATCTTCGTCGAGGAAGACGACGCGCAGGACGGCGTCGATCACGTCGACGGTCACCGCAGCCCTGGCTATATCATCAGCCCGTACGTTCAGCAGCAGGTGAAAAAGGATGGCGCCGGGGCTGGCGTAACCGAGGACAGCACCTTCTACACTCAGGTCAACATGACCCGCACGATCGAGCAGATTCTTGGACTGAAGCCCATGAACCAATTCGACCTGACGGCCTCGCCGATGAGCGAAATCTTCCTCGACAATCCGCCCGCGGATAACTTCAAGCCGTGGACGCATGTGGCGAATGGGATTCCGCTAAATCAAGGCGTCAAACAGACACCGGCTCAGCCGATTCCACCTTCTAAGTTCGCGGCTCAGGCCAAGGCGGTTGATAGCCCTGCCGTCAAGGCCCTCAGGGCTGGATGGATGAAGAAGAAGTCGCAAGTCTTTGCCGGCAAACAACACATCCCGGACTCCCAAGATCCGGCTACCGTCAACCATCTCGACTGGTACGAAGCCACGAACTTCAGGACCCCCTACCCTGGCGAGAAGAAGGTTCTTCCTGCGAGCGCCTTCAAGAAAGCTGGGCGAATTACTGCCGACCTAGACGACTAAAAGACGTATTCAACTACAAAAGGCCCTCTCCGGAAAGTTCGGGAGAGGGCCTTTTTGTTTATCGGAAGCTATGTTCTATCTATGGTTCCGACCGGAGCGAGCCGAAGGGTATGCACGTCAGCGCTGCAGTGCACGCAAAAAGCTTAGATCCTTGACTCCGCTTCGCTCGGGTTGACGGATGTCTTGTGAGCATCAAACCAGAAGACCAGGACAGGGCAGATTCGCGCAGACGGCGGCTCAGTCGAGAGACGGATCCAACTGACTTCTACTTGGCATGCAAAGCGTGACCCGAGTTCCAGCGCCGGGCTTGCTGGCGATCTGTATATCGCCGCGGTGCAACTGCATGATCCCCCTAACGATCGAAAGGCCGAGACCAGTACCTCCTGAGGATTTGGATCGCGACGGGTCCACCCGAAAGAAGCGATCAAACACCCGCGGCAGCGCATCGGGAGGTATGCCGACTCCAGTATCGGTTACTTCAATCAAAACGTTCGCGGCTTCGGAATGAGTTCTGATCGCTACTGTGCCCCCTTCGGGGGTGTGCGCGACCGCATTGGAGACCAGATTACCAACCGCCCGCTGGATCAGTGTGCGATTGAGTTCAGCAATTACCGGCTCACTTGATCCGGTGCTGGTGAGAAAGACTCCGGCATCCGCGGCCGAAGCGTCGTAATATTCCCGCACTCCCTCTAACAATTCGGCGACATCGACTGGTTCCAGCCGCAAGTGGGTCAGTGGACTCTCAGTCCGGGCCAGGAACAAGAGATTGCTTATCAGATCGGACAGGCGCACCGCCTCTTCTAGTGATGACTCGAGTGCATCCCGGTATTCATCGATCGTGCGAGCTCGCGCGAGCGCTACCTCTGCTTCGCCGCGAATGTTGTTGACGGGCGTACGCAGATCATGTGCGATGTCGGCAGAGAAGCGAGAGATCCGTTCAAAGGAATTCTCCAGCCCGTCAAGCATGTTGTTGAAGGTCAGGGCCAGGTACGCCAGTTCGTAGGGATAGCCTTCTGCCACGATGCGCTCCCCAAGATGGCTCGAGGTGATACGGCGTGCGGTTGTCGCTATCTCTTCCACCGGGCGAATGCCCTGTCTTGCAATTTTGTATCCGACGAGGGGGAACAGCACAAGCATGCTAGCTGAGGTGACCCAAAACCACAGCCGGAAGCGCTTCAGCAATTCCTCCTTCTGGGAGACGTCAACCGCAACCTGAATCGTGATCGGACGATCTGGGGAGTCTCCGAATTGTGTTGTCGCGGCGATCACACGGAAGGAATTGCCGTTCCTGCCTATCATCGGAATGGCCGATCCACCGTGGCCGGTCAACAGGCTTGTGAACTTTGAAAGGTCCAGTTGGTCCGTCATTCCCGGAGTCATGAGCAGCGGCTTGCCGTGTTGATCCAACAGGCAGATATAGAATTGCTCATACCGTCTGGATGCAGACTCGAGTTCGACTTCCTCATGCAAGCCGTCTGTATCCTCGGGACGTTCACGCAACATGGTGCGCAAGACGTTCACTTTGTCTTTCAGGAACAGCTCGGTGCTCTTATTCAGTTCCGAGACCAGCACCAGATACAGACTCAACGTGGCCAGCAAGACCAGGAGTAGTCCGGCCGAAGCATAGGCCGCAGTCAAACGGAATGCCAGCGTACGCCAGATCCGTGAGACGCTTGCTGGTATTTTAGTCGGCTTCCAGGACATAACCGGAACCTCGAATAGTATGGATCAGTTTCGAAGCGAATGGGTCATCCATCTTGCTGCGCAGTCTCCGGATGCTGACGTCGACTACGTTGGTGTCGCTGTCGAAGTTCATGTCCCAGACCGCCTCGGCAATCACCGTCCGGGACAGTACTTCTCCGGCGCGCCGGGCCAGCAGGGAAAGCAGAAGAAACTCTTTTGTCGTCAGATCGAGCCGCTGCCCGCCGCGAGTGGCGCGATGCCGGAGAAGGTCAATTTCAAGATCAGCCATGCGGACCACGTTCTGTGGCGGGGCCGGTGTTCGGCGCAGGCGGGATCGCACGCGTGCAAGCAACTCCGAGAACGCAAACGGCTTAACCAGGTAGTCGTCTGCTCCAATCTCGAAACCTCGCACTCTTTCGTGGACAGCGTCCCGAGCGGTCAGCAAAAGAACCTGCGTGTTCTTGCCCGCCTGCCGTAAGCCCGTTAGTACCTGCCAACCATCAAGGCCTGGCAGCATGATGTCCAGAATGATGAGGTTGAACTCTACGTTCTTGGCCAGCTCCAGCCCATCCTGGCCGTCCGAAGCCACGTCGACAACAAAGCCCGCTTCGCCGAGCCCTTTCTTCAGAAACTTAGCCGTTTTGGCTTCGTCTTCGACCACCAAAAGTCGCATAAGGAAAACCCTCATTCTGTTTAACTAGATTCTTGCTTCGCCCCGAACATCCGAGAACCGACACAACTTCCTCAGAACTCCAGACGCAACGCGAACTGGATCTCGCGCGGCGTTCCCGAGCCGACAGGCGTGATCGGCGATACGATGGCTGTGTTCAGGTTTACCGTATTGATGATGCTTCCGAAGCCGGTGGTGTTCGACGGGTTGAAAGTGGACTGCGGCTGACCTAATTGCGGGTGATTGAAGACGTTGTAGAACTCCGAGCGGAACTCCAGACGAGCGCGCTCTCCGAGCGGAAACGTCTTGGCAAGTCCGGTATCGACCTGCCACGTGCCCGGCCCTGGAAAGAGGTCACGCGGCGCGTCACCAAACGTCCCAGCTGCGGGAGCGGCGAAGGCCGCCGGATTGATCCAGTGTGCGATCGTCCTACCTCCTGGCGGAGTCAGAGGGACGCCCGGAACCAGGTTGGGACGCAGCGTGCCGGAGTTCCCATACGGCGAAATGTAACTGCTTGGCAGAAGCACATTGACCGGAAAGCCGGTGCGAGCCAGCGCCGTCGTGGTCAGCTGCCAGTTGCCGGCGATGGCGCTGGCTACGCCTTTGTCGAGCATCTTCTTGCCGCGGCCGAAAGGGAGCTGGT